>NZ_LIRJ01000270.1:667-17380 GCF_001419745.1 Streptomyces silaceus | reverse complement strand
GTCGCGGGCCGTCATCGGACCTGGTCAGGGGGTCGGGGGCCCGGTGAGCCACAATCATTGGCCACCGTTCTTCACTGTGTCAACGGTCACCTGTGCCCCGATTGCTGCCCGTTTGGGCAGGCCGGGCGGCAACTCGGGCACCCAGACGTGCCCTTCGGGCGTGAGTGCGGTGGTCCGGGCCCCGGCCGGGCACGCCGACGACCCGGCCGGGGCGGGGGATGAGGATCGTCAGTTCTTGGCGAGATCCAGGATGCGGATGTTGTCGTGCCGGACGATCCGCGTCGGGACGTCGCCGTCCGCGAGGCTCTGCCCGGGACGGTAGAGGCCCCACTTGATGTACCCGAACGTCGTCGGGTTCTTCGGGTGGAAGGTCTGGACGTCCTGATACGTCTTGCGCGGGGTGAAGCAGGATTCGCCGGGCATCCGGGTGGAGATCTTGTAGTAGCCGGTTCTGTCGTCCGCCCACCGCACGTCCACCCGGAACGTCATCCACGTGCCGAGGTGTTCGCGGAAGTCGTCGACCACGGTGGCCTGCAGATCGAGCGTGGGCGAGCGGAAGGCGATGCTGTTGCGCTTCGTCATCAGGTAGAAGGACGGCAGGTTGCCGCCCGCGTGCTTCCCCTGGAAGACGATGTCGCCGTGTGAGGAGTCCCCCGGCTCCCACTTCTTCCAGTCCTTGAGGAGGAGGCTGAACTCGTACCGGCGCTCGTCGCCGACGCGCAGCTGCCCCTCAGGGATCTTGTTCGTGGCGCTCTCGCTGCGGGGCGCTCCGTCGGAGACGTAGTCGGGGTCGCCGAGCGTCACCTTGTGCTCGACGGCGTGGTCGTCGCCCGACGGGACGACGGAGGACGCGTCCGGGGCCGCGGCGTGCGTCGTGGTCAGGTCGGGCAGGCCCGAGTTCGGGCTGCCGTCCCGGTAGTCGACGTTCAGCAGCGGCGCGGCGCGCCGGGACGCGCACGCGGTGGACCGGGCCGTGTCGTCCTGGCTCGCCTCCGCGGTGACCAGGCACACCACCGTCAGCGTTCCCGCGAGCACCGCCGCCGCGGCGGTCCTCGTCCTGGCCTTCCTGATTCCCCTGGTCATGAGTGCCTCTCCGGCCTGTCGTCGATCTGGACAAGGTGGTGGCCGCGCATCGTGTACAGCCGTCCGCGGGCATCCGCGTCGATGTGGGGGCCGCTGTACCAGGAGCCGTTGATCTCCGGTACGACGGTGCTGACGGCGAAGGTCTTCGGATGGAACCGGAACAGGGTGGTGTCCGAGACGCCGTAGACCCTTCCCCTGCTGGTGACCATGGCCGCGAACCCCGGACAGAGGCCGCGCAGATCGGCGGTGTGCACCACGCGGCGGATCTGCAGGTCGACGACGAAGAAGCCGCCCTTGCGGGTGAGGCCGTACAGCTGGCGGTCGCGCACGGCCAGGGCGGCGACGCCCGTGGGCAGGGGGAGGTCGATGCGCCACAGCTCACGCCCGGCCACCGGGTCGAGGGCGACGAGCGTGCCGGGCGGCCCCTGAGCGGTGGGGTTGTCACCGCCGAGGTAGGCGACGCCGTCCTGCGTGGCGACCGCGCGCACCATCTGGTTCTCGTCGATCGGGTTGACGCGGGCCGACTTCTTCCCGGTCCTCGGCGCGTACGTCCACAGGGAGCCGCCGCCCTCGGTGTCGGACTGCACCCCGACCAGGAAGAGCCGGTTGACCTTGTCGTAGCAGAGGTCGAGGGGACGGTTCTGCTCGGTGGGGAACGCCGCGAGCCGGTGCGGCTGTCCGCCCTTTCCGGGGTCGTACGTCCACATGCCCTGCGCGCTGTACTGGCCCGTATAGAGCACCCCGTTCAGGAGTTCGACGTCCTTCGCCTCGCCGGGCGCCCGCAGGTTGACCACCTTGCCGCCCCGCAGGTCGTGGCGCGCGATGACGTTGTTTCCGCCGACGAACACGTAGCGGTCGTCGGCGGCCAGACCCATGGTGGTCTGGGGGCTGACGGGCGCTCCCGCCCGGCCGAGGTCGGTGACCGCACTGGTGTGGTCGGCCAGGTCCATCTCGACGACCAGGCCGTAGCCCGAGACGACGGTGAGGGTGCCGTCGGCGTGGTCCAGGCCCCAGACCTCGCCGAGGTCGGGCCCGTCGAACGCGACCGGTTCGACGGCCCCGGTGTCCGTGGCGTACGACTGCAGCCCGGAGTCGGTGGCGAAGTAGATCTTCTTGCCGTCCGAGGTCGGCCGCTTGACCACGGACGCGGAGGTGCGCGTCACCGTGTACGAGGAGGGATCGGCCGGGTCCAGCACCGCCAGCTTGGCCGGCTCGGTCGAACCGGAGGTGCTGACGACCAGGCGGTCCCCGAGGACGGCGACGTCGCGCACGCTGGGATCCTTCTCCAGTTCGGGCGGGGTGACGTCGGTGAACGTCCCCGCCGCCCGGTCGTAGGCGAACAGCGACGCCTTGCTCGCGTCACCCCCGCCGGAGAGGGTGCTGCCCGCGCCGAAGAAGACGGTCGTGTCGGTGGCGGCCACCGCCCGGGCCAGGGTGGCCTTCGGATCGGGGACGCCGAGCCTGGTCACGGCACCCGCGCCCGGCTCGTACGCCCACAGCGCGGGCGCCTTCCCCGGGATGCCGCCCACCGCGAACACCGTGCCGTCGGGGGCGACGGCGAGCGCGCGGATGTCACGGTCCTCGGTCCGGCCGACGCCGACGGCCGGCTTGTCCGGACGGGCCAGGTCCCAGCGGAAGAGATTCGGCCTGCCCTCGTCTGACTTGGTGAGGACGCCGGCGTACAGGTACCTGCCGGTGGGATCGGCCGCGAGGGCCTGGACGGAGTGACCGGAGCCGAGGTCGGTCCGGCACACCACCTTGCGGGTCGGCAGGTGGAACCCGATCAGCCTGGTCGGGGTGAGGTTGCGCGAGCCGATGTAGACGGTGTCGCCGACCAGGAGTCCGCTCATGAGCGCGAACTGCTCGATGGCGGGGCCCAGGTCGGTGATGCGGGTGCGGGGCGCGGCAGGGGCGGCCGGCGCCGTCGTGGCGAGCAGCGGGGCCGTGGCCGCCGCCAGTCCGACGGCGCCGGCCGCCTGGAGCAGTCGACGTCTGCCGACCGGTGAGGCGTGGTGCATGCGAACTCCTCGTTCGTCGTTGGGGAACACGAGAGGTGGGGGGTACGAGGTGAGGGGAAGTGGAGGGAAGTGGGGGGAAGTGGGGAACAGCGGATCCGGCGGTTCGGTCAGGCCGAGGTCGCCAGGGTCGCGTGGTGCACGGCGTGGGCGAACGGCAGGCCCGAGCAGTAGCGCTCGACCTCGTCGACCGCGCTGTGGGTGATCCGGCGGAGTTCACCGCCGAGCGAGCCCGCGATGTGGGGGGTGAGAAGGACGTTCGGCAGGGAGTAGAGAGGTGAGGTCGTCGGGAGTACCTCCGGTTCGGTGACGTCGATGACCGCGTGGATCCGGCCGGTCGTGGCAGCCGCGGTGAGGGCTTCGGTGTCGACGAGGGAGCCTCGTGCGGTGTTGACGAGCGTGGCGCCCTCCCGCATCAGCGCGAGCCTGCGCGCGTCCAGCAGATGGCGGGTCTCGGGCAGCGCCGGCGCGTGCAGCGAGACGACGTCCGAGCCGGCGACCAGCTCGTCGAGGTCCACGTGCCGGGCACCCAGCGCGGCGGCCTGCGCCGCGTCGACGTAGGGGTCGGCGAGCAGCAGGTCGAGGTCGTGGGGCCGCAGCAGTTCGAGCACCTTGCGGCCGACGAGCGAGGCCCCGACCACGCCGACGGTCCTGCGGTAGTTGCCGAATCCGGGGAAGAGCCGGGACCAGTCGAGCGGGGCCCGGTGCTCGCGGTAGAGCCCTCCGATGTCCAGCACCCGCTTGTTGGCGAAGAGAACCGCCGCGACGGTGTACTCGGCGACGGGCACGGCGTTGGCCGCGGCGGCGGAGGACACGGCCAGTCCCCGCTCCCAGCAGGCCTGGGTGACATGGTGCTTGACGCTGCCCGCGGCGTGGACGACCGCCTTGAGGGCGGGGGCCCGTGCCAGTACGTCGGCATCGATGACCGGGCATCCCCAGGAAGTGATCAGGAGCTCCACGTCCTCCAGGGCCGGTTCGGCCGTGAAGTCCTCGGTCACGTGGTCGGGGTCGAGGTCGACGTACGCCGTCAGGCGCCGGGTCGCGGCGGGCGGGAACAGCGCGTCCCGGTGACGCCGGCCCATGGCGAACAGGGCACGCGGTCGGGTGGGAGTGGTCGGGCGCATGGGGGAATTCCTCACGTTCGCGGCCTACTTGACGGCACCGGCGGTCATGCCGGACTTCCAGAACCGCTGCAACATCAGGAAGACGGCGATCAGCGGGGCCACGGAGACCAGCGAGCCGACGACGGCCAGCAGGTAGTCCTCGGGGTGGCCTTGGGAGAGCGCGGACGAATACCAGACGTACAGGCCGAGGTTGACCGGATAGAGGTCCTGGTCGGAGAGCATCACCAGGGGCAGGAAGAAGCTGTTCCAGATCTGCGTGAACTGGAAGAGGAAGATGGTCACGAAGCCGGGCGCCAGCATCGGGAAGGCGATGCGGCAGAAGGCGCGGAACTCTCCGGCCCCGTCCATGCGCGCCGCTTCCAGGACCTCGTCGGGCACGTAGGACGCGCTGAAGACACGCGCCAGGTACACGCCGAACGGGAAGACCAGGCCCGGGAAGAACACGCCCCAGAAGGTGTTGACCATGCCGACCTTCGCGGCGAGCAGGTACAGCGGGATCGCCAGCGCCGTGGCGGGCACCATCACGCCCAGCAGGACGAGCGAGAACAGCCGCTCCTTGCCGGGGAAGGCGAGCTTGTCGAACGCGTAGCCGGCCGCGACGCTGAACACGGCCGCCAGCAGGGCCCCGACGCCCGCATACAGCACGGTGTTGATCACCCAGCGCACGTACACGCCGTCGTCGGCGGTGAACAGGTGCCGCAGGTTCTGCCCGAGGTGCATCTCGCCACCGAGCGTGAAGCCGTTCGTGCCGAACAGGTCCTCGCGGCTCTTGGTGGAGGAGAGCAGCAGCCAGGTCAGGGGCAGCAGGGTGTAGAGGGTGGCGAGGGCCAGCAGCGCGGTGACCCCGGTCTTGGAGAGCAGCACCGACGGCGACTTGGCGGGGCGGCGCCGGCCGCGGGGGCGTCGGACGGCATCGGGCCGGGACGTCCGCGGGGGAGCGGGGGCCTGGACTGGAGTTCGGGTGGGCGTGGTCACGGCTTGCTCCCGCGGCGTGAGATACGGGTGACGGCGAAGGACAGGACGGCGGCGAACAGGGCGATGAGCAGCGAGGCCGCGGCGGCCAGGCCGAAGTCGTTGTTCTGGAAGGCCGCCGTCTGGACGTACATGTTCGGCGTCCAACTGCTGCCGATCGCGCTGGAGGCGTTGTAGATGACCTTCGGCTCGGTGAAGAGCTGGATCGATCCGATGACGGTGAACAGGACGGCGAGCGCCACCGCCGGGCGGATCATCGGCACCTTGATGGACAGCGCGGTCCGCAGGGCGCCCGCGCCGTCGACCTTCGCCGCGTCGAGCGTCTCGCGGGGAATCGCCTGCAGGGCGGCGTAGAAGATGACCATGTTGTAGCCGGTCCACTCCCACACGGCGATGTTGGCGGCCGAGAAGACGGCGGTGTCTGCCGAGAGGAAGCTGATGTCGAGCCCGCCGGAACGCAGCAGGTCGACCACGGGGCTCAGGCCCGGGGTGTAGAGGTACACCCAGATCAGCGCCGCGATCAGGCCCGGTACCGCGTGCGGCAGGAACAGCGCGAGCTGGAAGAAGGAGCGGGCCTTGGCCAGACCGGTGTCGAGCAGCAGCGCGAGGGCCAGTGCGGCGCCGATCATGACGGGGATGTAGAGGGCGCAGTACGTGGCGACGACGACGAATCCGTCGCGGAACTCCGGGTCGCTCAGCGCGCGCAGGTAGTTGTCCCACCCGGTGAAGACGTTCCGTGCGCCACCGAATCCGAGGCCGGAGGTGCGGGTGGTGAAGAGGCTGAGCCATGCGGCGTACAGCAGGGGTGCGAGGGTCACGGCCGCGAAGAGGCCGAAGAACGGTGACAGGAGCAGCGCGGCGGTGCGGCGCTGTCCGCGGGTGGAGGAGGTTGCCATGGCGGCCTTCCGGGGTGATGCGGGGAGGTGCCGGGGGCCTCGCACGTGAGGTGCGGGCGGGACCCCGGCCACGCGGGCTCGCGGGCGGCTAGGGAGCGGTGACCTTCATGCCGCGTTGCCTCATGTGCGTGACGGTGGTCCGTTCCGCCTGGGTGAGGACGGCGGGCAGGGACGCCTTGCCGTCGGCGACCTCGGGGAGTTCGTCCACGAGCGCGGTGTTGGTCGTGCCCATGGCCGGGCCCCAGGTCCAGTCGTGCCGAATCGCCTTGTAGGAGGCCGCACTCACCGCGTAGACGTCCTGGCCGCCGTAGTAGTCCGTGCCGAACGCCGCCTTGGTGACGGGGACCAGCGACGGGTCGGCGGGAAACAGGCTGCTGGTGCCGGAGGACACCCAGGCCTTCATGCCCTGGGGATCAGTGGTGATCCACTTGATGAACTCGGCGGCCGCGCCGCTGTTGTCGGATCCCTTGGGGATCACGAAGGACGATCCGCCGTACATGGCCGAGGCCGGTTCGCCGTCCCAGGTGGGCACGGGGGCGACGGCCCACTTGCCCTTCTGGTCGGGGACGGTCGCCTGCTGCGCTCCGGCGCACCAGCTGGCACAGACGTAGGCGACGGTCCCGCCCTTCTGCACGCTCGTCCAGAACGGGTCGAGCGAACTCAGCGAGCGGACGAGGTCCTTGCGTGCGAGATCGCCCCAGTAGCGGGCGACCTTCTTCGACGGCCCGTCGTCGAGGGTGGCCTTCCAGGCGTCCTTCCCGGTGGCGAACCACTGGCCGCCGGCCTGCCAGGCGAAGGCGGACAGCAGGCCGGGGTTGTCGGTGTAGAGCACTCCGCCGCGGGCGTCCGGGTCGGCCTTCTTCACCTTCTCGGCCATGTTCCGGTAGGCGTCCCACGTCGTGGGTACGTCGATCTTGTGCCGGGCGAAGAAGTCCTTCCGGTACATCAGCGTCAAGGGAGCCGCGTCACGCGGAACGCCCCAGGTCCGGCCGCCGAGTTCGACCAGTTGCCGTGCGGCGCCGGGGAACCGGTCCTTCACCAGGGGGCCGAGCGTGTCGCTCAGGTCCTCGATCTTGCCCTGGGTCGCGAACTCCGGGAGGTTCGGGTATTCGACGACCGCGACATCCGGAGCCGTGCCGGCCTTCACGGCGTTGGTGAGCTTCGAGTAGTACTCCTGGTTCGACGGAACCGATTCGAAGGTCACCTCGATGTCCGGGTGGCTGCGGTTGAAGGCCGCGGCCACCTCGTCGGACCCCTTGACGAAGGACCAGAAGGTCACCTTTCCGGTCTTCTTGGCGGTCGAGGAGGCGTCCTGGCCGGACCCTCCGCATCCGGTGGCGAGCAGGGCGAGGGCTGTGACAGAGCCGGCCAGGGCGGCCGCGGTCTTGCGAAGCATGTTGGGCACCGATCGTTCGCTGTGGCGTCGAACGGAATCATTCGGCAGCACCCTGGCTTCGTCAATACATTTGGCTTCGCATGATGTGAAACGAAAGAAAGTGAAAGCAGTCAGGGGGTGCGGCTGGAGGCCCGCACCCGCAGTTCCGGGCGCAGCAGCACCTCGGCGAGCGGCGGAGCCGGGTCGTCGAGCCTGCGCATCATCAGGTCGACCGCCCACATGCCCACCGCCCGCTTGGGCGGGGCCACCGCCGTGAGCGGCACGTCGCTGAGTTCGGCGACCTCGTCGTCGTACGTGACGACGGCCAGGTCCTGCGGTACGCGCAGGCCGCGGGCGCGCAGGACGCCGACCAGGGCCACGGCGTCGAGATCGTTGTGGACCAGGGCCGCCCGGACCTCGCCGGCCTCGACCGCGGCCACGAGCTCCCCGAACTGGGCGTCGGACGCGGCGCCCTGGCCGTCCGAGCCGATGCGGTACTCCGGAGGGGCCGTCAGTCCGAGAGCCCGGCAGGCCGCCGCGTACCCCTCGCGGATCAGAGGGGTGTTGGGGCTCTCGGCCCGCGCCACGAGGGCGATGCGCTCGTGGCCGAGTCCGGCGAGGTGCCGGACCGCGAGGCCCGCGCCGTACGCGTGGTCGGACGCGACCTGTTCGAGGCGGCCCGCCTGCGCGCCGGTCCGACGGTCCACCAGGACGACGGGCAGGTCGAGGCTGCTGAGCCACTCGTCGGCCCGCTCCGCGGGCTCCAGTCCCGCGCGCGGCATCAGGAGCAGGCCGTCGGCCCCCGAGGCGACCAGCCGGCGTACCTGCTCCTGGTTGTCCTCCAGGGTCTCGCCGGAGACCGCGAGGACGACCCGGACGCCGTGCGTGCGCGCCGCGTCCTGCACCCCCCGGATGATCTCCGGGTAGTAGTAGGCCCCCGGCGGCACGACCAGCCCGAGCACATGGTCCCGGCCCGTCGTCGGCCGGGCGGGGGAAGGCGCGGTGACGTCGGCCTGCCGGGCCGCGGCCGGGGACATCACGCCGCCGTGCACCCGGACGACGAGCCCCCGGCTCGCCAGATCCCGCACGTCCTGGCGCAGGGTGACGGCGGAGACCCCCAACTCGGCGGCCATCTCCTTCACCTTGACCGCCCCCCTGCGCTCCACCAGGCGCAGGAGCGCCTCCCGCCGCTCTTCGGTCAGCACCGGCACAACCCCTCTCGTCGCGAGTGGCATCGTTTGCTTTCACTCGACAATCGAAAGGTACCAAGGCGGCTAGTCCCCGAGGTATCGCGTGGCCATCTCGGCGGCGCGGTGGTGCAGGGCGGCGCGCAGGGACCGCGGGGTGAGGGCCTCCGCGTCCGTGCCGAGCTGCCACAGCGCCCATTCGGCATGCCGGAAGTCCTGGAAGGTCACTTCGAGGCGCAGCCGGCCGTCCTCTTCGGGTTCCTCCGCGCGGATGGCCAGCGCGGTGTCCAGCAGTTCCTCCCGCCGTGCCGGGGCCACCCGGAGCAGCACGCTGACGTGGTCGCCGCCGGAGAGGAACCGTGCGGAGCGCTCCTGCCAGATCCGGTCCAGATCGACCCTGCTCGGCCGCTGCGCGGGCTCCGGGAGCTCCTCGGCGGCCAGCACGCGCGACAGCCGGTAGGTGCGGTCCTCACCGGCTCGCGTGGCCAGCAGGTAGCCCCGGTCCCGGATGGTGACCAGGCCGATCGGGTCGACCGTGCGCCACCGGGGCGCCTGGCCCGTGGCCGCGTAGTGGAGGCGCAGCTTGTGCCCGGCGAGCACCGCGCGCCGCACCTCGGCCATCGCGGAGTCCGGCACCTCGTCGGTGACCAGGCGGCGGGAGAGCAGGTCGCTCTCCGGGTCCACCAGAAAGCGCTGGGCCGCGTCGCTCGCGGTGTCCCGGTGGCCGTCGGGCAGCGCGTCGACCACTTTCCGCATCGCCGAGGCGAGCGCCGAGCCGAGGCCGAACACCTGCTCGCCGCGCGCCGATCCGGCGGCCAGCAGGGCGAGTGCCTCGTCGTGGTTGAGACCCGTGAGTTCGGTCCGGAAACCGGGCAGCAGCGCGAAGCCGCCGTGTCTGCCGCGTTCCGCGTAGACCGGGACGCCGGCCGCGGACAGCGCCTCGATGTCGCGCAGCCCGGTGCGGGTGGACACCTCCAGCTCGCGCGCCAGCGTGTCCGCGGTCAGCCGACCGCGCTGACGCAGCAACAGCACCAGGGAGACCAGCCGGTCGGCGCGCATGCGCGGACTTTATCGAATACATGACTGAGGGTGTCGTGATTCGTTGGAAGGCTCCTTCGCACGACGTCACGCGTCGGCTGCGGAGACTTCGCCGCCGCACGTGCGTACCCCGATGAACCGAAGGAACAGGGAGCTGATGTGGCAGTGGAAAGAACGGCGGTCAACCCGGTGACGTGGTCGTTGGAGATGGGGTTCAACCAGGGAGAGCTCGTCTCCGGGCACACGCGCACCCTGTACGTCTCGGGGCAGACCGCGATGGACGGCGACGGCAAGCCCCGGCACGACGGTGACATGGCGGCGCAGTTGGCGCTGAGCATCGACAACGTGGAGGCGGTGCTCGGCGAGGCCGGCATGTCGCTGGCGCACCTCGTCCGGCTCAACGTGTACACGACCGACGCCGATGTGCTCTTCCGGCACTACGGCGTGCTGGCCGGGCGGCTCGGCGCCGCCGGGGTGGCTCCGGCGACCACGATGCTGGAGGTGACGCGGCTGGCGATCCCCGGCCAGCTGGTCGAACTCGAAGGGACCGCTGTGGCGTGAGGCGGCGAAGGGGCCGTCGCCGCGTGGGGTGACGACGGCTTTGCCGTGGCCTGAGGTGACCCGGCCGTCCTGCTGCGCGTACCGGTTCGACCGGCGCGTGCGGCGGACGCCGGGCCCCTCTGTGCTCGGACATATGATCACCGCCATGGCGACGAGACTCGTGCAGATTCATGTGAAGGCGGCCGACGACACCGTGGTCGGCCGGTTCTGGGCACAGGCGCTCGGGTGGGGCATGTCCAGCGAGGGGCCCGGGGTGACCAACCTCGAGCCGGAGGGCTTCGACTATCCCGACCCGGTCGCCGTCTGCATCGACGTCGTCGCCGACCCGAACCCCAAGACGGTCAAGAACCGCGTGCACGTCGACCTCGCCACCACCTCCGCGGCGCACCAGGCGGAGTTGACCGCGCGCCTCCAGGAACTGGGCGCGACGCCCGTCGGCATCGGCCAGGGCGATGTGCCGTGGACGGTCCTCGCCGACCCGGACGGCAACGAGTTCTGTGTGCTGGAGCCGCGGGAGATCTACCGCGACACCGGCCCGATGGCCGCCGTGGTGGTCGACTGCCTGGACCCGCGGGCGATGGCCCGGTTCTGGGGCGAGGCGATGGACTGGACCGTGCGCGAGGTGGGCGACGACCAGGCGAGGCTGCGCTCCGCCCAGGGCGTCGGGCCGTATCTGGAGTTCCTCCGCACCCCCGACGCGAAGACCGTGCGCAACCGCGTCCATCTCGACCTGCGGCCGTACCCCGGTGACGACCAGGAGGCGGAGGTGGCCCGGCTGCGGGCGCTCGGCGCGACGTCCGCCGACGTCGGTCAGGGCGATGTGCCGTGGACGGTCCTCGCCGACCCGGAGGGCAACGAATTCTGCGTCCTTACCCCGAGCTGACCTCCCGTGCGGGGCTCCGACGTGGCGATCCGGCCATGGCTCGCCGGCGCTCGTTGACCGTTCCACGGCCGCGTGTGACCGTCAACGCGCCGATACGGCAGAGGAGTTCACACAGTCAGGGGAGGAGCAGGGATGACGGTACGTTCGTTCAGACTCTCGGCGGTGGCGTTGCTCGCCGCGGGGGTGATGACCGTGGGCGGCGCCGTGGGGACGGCGCAGGCGACGGAGCCCGCGGCCGCTCGCTCGGCCGCCACCGCGGTGACGATCCAGAGCGATCCGACGCCGGAGGAGCAGGAGCGGCTCCGCGAGATCGCGGGATCGATCTGGACCCCGCAGCTGGCGGCGGGCTGGAACATGAACGCCGATGTGGCGGACGTCTTGTCGGAGGTGACCGGGGGCATCCTGAAGTGCTCCGAGGCCTTCGCCCTGGTTCCCAGGCCGCCGGCGTTCATGCCGGGTCTGAGCTATCTGCGCCAGTACTGGAAGCAGATCAGGGACTACTTCCTGGTCGTCAAGGAGAACCGCACGTACAAGGCCTGTGTGGTGTCCGCGGCGGCCCACTACCGCTCGATCATCGAGATGGCCTCGGCGGGCATCTAGCGGGTGTGCGGCCGGCGTCCGATGGACGCCGGGGGATCGTGGGTGGGTGCGGGCGGCCCTTGGCGCCCGCACCCACCCACGCACGCGTTCAGCGCACGGTCACGGTGAACACGGGCGAGGCCGTCGTCCCCTGGACGATGCGCAGTTCGTTCTTGCCCTTCAGGCCGAGCTTGACGCCCAGCGAGTAGCTGCCGTTGCGGGCGATGGGGGTGGAGGCGGGCAGGGCCACCCAGTGGCCGCGCTGCTTCTGCTGCAGCGTCACCTTGCTGCCCGCCTTCAGGCCGGTCGTGGTGCCGGTGACACGGAACAGCTGCCACGCCTTGACGGAGTTCACGGACGGCTTCGCGGTGATCTTGGCGGCCGCGGCGACGGCCTTCTGCGGACCGGCGGCCGAGACGGAAACCGGGTGCGGGGCCGGTGTCGCGGCCGTGGCGGCGGTGCCCGCCAGGGCGACGGAGGCGGCGCTGATGACGCCGACAGCGGCGATGCGCAGGGAGTGCCGCTTGGTGACGATCATGAAGGTGCCTTTCGGTGAGGACATGAGGGATTCACGCGGAAGGTGCGCTATTTCCCATTGGGGTCAATCACGTCTGAAAAGACAGTCGTCTACCGCTATGCGTTGCCCTGCGAATGTCACCGTCTTGCAACAGCCGCTTCCCCATGTCACCGCTGCCCCGCACGAGTTGCCGCCCCCGGACGATCCAGGCCACCACCCCTTCGGGGACAGTGGGTGCCGCCCACTTGGCGCGCTCGGCCCGAGATGCGGATACGGTGCTGACGTGATGATCGAGAGGGAGGGGCCCATGGCTGGAACCGTGCTGCTCATCGCGGCGGCCCCGGTGGGCAAGGGGCGCCTGGTGGACGCGGCCTCCGTGCTTCCCGTTCTGGCGGCCGTGTCGCCGGAGACGCTCGCGGGGACTCCGACCGCGACCATCGTGGAACTCGCGGACCCGCTGGACCCGCAGACCGTGCTGACCCGCCTGCGGGCCGCGGCCATGGCGCCGGGCCCGCTGACCGTCTGCCTGATCGGACAGGTCCATCTCGACCGCCGCCAGCGGCAGTTGCACGTGGCGCTCGCCCGGACCACCACGGCGACGGTGCGCTACACCGGCTTCCCCTGGCACTGGATCACGCAGGAGCTGCGGCTGCGCCCCGCGGGCGCCACCACGGTCCTCGTCGACCTGCACACCGACCCGGAGAGCTGGCAGCACCTCGCCGAGCACCCCCTGGACGCGGGACCCGGCGTCGAGCTGTACGGCCGGATCGCCCCGCCCGCCAAACGCCGCACGCCGGCCGCCCCCGCGTACATGAAGGCGCTCGCGACCATACTGCGCAGCGGCCACCGGCCTCCGCTCTCCCACCTCCACCAGCAGGCCGCCGCCCACGCGTTGGGCGACGACGCGCAGGACCTGCTGCTCGCGCCGCGCTCCGGCCCGACGCCCGTGGCCCCCGTCCCGCACCAGCCGCAGCCGCCCGTCCCCGAGACGGATCCGCACGCCGCGATCACCGCGGCCGTCGAGGCCGGCCGGCACGGCGAGGCCGCCTCCCTCGCGGCGTCCTGGGAACAGAACGCGCTGCGCACGTACGGGCCGGGCTCGAAGGAGGCCATCCACTGGATGGAAGTACGGGCCGACCTGGCGAAGTTCGCGGGTGACGCGGCACGCAGCTGCGAGACCTGGCTGGCCGTCGCCACCGCCCGCCTCACCGCAGGCCAGGCCCCCGACTCACCGGACGTGGAGGCCGCCGTGGACCGCGCCCACCACCTGTGGGACCGCGTGCGCGACCCCGAGGCCGTGCGCGCGCTGGGCCCCGGTCTGATCGCGCTGCGGCGCCGGGTGCCCGGCCGCCGGCGCGGCACGCTGCTGCTCGCTCAACGACGCCTGGAGCAGTTCCACAGCCAGCACGTCGGCTGACCGCGCCCCGGGCCCGGCGCAGCGCGCCGGGCGCCCCGCGTCAGCGGCCGTCCGTCACTGCGCCGTCCCGAACGCCTGGGTCCACCACGGCCCCCCGGAGCCGTTGTGGATGCCCACGCCCAGCTCCTTGAAGTCGCAGTTGAGGATGTTGGCGCGGTGGCCGGAGCTGTTCATCCACGAGTCCATCACCGCGGCCGGCGTCTGCTGTCCGCGGGCGATGTTCTCGCCGTACGTGCTCCAGCGGTAGCCCGCGGCGGTGATGCGGTCGCCGGGGTCCGTGCCGTCCGGGCTGGTGTGGTCGAAGTAGTTGCGCGCGGCCATGTCGTCGGAGTGCTTGGTGGCCGCCGTCGCGAGCTTGCTGTTGGAGGTGACGGGGCCGCAACCCGCCTTGGACCGCTCGGCGTTGACGAGGGCGACGACCTGCTCGGCGGCCCCGCTCGGCTTGGCAGGGGTGGGGTCGGGCCTCTGCGGCGTCGGCTTGGGCTTCGGCTTCGGACGGCTCCTGGACGGCGTCGGGGAGGGCTTGGGCTTCTTCTTCGTCTTGCTCGGCGTGGGCTTGGGCTTCGGCTTCTCCTTCGACTTCGACGGAGAGGGGGAAGCGCTCTTCGGCGCCTCGGAGCGCGTGGGGGAGGCCGGGGCGGCGGCCGTGGACGGGGAACTCTCGTCCTCCTCCGGCCCGGTGAGCAGGTGCACCGCCGCGCCACCCGCGACCAGGGCGACGACCGCGGCGGCCGCTCCCGCCGTACGGCGCTGACGGCGGGCGCGCTCCTTGCGGGCCAGCGCCCGTGCGGAGAGCGGCGCCCCGCCGCCGTGCGCGGCGGAGGCCGAGCCGACGCTGACGAGGTCGGGCGCCGCGTTCGTGACCAGGGCCGTCAGGGCGGCCCCCGCGGGCACGAGACCGAGCCCCACGAGCAGCCCCTCGGCGGGCACCAGGTTCGACCAGTGGCTCGCGCAGACCGAGCAGTCACGGGCGTGACGGGCCAGGCGCTTGCGCCACAGCGCCGAGGGCATGCCGTCCCAGCCCGCGGTGATCTGCTGCAGGCCCGCGCACGGCGGGCTCGCCGCCAGGGCGCGCACGACGACGCGCGCCGTCTCCAGCTGGGCCTTCATCCGCTGCACCCGCACCGCGGCGTGCTGCGGGGACAGCTCCATCGCGTCGGCGACCTCCGCGCGCGTCAGCTCACCCGCGGATTCCAGCCACCACAGCGACAGCAGCGCCCGGTCGTCCTCGTCCAGCCACCGCGTGGCCTCCGCGGTCTCCCTGCGCTGCCCGGAGAGCCCGAGCCGGGTGATGGTCAGGTCCACGAAGTCCGCGCCGGGGTCCACCACGTCGTACGCGTCGACCAGACCGCCCCCGGCGGGTATCGCGCCGGTGGCGCGCTCCCGCCAGTGCCCGCGTATCTGGTTCATCGTGATGGCCACCAGCCAGCTGCGGAAGTGCTCCGGGCCGCGCAGCCCGTCCAGACCGCCGAGGACGCGGAGCATGGTCTCCTGCACCACGTCGTCGACGTCCGCATGGCCGTTCAGGGCCCGCCCGACGATGTTGTAGACCAGCGGCAGGTACTCCGCCACGAGCGCGTCCTGCGCCTGCTGGTTGCCGTCCTGCGCTGCCCTGATCATCGCGACTTGGCGTTCGCTGCTCACGCTGTGTCCACTTCCTCTGTGGGGGGCTGTCTCCTCCGACACAAGAGGAGACGTGCGGCCCGGGCCCGGATAACAGAAACCGGGCGGCCATCTGCCGCCGCCTCCGCGAGAGCTCCTCCCGCCGTCCGTTGCCGGTCCACTATGCCGTGCCGCCGCGCCGGGGCCTCCCGGAGGTGAGAGGGATCACGGAGCCCGCGCGGCGAGCCGTTCGCCGGCCCGCGACACGCGGCCCGGCGTCGGAAAAGAACGCGGCGGCCACCCACGCCGCGAAGATGGTCCCGGGCGTCTTCCGCCCCCGGAACAAGGAGCCACCGCACATGTCCCGTCGTCTCGTCACCGCCACCCTGACCGGCCTGCTGGCAGCCGCCGCCCTCGCCCCGGGCACCGCCTCCGCCGCGCCCGGCCCGCACGGCTCGGCCGCCAACGGCCCGCAGACCTCCACCACGGACCCCTGCGCCGCCGTCGAGGACCGGCACGAGGCCGGGCTGTGCTACTTCCGGCTGAGCGAGAACCTGGAGGAGTGCTCCCCGCAGTGGCGGCACGCCATGGCCGAGGTCGTGGCCTCGGGCGCCGTCCAGTTCTTCGTGAACCCCTTGGAGCGCTGCCGCCCCGGAGACGACTCCCGCGTTCCGTCACCTCACGGAAATCTCCCGGCAACCTCTTGACGCCACTCGTGGCCGGTTCTTACTGTCGCCGTGTACTTCTTGCCGCGGCCTGGACCGCGGTGCTTGGGCAGGCACAGACATAGACCACCTGTCGGTGGTTTCGTCGTGCCTGCTTTTTGTTGTCGTCGTGCCACCGATGGGTCTTCCCCGAAGGCGGATTCATGGCACAACGCACGAGCGTCAGAGGCGTCGCCGACGTCGTTGCGCTCATCGACGGACTCGGCGGCATAACCGGCCGGGCGCGCGTGATCTGGTTCCTGGTGTTCGGCGGGCTCTTCCTCGACGCCTACTCCAACGCCGCACTGAGCGCCGGCCTCGGGCCCATGACGACGCAGATGTCGCTCAGCAGCACCCAGATCTCGATCCTCACGGCCACGGCGCCCGCGCTCGCCATCGTCTTCAACCCCGTGGGCGGCTGGCTCGCCACCCGCATCGGCCGGGTGCCCCCGCTGCTCATCGCCAAGGTCTTCGCCGTGGCGGGCGCCCTGCTCGCCGCGTTCGCCGGTGACTTCACCACCGTGTGGCTCGGCCGGGTCATGGTGGGGGTCGCCTACGGCATCGACTTCGCGGTGGCGATGGCGCTGCTCGCCGAGTACACCCCGGCCAAGCTGGGCGGCCGGCTCAACCTCTGGCAGGCCGTCTGGTACACCGCCACCACCAGCAACCTCGTCCTCGCCCTGGTCTTCTTCCACTTCGACGTCGGCGACGACATCTGGCGCTGGTCCGTCGGCTCGGCCGCCGTGGTCGCCGGTGTCCT
>NZ_LIRJ01000270.1:0-642 GCF_001419745.1 Streptomyces silaceus | reverse complement strand
GGGCCGCGGCCGCCGCGCCCGCCATCGGGATGCGCCAGGCCGGGCTGCTCTTCAAGGGCGAGTACCTGCCGCGCACCGTGCTGTCCTCGGTGATCTCCCTGGCCCAGTCGATGCAGTACTTCGCCGTCGGCTGGTACCTGCCCGTCATCAGCCTCGCCATCTTCGGCGAGAGCTTCGAGAAGGCCACCATCGGCTCGATGGTGTTCAACGCCTTCGGCATCGCCGGCGGACTCGCCTCCGCCTACTTCGGGCGCAGGCTCGGTCTGCGGCTCAGCTCGGCCGTCGGTTTCGCGGGCGTGTTCGTCGCGCTGATCGTCATGGGCCTCACCTTCGGCCGCATCCCGCTGGCGGTGGCCTTCCTGCTGCCCGCCGCGTTCATCCTCTGCCACTCGGCGGGACCCGGCGCCAACGGCAAGTCCATCGCCGCGCTCTCCTACCGCAGCGACGTCCGCGCCCTCGGCACCGGCGTCACCGGCATGGTCGGCAGCTTCGGCAGCGTCGCGGGCCTCTACCTCTTCCCGCAGATCAAGGACGCGCTCGGCCTCGGCCACACCTTCCTCGCACTGTCCGTCGTACCGCTGCTCGGCCTGATCACCTGCCTGGTCATCACGTGGGACCCGACGCAGGCCGCCGCCCCCGACG
>NZ_LIRJ01000027.1:3912-43769 GCF_001419745.1 Streptomyces silaceus | reverse complement strand
CGAGGAGTTCCTCGTCGGGGTCGTCGCGGACGCGCCGTACACCTCGTACGAGAACTTCACGAACATCGAGAAGCACACCAAGTCCGCCCCGGACAAGTCGGACTACCGGCGGATCCGGCTGGAGCCGAACACCTTCCAGGGGCGCGACGGCGCGATCTGGGAGTACACGTACACCGACGAGGCGGGCCGCGAGATCCACGCGATCAACCAGAGCTACATCGCGGACAACGGCACGGAGTACGCGATCCAGCTCTCCTGGCGCGCGGACTTCTGGCCCGCGGGCGAGGGCGCGAAGACGCACGCGACCGCGCTGGACACCTGGCGGCTCACGGACTGATCCGCCGGGGCCGCGCGGTCACCAGGCCGCCGGCACCTCGGGTCCGTGCCCCGGCTCGTCCAGTTCCCTGTGCAGCCCGCCGTCCGGCGGCCCCGGGCGGCGCGGCTCGCGCACGCCCGCGCCGCCCTCGCCCTCACCGGGGCCGAGGTCGAACCAGATCGTGACGGCGGCGCCGTGCGGCACCTCGACGCCCGGGGGCGGGTACTGGCGTACGACGTAGTCGACGACGACGTCGTGGAAGCCGGGGCGGTCGGGCGCCACGAGCCGAACGCCGCGCCGGGCCGCGGCCTCGCGCGCGTCCGTCGCCATCAGGCCGGTCAGCCGCGGCACACGGACGTCGGGTGTCCCGGGTGGTCCCGGGGTCTCGGGTGGTGTGGGCACAGATGTCACCCCCTGCGGTACGGGCAGGGTAGTCCGACGCCCGGCGGGCCGGAAGCGTCGTGGCCGGGCCGGCCCGCCGGGCCACGTGTGGCCCTTCGGCCGGCGGACCGGTGCCGCCTCATAGACTGCGCGTAGCCCGTGCCGGTCGGCACACACCATTCGAGCCCTGGGGAGAACCCGCCGTGACCGAGCCCCTCTCCGAAAACACCGCGGACGTCATCGTCGTCGGAGCCGGGCCCGCCGGTTCGACGACGGCGTACTACCTGGCGAAGGCCGGACTCGACGTCCTCCTCCTGGAGAAGACGGCGTTCCCGCGGGAGAAGGTCTGCGGCGACGGCCTGACCCCGCGCGCCACCAAGCAGCTCGTGTCGATGGGCATCGACATCTCCGAAGAGGCGGGCTGGCTGCGGAACAAGGGCCTGCGCATCATCGGCGGCGGCGTGCGCCTCCAGCTGGACTGGCCCGAGCTCGCCTCGTACCCGGACTACGGCCTGGTGCGCAAGCGCGACGACTTCGACGAGCAGCTCGCCCGGCAGGCGCAGAAGGCGGGCGCCCGGCTGCACGAGCGCTGCAACGTCGGCGAGCCGGTCATCGACGACCGCACCGGCCGCATCACCGGCGTGCACGCCAAGCTCGGCGAGGAGAAGACCCCGGTCACCTTCCACGCCCCCCTCGTCGTCGCGGCCGACGGCAACTCCTCGCGGATCTCGCTGGCCATGGGCCTGCACCGCCGCGAGGACCGCCCGATGGGTGTCGCGGTCCGCACGTACTTCACCTCGCCCCGCCACGACGACGACTATCTGGAGTCCTGGCTGGAGCTGTGGGACCGCCGCGGTCCCGGCGAGGACCGGCTGCTGCCCGGCTACGGCTGGATCTTCGGCATGGGCGACGGCACCTCGAACGTCGGCCTCGGCATCCTCAACTCCTCCAAGGCCTTCCGCGAGCTCGACTGGCGCGAGGTCCTCAAGGCGTGGTGCGCCTCGATGCCGGAGGACTGGGGGTACACCCCGGAGAACATGACGATGCCGATCCGCGGCGCCGCCCTGCCGATGGCCTTCAACCGCCAGCCGCACTACACCAAGGGCCTGCTCCTGGTCGGCGACGCGGGCGGCCTGGTGAACCCCTTCAACGGCGAGGGCATCGCGTACGCCATGGAGTCCGGCCAGATCGCGGCCGACGTCATCGTGCAGGCACACGCGCGTGCCACCCCCGCCCAGCGCGAACTGGCGCTCCAGCACTACCCGAAGACGCTGAAGGAGACCTACGGCGGTTACTACACGCTGGGCCGCGCCTTCGTGAAGCTCATCGGCAACCCGAAGGTCATGAAGATCGCCACCCAGCGCGGCCTGACCCACCCCATGCTGATGCGGTTCACGCTGAAGATGCTGGCGAACCTCACGGACCCGACGGGCGGCGACGCGATGGACCGCGTCATCAACGGTCTCAGCAAGGTGGCTCCGCGCGCATGATGATGTGACGCCGTCGCGCCAGGGGCTGAATCGCCCGATTTGGTCCGAGTGCCTGGTCGGGGGCAGGGTGGACGGATGATTTTCATCGCCGTGAAGTTCACCGTCCGCCCCGAGCACGCCGAGTCCTGGCTGGAGCACACCGCCGCGTTCACCGCCGCCACCCGCGCCGAGGAGGGCAACCTCTTCTTCGACTGGTCGCGCAGCGTCGACGACCCGAACCAGTACGTCCTCCTGGAGGGCTTCCGCGACGCCGAGGCGGGCGCGGTGCACGTCCAGTCCGACCACTTCAAGGCGGGCCTGGAGACGATGGCCGGACTCATCGCCGCCACCCCCGAGATCATCAACGCCGACATCCCGAACACGGGTTGGGGGCCGATGGGCGAGCTGGCCGTGGAAGCCTGAGCCCGCCCGTTCGACAGTGGCGCCCGCTTCGTACAGTGGGCGCCATGTCGGCCGATTCCCCCCTCGTGACCAGCTTGCGCACCGCCGTATCGGCGGCGCCCCAGGACGTACCGCTCCGCCTGCACCTCGCCCAACTGCTCCTGGACGCGGGGCACGTCGACGCCGCCGTGGCCGAGGTGGCGGTCGCCCTCCAGCACGCGCCGGGCGATGCCCAGGCCCGGGAGCTGATGGGCCGGGCCATGGGGATGCCCCCGGCACCGCAGGCTCCCGCCGAGCCGAAGCCGCAGGTGCCCGCCGCGCCGCGGGGTTTCGACTGGCGGGCCGCCGAGGACCAGGTCGGCGACGCCGTCCCGCCCCGGTTCGTCGAGGCGCCGCTCGCCGAGGACGGCAGCGGGGACCCCGGCGCCGCGGAGGCGTGGGACGTCGAGGACACGGCGGCGCCCGGTGCCGTACGGCTCGCCGACGTCGGCGGCATGCAGGACGTCAAGGACCGCCTGGAAGCCGCGTTCCTCGCCCCCCTGCGCAACCCCGAACTGCGCAAGCTGTACGGCAAGAGCCTGCGCGGCGGCCTGCTCCTGTACGGGCCTCCCGGCTGCGGCAAGACCTTCATCGCCCGCGCCGTCGCCGGTGAACTCGGCGCCGGCTTCCTGTCGGTGTCCGTCAACGACGTGCTCGACATGTGGATGGGCAACTCCGAGCGCAACATGCACGAGGTCTTCGAGACGGCCCGCCGCCAGGCCCCGTGCGTCGTGTTCCTGGACGAGCTGGACGCCCTGGGCGGCAAGCGCAGCCGCACCCAGAGCAGCGGCATGCGCAACACCGTCAACCAGCTGCTCACCGAGCTCGACGGCGTCGACGCCGCGGCCAACGAGGGCGTCTTCGTGCTCGCCGCCACGAACGTCCCCTGGGACGTCGACATCGCCCTGCGCCGCCCCGGCCGCTTCGACCGCACCCTGCTCGTGCTGCCGCCCGACGCCCCGGCCCGCGAGGCGATCCTCCGCTACCACCTGAGCGAACGCCCCATCGAGAACATCGACTTGGGCAAGCTCGCCAAGGCCACCGAAGGCCTCTCGGGTGCCGACCTCGCACATGTCTGCGAGGTGGCCGCCGAGAGCGCGCTGCTCGACTCCGCGCGCACCGGCACCATCCGCATGATCGGGATGAAGGACCTCATCGGCGCGGTCAAGCAGACCGTGCCCTCCGCCGACCCGTGGTTCGCGTCGGCTCGCAATGTGGCGATGTACGCGAACGAGGGCGGCACCTACGACGACCTCGTGGCGTACCTGAAGAAGAAGCGGAAGCTATGAGTCTGGACCAGGCGGCCGAGCGGGCCGAGGGACTGGTGTCCCTCGGGCGGAACGACGAGGCGGTGGAGCTCCTCGGGCGGCGGCTCGCCGAGGAGCCCGACGACGTCGCGGCATGGGAGCAGCTCGCCCGCTGCCACCTGCGGGCCGACCGCCCGCACCAGGCACTGGAGGCGACCGAGCGGGCCCTGCGGCTCACACCCGAGAACGTCAACGTGCTGCTCGTGCACGCTCAGGCGCTGCGCCTGAGCGGCCGGGGTTTCGACGAAGCGGAAGCGGCGCTGCGCACGGCGATCCGGCTCAGCCCGCACTTCTGGGGCAGTTACTCGATGCTCGCCGATCTCCTCTTCCGGCGGAACATCGTCCGCAAGGGGCAGGAGATCGGGACCGGCCGCATCGGGACCGCCGACATCGACGCGGTGGCGGGGGAGCCGAGGGAGCTGGTCCAGGAGGCGATCCGGCTCGCTCCCGAGGAGATCGGCCCGTACGAGAAGGCGCTGTTCATCGCCGACCTCTCCGGCGACGCGGACACGGCCGACGCGATGGAGCGCGCCATCCTGCGGCTCGACCCGACCCACGCGGAGGCGCTGAGCGGGCAGACGCGCCGGGCCGCCGAGGCACCGGGCGTCCGGGCGGCCGACGCCGCCGACCTGTACGCCGACGCGCTCGCCGTCGCCCCGGAGTCGGCGGACATGCGGGACCAACTCGACTCCGCCACCTACCGGATGCTGCGCGGCACCCGCTGGCTCGCCCTGTTCTGCCTCGCCCTCATCGCCGCGGGCCTCGACCTCTTCACGACGGACGGCGAGACCCCGCGCGAGCTGCCGCTCGCCCTCGGCCAGCGGCTGTGGGACCTGGTGCCGCTCACCGTGATCTGGCTGCTCGGCGCGGCGCTGCGGTTCCACCGGCGGCGCAAGGGCGTCCGCCTGAACGTGCGTTCCTTGCTGCGCCGCGACGGATGGGCGCGGCTCGCCGCCGGGCAGTCCGCCGCCGTGATGGTGTGCACGCTGCTGCTCACCCTGGTGCCGTGGACCGAGCGCGGGCTGCCCACCACGCTCTTCTGGGCCGCCCTGGGGACGACGCTCCTGACGATGTGGGTCGACCGTCCCGCCGTACGCAAGGCGTTCCGGGAGGGCGCGCGGCGGCGCTGAGGGAGCGTGAGACGGTGCCCAGGGACTGAGGCGGCGCCAAGGGCCTTCGGCGGCGCCAAGGGCCTGAGACGGCGCTGAGAGCGCGCGAAGGACCGGAACCCCGCTGGGGGTTCCGGTCCTTCGTCGTGTGTCTGTGTGGGGCCCTCAGAGGACGCGCACGGCGCCCGAGGCCGGGTAACCCGACAGGTCCTGGATGACAACACCCTTGCTGGGGTTGGCGGCGTCCAGGTACTGGCCGTTACCGATGTACACACCGACGTGGTACGCGGAGCCCGCGCCACCCCAGTAGAGGATGTCGCCCACCTGGATGTTGGAGAGCGAGACCGGCGTGCCGGAGACCGACTGGTCCTGCGAGACGCGCGGAAGGTTCACGCCCGCCTGCTTGAACGCGGCCTGCACGAGGCTGGAGCAGTCCCAGGCGTTGGGGCCCGAGGCACCCATCACATACGCGTCGCCCAGCTGGGCCTTGAGGAAGCTGATGACCGTGCCGACGCTGCCGCTGGCCGGGGCGACCGAGTCGGAGGCGCTCGCGGAGGAGCCGCCGCCGGACTGGGTGGAGAGGTTCGTGCGCTCGGCGGAACGCGAGGCGCGCTCCTCCTCGGCCTTCTTCTTGGCGGCTTCCTCGGCCTTGCGCTCGGCCTCGGCCTTCTTCTCGGCCTTGGCCTGGTCCGCCTTGGCCTGCTTGGCGGCCTTGGCGGCGGCCGCGTCCTGCTCGGCGCGCGACTCGTAGCTGTCGGCGGCCTGCTGGGTGGCGTCCGCCGACTGCGCGATCTGTGCGGACAGATCGGTGGAGAGCGTGGGCATCTCGATGGTCTCGGTCACCGGCTCGGCCGCGTTCGCCGTACCGGCCGCCGCGGCCACTGCCAGGGTGCTGAGGACGCCACCGGCAACTCCGGCGCGCAGGGCGACCTTCGTGGCGCTGCGACGGGGCTTCCGGTGGCTGGGTATGTGAGCGGTGTGGGACATGAGAACAACCGCTATCAGGGACCCACGGTTCCCTTCAAGAAACGTGTGCTGCGCCACAGTTGCGGTTCGCGGGCCCGAATCCCGGGCGTGTCGCTCTTTATTGACGCCGTAACGGACAATGCGGACAGCGCTGATCACGCCTGTGATCATGGGTTTTCTGCGATACGTCCGAATTGCCCACGGTCTACCACCGGTTGAGGCGGTTGGCCAAGCCCGGCTTATTCGGCGCGAGGGGCCCTGTGGTGCAGGTCACACGGGTACCCCCTCCGGGGCCTCCCTGAGATCTCGCTGAGACCTCCCTGAGATCTACCGGAGTTTTCGCGTGTGTCCCAGGTGCTCTTCCTGTGCCCTTCGGGTGCCCGTGGTGCGCGTTCCAAACCGGGGGCGGTGTCGTGCGTAAAGGGGGACGGCTCTTCCTGTGCGAAGAGGGGGCGGCTCTTCGTGCGGGATGGAGGGGACGGCTCGTCGTGCGGGAGGGCCGGATTCTTCGCGCGGGAGGGCTGGATTCTTCGCGCGGGAGGGCCGGATTCTTCGCGCGGGAGGGTGCGGCCTCGCTCGTGAACCGGCGCACGCGTCCACATCCGTCCACACCTCTGCCGCCAAAGTGTGAACGCGAGGTCCTCTATCAACTGATCGCGTCCAGCGCCAATTTGCCTGCAAGCGCCATCTCTTGATAGGGCGGCAGCCCTTCGACCAGGCATGACGCGCTGAGATGTCACCTCTAGTGATCACTCAGGCGCTTCGCGTACGAAGATCACCGCTCATCCGACTTCATGATCCTTCGTCAGGTGGTGGAGATCACAAAGCCGTTGTCGTACCCCGTGTCGCAGATCACAGACCGCCGGGCATAAGATGCGGGGCAGTTGGGCTTGTGACCTGCTTCACATGTGAGCGATCTTGGATGGGATTCAGGGCCGGGTCCGACGCAACCGCCAACAGTCAGTGCCGACTGAGAGGAGCGAGGAGCGTGAACGCCTATGCGCCCATCCTCGTGCTGGGAGCCCTCGGGGCAGGCTTTGCGATCTTCTCCGTGGTCATGGCCACGCTTATCGGTCCAAAGCGGTACAACCGCGCAAAGCTCGAGGCCTACGAGTGCGGCATCGAGCCGACGCCGACGCCGGCCGGTGGTGGGCGATTCCCCATCAAGTACTACCTGACGGCGATGCTCTTCATCGTCTTCGACATCGAGATCGTCTTCCTCTACCCCTGGGCCGTCACCTTCGACGCGCTGGGGATTTTCGGGCTCGTGGAGATGCTGCTCTTCGTGCTCACCGTCTTCGTCGCGTACGCGTACGTATGGCGGCGCGGCGGCCTGGAATGGGACTGAAGGGCTGAGGGGCCAAGAGCATGGGAATCGAAGAGAAACTGCCGAGCGGTTTTCTGCTGACGACCGTCGAACAAGCCGCGGGCTGGGTGCGCAAGTCATCCATGTTCCCCGCCACATTCGGACTCGCGTGCTGCGCCATCGAGATGATGACGACTGGCGCCGGGCGCTACGACCTGGCGCGCTTCGGCATGGAGGTCTTCCGCGGTTCGCCCCGCCAGGCGGACCTGATGATCGTGGCCGGCCGGGTGAGCCAGAAGATGGCGCCGGTCCTGCGGCAGGTCTATGACCAGATGCCCAACCCCAAGTGGGTCATCTCCATGGGGGTTTGCGCATCTTCAGGTGGGATGTTCAACAATTACGCGATTGTGCAGGGTGTGGACCATGTCGTCCCCGTTGACATCTATTTGCCCGGTTGCCCGCCACGCCCCGAGATGCTGATGGACGCGATCCTCAAGCTGCACCAGAAGGTCCAGGGCTCCAAGCTCGGCGTGAACGCGGAAGAGGCGGCCCGGGAGGCGGAGGAGGCGGCCCTCAAGGCGCTCCCCACCATTGAGATGAAGGGGCTGCTGCGGTGAGCGACGCGCACGACTCGCAAGACGAGCACCTGAACGGCAACGGCGTACCCGCCCCGCGCGGCGAGGCCGGAGAGGTCATCGGCGTCCGCAGGGGGATGTTCGGCGCCGACAACGGCGGCGACACCTCCGGCTATGGCGGCCTCGTCCGCACCGTCACCCTGCCCGGCGCCTCCGCGCGCCCCTACGGAGGCTGGTTCGACGAAGTCGCGGACGAACTGGAGGGCGCCCTGGAGGAACAGGGCCTCGTCCCGGAGAACGCCATCGAGAAGACGGTCGTCGACCGCGGCGAGCTCACCTTCCACATCGCGCGCGAGCACCTCGTCCGCGTCGCCCAGACCCTGCGCGACGACCCGGCCCTGCGCTTCGAGCTCTGCACCGGCGTCAGCGGGGTGCACTTCCCCGGCGACAAGGGCCGCGAGCTGCACGCCGTCTACCACCTGCGCTCGATCACCCACAACCGGCTGATCCGCCTGGAGGTCGGCGCGCCCGACGCCGACCCGCACGTCCCCTCGCTGGTCGCGGTCTATCCGACCAACGACTGGCACGAGCGCGAGACGTACGACTTCTTCGGCCTCGTCTTCGACGGCCACCCCGCGCTCACGCGGATCATGATGCCGGACGACTGGCAGGGCTTCCCGCAGCGCAAGGACTACCCCCTCGGCGGCATCCCCGTCGAGTACAAGGGCGCCCAGATCCCGGCTCCGGACCAGCGGAGGTCGTACAGCTGATGTCTGCAACTCAGGGAACTTCCCACGCTTCCGCCCGTGAGACGACCGAGGGGACTGTATATACGGTCACCGGCGGCGACTGGGACGAGGTCGTCCAGTCCGCGGCCAAGGCCGACGACGAGCGCATCATCGTCAACATGGGTCCGCAGCACCCGTCCACCCACGGCGTGCTCCGGCTGATCCTGGAGATCGAGGGCGAGACCGTCTCCGAGGCCCGCTGCGGCATCGGCTATCTCCACACGGGCATCGAGAAGAACCTCGAATACCGCACGTGGACCCAGGGCACCACGTTCGTCACGCGCATGGACTACCTGACGCCGTTCTTCAACGAGACGGCGTACTGCCTCGGGGTCGAGAAGCTCCTCGGCATCGAGGACCAGATCCCGGACCGCGCCTCGATCATCCGCGTGCTCCTCATGGAGCTGAACCGACTCTCCTCGCACCTGGTGTGCATCGCCACCGGCGGCATGGAGCTCGGCGCCACGACGATCATGATCTACGGCTTCCGCGATCGTGAACTCGTTCTCGACATCTACGAACTCATCACCGGCCTGCGGATGAACCACGCGTACATCCGGCCCGGCGGACTCGCCCAGGACCTGCCCCCGGGCGCCGTGGACCAGCTCCGCGAGTTCGTGAAGCAGATGAAGAAGAACCTCCCGGAGTACGACAAGCTCGCCACCGGGAACCCCATCTTCAAGGCCCGCATGCAGGACGTCGGCTATCTCGACCTCGCCGGCTGCATGGCGCTCGGCGCCACGGGCCCGGTGCTGCGCTCGGCCGGTCTCCCGCACGACCTGCGCAAGACGCAGCCCTACTGCGGCTACGAGACCTACGACTTCGACATCCCGACCGCCGACACCTGCGACTCCTACGGGCGCTTCCTGATCCGCCTCGAAGAGATGCGGCAGTCGCTGCGCATCGTCGAACAGTGCCTCGACCGGCTCGCCCCCGGCCCGGTCATGGTCGCCGACAAGAAGATCGCCTGGCCCGCGCAACTGGCGCTCGGCCCGGACGGTCTCGGCAACTCGCTCGACCACATCAAGAAGATCATGGGCACCTCCATGGAGGCCCTCATCCACCACTTCAAGCTGGTGACCGAGGGCTTCCGGGTCCCACCGGGACAGGCGTACGCGGCGGTCGAGTCGCCCAAGGGCGAACTGGGCGTGCACGTCGTCTCCGACGGCGGCACCCGTCCCTACCGGGTCCACTTCCGCGACCCGTCCTTCACCAACCTGCAGGCCATGGCGGCGATGTGCGAGGGCGGCCAGGTCGCCGACGTCATCGTCGCCGTCGCGTCCATCGACCCCGTGATGGGAGGCGTCGACCGGTGACCACCACTCCTTCAGAGCAGGGCACGGGCGTCAGCCTGGGCATGCCCCAACTCCCCGCCCCCGACTACCCGGCCGATGTGCGCGCCCGGTTGGAGGCGGACGCCAAGGAGATCATCGGCCGCTATCCGGGGTCGCGGTCCGCGCTCCTCCCGCTGCTGCACCTGGTGCAGTCCGAGGAGGGTCACGTCACCCGCACCGGCATGCAGTTCTGTGCCGACATGCTGGGGCTGACCACGGCCGAGGTCACGGCCGTCGCGACCTTCTACACCATGTACCGGCGCAAGCCCTCCGGCGACTACCAGGTCGGCGTCTGCACCAACACCCTGTGCGCGGTCATGGGCGGCGACGCGATCTTCGACGAGCTCAAGCAGCACCTCGGCGTGGGCAACGACGAGACCACGGAGGACGGCAAGATCACGCTCGAACACATCGAGTGCAACGCCGCCTGCGACTTCGCGCCCGTGGTGATGGTCAACTGGGAGTTCTTCGACAACCAGACCCCCGAGTCCGCCAAGCAACTCGTCGACGACCTGCGCGCGGGCGTACCGGTCGAGCCCACGCGCGGGGCGCCGATCTGCACGTACAAGGAGACCGCCCGGATTCTGGCGGGCTTCCCCGACGAGCGGCCCGGCGCCGTCGACGCGAGCGGCGGCGCGGGCCCCGCCTCGCTGATCGGACTGCGCCTGGCCAAGGGCGAGGTCGCGCAGCCGCGTGTGGTCCACCCGCGCACGGGCGGGCCCCAGGACGAGGCGCCGGCCGAGCACCTCAGCTCCAATGACGCACCGCAGCAGACCTCGGCATCCGACCCGGCCCACCCGGCCGGACCGACCGCCGAGGAGGGGGAGTGATGACCTTGGCAGCCGAGATCAACAACGACACCAGCCCCGAGAAGCTCCTCGCGCCGGTCCTCTCGGCCTTCTGGGACGAGGACAAGCCCTGGACGCTGGAGACCTACCGGCGGCACGAGGGCTACGAGGGTCTGCGCAAGGCGCTCGCCATGGAGCCGGACGACCTCATCGCGTACGTGAAGGACGCGGGCCTGCGCGGCCGCGGCGGCGCGGGCTTCCCCACCGGGATGAAGTGGCAGTTCATCCCCCAGGGAGACGGCAAGCCGCACTATCTGGTTGTCAACGCCGACGAGTCGGAGCCGGGGACCTGCAAGGACATCCCGCTCCTCTTCGCGAACCCGCATTCCCTCATCGAGGGGATCGTGATCGCGTGCTACGCGATCCGTTCGTCGCATGCCTTCATCTATCTGCGCGGTGAAGTCGTCCCCGTGCTGCGGCGGTTGCACGAGGCCGTGCGCGAGGCCTACGCGGCGGGCTACCTCGGCAAGAACGTCCTGGGCAGCGGACTCGATCTCGAACTCACCGTGCACGCGGGCGCGGGCGCGTACATCTGTGGTGAGGAGACCGCGCTGCTCGACTCGCTCGAAGGCCGCCGCGGCCAACCGCGACTGCGTCCCCCCTTCCCTGCGGTCGCGGGCCTTTACGCGTGCCCCACTGTGGTGAACAACGTCGAGTCGATCGCATCCGTTCCCGCGATCCTCAATCGAGGAAAAGACTGGTTCAAGTCAATGGGGAGCGAGAAGTCGCCCGGCTTCACGCTCTACTCGCTCAGCGGCCACGTCACCAGCCCCGGCCAGTACGAGGCCCCGCTCGGCATCACGCTGCGCCAGCTGCTCGACATGAGCGGCGGCATGCGCGCCGGACACCGCCTCAAGTTCTGGACGCCGGGCGGCTCCTCGACGCCGATGTTCACCGACGAGCACCTCGACGTCCCGCTCGACTACGAGGGCGTGGGCGCCGCCGGCTCGATGCTCGGCACGAAGGCGCTGCAGTGCTTCGACGAGACGACGTGCGTCGTGCGGGCCGTGACCCGCTGGACCGAGTTCTACGCCCATGAGTCCTGCGGCAAGTGCACGCCCTGCCGCGAAGGGACGTACTGGCTGGTGCAGTTGCTCCGCGACATCGAGGCGGGCAAGGGCGTCATGGCCGACCTCGACAAGCTGAACGACATCGCCGACAACATCAACGGCAAGTCCTTCTGCGCCCTCGGCGACGGCGCCGCCTCGCCGATCTTCTCCTCGCTCACGTACTTCCGCGAGGAGTACGAGCAGCACATCACCGGCAAGGGCTGCCCCTTCGACCCGGCCAAGTCGACTCTCTGGGCCGACCGGCCCTCCCACACCACGGAGGTGAACGCATGACAGTGACCACTAATAGCGCTCCCTCCGGGGGCGGGGAGGCGGCGGTTCCGCCCGAGGACCTCGTCTCGCTGACCATCGACGGCATCGAGATCAGCGTCCCCAAGGGGACGTTGGTGATCCGGGCCGCCGAACTGCTCGGCATCGAGATCCCCCGGTTCTGCGACCACCCGCTGCTCGACCCGGCGGGCGCCTGCCGCCAGTGCATCGTCGAGGTGGAGGGCCAGCGCAAGCCGATGGCGTCCTGCACCATCACGTGCACGGACGGCATGGTCGTGAAGTCGCAGCTGACCTCGCCCGTCGCGGAGAAGTCCCAGCGCGGTGTGATGGAGCTGCTCCTCATCAACCACCCGCTGGACTGCCCGGTCTGCGACAAGGGCGGCGAGTGCCCCCTGCAGAACCAGGCGATGCAGGTCGGCGACCCGGACTCCCGCTTCGAGGGCAAGAAGCGGACGTACGAGAAGCCGGTGCCGATCTCCACGCAGGTGCTGCTCGACCGCGAGCGGTGCGTGCTCTGCGCGCGCTGCACCCGCTTCAGCAACCAGATCGCCGGCGACCCGATGATCGAACTCATCGAGCGCGGCGCCCTCCAGCAGGTCGGCACCGGCGAGGGCGACCCCTTCGAGTCGTACTTCTCCGGGAACACCATCCAGATCTGCCCGGTCGGCGCGCTGACCTCGGCGGCGTATCGCTTCCGCTCCCGGCCCTTCGACCTCGTGTCGTCGCCGTCGGTGTGCGAGCACTGCGCGGGCGGCTGCGCGACCCGCACGGACCACCGGCGCGGCAAGGTCATGCGGCGCCTCGCTCAGGACGACCCCGAGGTCAACGAGGAGTGGCTGTGCGACAAGGGACGCTTCGGCTTCCGGTACGCGCAGAAGCCCGACCGGCTGACCACGCCGCTCGTGCGCAACTCGGAGACGGGTGAACTGGAGCCCGCGAGCTGGCCCGAGGCCCTGGAGGTCGCGGCCCGCGGTCTCGCCGCCGCGCGCGGCCGGGCCGGTGTGCTGACCGGCGGCCGGCTCACCGTCGAGGACGCCTACGCGTACAGCAAGTACGCGCGCGTGGCGCTCGACACGAACGACATCGACTTCCGCGCGCGCGTGCACAGCAGCGAGGAGGCCGACTTCCTCGCGGCCCGGGTGGCGGGGCGCGGCCGGGACCTCGACGGGAGCGGCGTCACGTACGCCCTCCTGGAGAAGGCGCCCGCCGTGCTGCTCGCCGGGTTCGAGTCCGAGGAGGAGGCGCCCGGCGTCTTCCTGAGGCTGCGCAAGGCCTGGCGCAAGCACGGCCAGCGCACCTTCTCCCTCGCCACGCACGCCACCCGGGGCCTGGAGAAGGCGGGCGGCACGCTGCTGCCCTCGGCTCCCGGCACCGAGACGGAGTGGCTGGACGCGCTCGCCGCGGGCGTGGGTCTGGCGGACGAGGGGACCAGGGCCGCCGAGGCGCTGCGCACGGAAGGCGCGGTCATCGTCGTCGGTGAGCGGCTCGCGGCCGTGCCCGGCGGGCTCACCGCCGCCGTCCGCGCCGCGTCCGCGACCGGTGCCCAGCTGGTGTGGATCCCGCGCAGGGCGGGGGAGCGCGCCGCCATCGAGGCGGGCGCGCTGCCGTCGCTGCTGCCCGGCGGGCGTCCCGCCACCAATCCGCGCGCGCGGGACGAGGTCGCGTCCGCCTGGGGCGTCGCCGAACTCCCGCACCGCTTCGGCCGCGACACGGGTCAGATCGTCGAGGCCGCCGCGACCGGCGAGCTCGGCGCTCTCCTGGTGGCCGGCGTCGAGGTCGCCGACCTGCCGGACCCGGCACGCGCGCGTGAGGCGCTCGACGAGGTCGGCTTCCTGGTCTCCCTGGAGCTGCGGCCCAGCGAGGTGACCGAGCGGGCCGACGTGGTGCTGCCGGTCGCCGCGGTCGCCGAGAAGCCGGGCACCTTCCTCAACTGGGAGGGCCGGGTGCGGATGTTCGACGCCGCGCTCAAGCCCGACCAGATGACGCGCAGGCTGGCGCCGACCGACGCGCGCGTGCTGCACATGCTCGCCGACGCGGGCGACATCCACCTCGGCCTGCCCGACCTGCTGACCCTGCGCCGCGAGCTGGAGCGGCTCGGCGGCTGGGACGGGCCGCACGCCACGGAGCCCCTGGAGACGGGTGCCCAGCCGCCGCGGCCCGCCGCGGGGGAGGCCGTGCTCGCCGGACACCGGCTGCTGCTCGACCAGGGTCTCCTCCAGGTCGGCGACGAGGCGCTGGCCGGCACCCGGCATGCCGCCCACGCGCGCGTGTCGGCGGCCACGGCGGTCGAGGCGGGCGTGAAGGACGGCGACGTCCTCGCCGTCTCCGGGCCCGCCGGGACGACCTCGTTCCCGCTCCAGATCACGGAGATGCCCGACCGCGTGGTCTGGCTGCCGCTGAACTCGGCCGGGGGAGGCGTCACTTCGGACACCGGCGCGCGCCCCGGCGACCTCGTCCGCATCGGCCCGGCGGTCCTGCCGGAGCCCACTGAGGCCCCGGAGGTGACGTCGTGACGCACACTGTGGTGCTTGCGGCGGAGGACCTGTCCCTGTTCGGCCGCGACCCCTGGTGGCTCGTCGTCATCAAGGCGGTCTTCTGTTTCGCGTTCCTGATGGTGACGGTCCTCTTCTCCATCGTGTGGGAGCGCAAGGTCGTCGCCTGGATGCAGCTGCGCATCGGCCCCAACCGGCACGGTCCCTGGGGTCTGCTGCAGTCCCTCGCGGACGGCATCAAGCTGATGCTCAAGGAAGACGTCATCGTCAAGCGCGCGGACAAGGTGGTCTACGTCCTCGCGCCGATCGTCGCGGCCATCCCGGCCTTCATGGCGATCGCGGTGATCCCCTTCGGGCCCGCGGGCAACGAGGTCTCGATCTTCGGCCAGCGCACCACGATGCAGCTCACCGACCTGCCGATCGCGATGCTCTACATCCTCGCGGTCGCCTCCGTCGGCATCTACGGCATCGTGCTGGCGGGCTGGAGCTCCGGATCGACGTACCCGCTCCTGGGCGGTCTGCGCTCCTGCGCGCAGATGATCTCCTACGAGATTGCGATGGGCGCGGCGTTCGCCTCGGTCTTCCTCTACTCCGGGTCGATGTCGACGTCGGCGATCGTGGAGGCGCAGGCGGACCGCTGGTACGTGCTGCTGCTGCCCGTCTCGTTCCTCATCTACATCGTGACGATGGTCGGCGAGACCAACCGCGCGCCGTTCGACATGCCGGAGTCCGAGGGCGACCTCGTCGGTGGCTTCAACACCGAGTACTCCTCGATCAAGTTCGCGATGTTCATGCTCGCCGAGTACGTCAACATGGTCACCGTCTCGGCGGTCTCGGTCACGCTCTTCCTGGGCGGCTGGCGGGCCCCGTATCCGATCAGCACCTTCTGGGAGGGCGCGAACCACGGCTGGTGGCCGATGCTCTGGTTCGTGATCAAGGTCCAGCTGCTGCTGTTCTTCTTCATCTGGCTGCGCGGCACGCTGCCCCGCGTCCGCTACGACCAGCTGATGAAGCTCGGCTGGAAGGTCCTGATCCCGGTCTCGGTCGTCTGGCTGATGCTCGTCGCCACCGTCAGGGCGATGCGGAACGAGAACTACGACTTCACCTCGATCGCGCTCTATGTGGGCGGCGGCGTCATCGCACTGCTGTTGCTCTCCGTGGTCGTCGACATCTTCCGCGACAAGCGCGAGAAGGAAGCGGCGGCCGAGGAACGGCCGGTCGCGTTCGACCCGATGGCGGGCGGATTCCCCGTGCCGCCGCTGCCCGGACAGACTCTGCCGCCCGTTCCGCGCCGACGCTCGCGCCAGGAGCGGGAGTTGATTGTCAGTGGCGGGCCGGATACTCAAAGTGACGGAACCCGAAGCGACGGAAAGGAGGCGTCCGATGGCTGAGTCGAACCAGGAGTCACACGAGTCGAACCAATCGAAGCAGGGGTTCCAGAACCCCGTCGCGGGCTTCGGCGTGACCTTCAAGGCCATGTTCAAGAAGCGGCTGACCGAGCAGTATCCGGAGCAGCAGAAGACCACCGCTCCCCGCTTCCACGGCAGGCACCAGCTGAACCGCCATCCGGACGGCCTGGAGAAGTGCGTCGGCTGTGAGCTCTGCGCCTGGGCCTGTCCCGCGGACGCCATCTATGTGGAGGGCGCGGACAACACCGACGAGGAGAGGTACTCGCCCGGCGAGCGGTACGGCCGCGTCTACCAGATCAACTACGCCCGCTGCATCCTGTGCGGCCTGTGCATCGAGGCGTGCCCCACGCGCGCGCTGACGATGACGAACGAGTTCGAGCTGGCCGACAGCAGCCGCGAGAACCTCATCTACACCAAGGAGCAGCTGCTCGCCGGCCTCGAGGAAGGCATGGTCGACTCGCCGCACTCGATCTTCCCGGGCATGGACGAGCAGGACTACTACCGGGGCCTGGTGACCGAGGCGACGCCGGGGACGGTGCCCCAAGTCGCCGTCTCCAAGGGCGAGACGGCCCCCGAGTCGGAGGGGGCCGAGGCATGAGCGAGCTCGCCGCCTACACCACCTCCACCGGTGAGGCCTTCCAGTTCTGGGTGCTCGGCACGGTCGCCGTGATCGGCGCCCTGTGCACGATCCTCATGAGGAAGGCGGTGCACAGCGCGCTCTGCCTGGCCGGGACCATGATCATCCTCGCGGTGTTCTACCTGGCCAACGGCGCGTACTTCCTGGGCATCGTCCAGATCGTCGTCTACACCGGCGCGATCATGATGCTGTTCCTCTTCGTGGTCATGCTCGTCGGCGTCACCGCGGCGGACTCCCTGAAGGAGACCATCAAGGGGCAGCGCTGGCTGGCCGCCCTGTGCGGACTCGGCTTCGCGGTCCTGCTCTTCGCGGGCATCGGGAACGCCTCGGTGCAGGAGTTCAACGGCCTCGGCAAGGCGAACGCCGGAGGCAATGTCGAGGGACTCGCCTCCCTCATCTTCACCAAGTACGTCTTCGCCTTCGAGATCACCGGCGCCCTGCTCATCACGGCGACGGTCGGCGCGATGGTGCTCACCCACCGCGAGCGCACCGAGCGCGCCAAGACCCAGCGCGAGCTGGCCGAGGAGCGCGTGCGCGAGGGCAAGCACCTGCCGCCGCTGCCGGCCCCGGGCGTCTACGCCCGGCACAACGCCGTGGACATCGCCGGCCTGCTCCCCGACGGCACCCCGTCGGAGCTCACGGTCATGCAGACCCTGCGCGAGCGCGGCCAGATCCGTGACGTGTCGGACGAGGCCCTGGACGACCTGCGGGCGCTGGAGCAGCGTTCCGCCGATCGCCTGGAGCGGACCGACCTGCGCCGGACCGACATCGGACGGACCGAGGAGGCGTCGAAGTGAACCCCGTCAACTACCTCTATCTCGCCGCCCTGTTGTTCGCGATCGGCGCCACCGGCGTGCTCATCAGGCGGAACGCGATCGTGGTGTTCATGTGCATCGAGCTCATGCTCAACGCCTGCAACCTCGCGTTCGTGGCCTTCTCCCGCATGCACGGCAACCTCGACGGCCAGATCATCGCCTTCTTCACGATGGTCGTCGCCGCCGCGGAGGTCGTGGTCGGGCTCGCGATCATCGTGTCGCTGTTCCGTTCCCGCCACTCGGCCTCGGTCGACGACGCCAGCCTGATGAAGCTGTAAGGGGTCGCTGAAAAGTGGAGAACCTGATTGCGCTGCTCGTCGCGGCGCCTCTGCTCGGAGCGGCCGTCCTGCTGTGCGGCGGGCGGGCCCTGGACCGCGTGGGCCACTGGCTCGGCACGCTGCTCGCGGCCGCCTCCTTCGTCGTCGCCGTCGTGCTGTTCACCGACCTGCTGGGCAAGGGCGCCGAGGAGCGCACCCTGTCGCAGCACCTGTTCAGCTGGATCCCCGTCGAGGGCTTCCAGGCGGACGTCGCCTTCCAGCTCGACCAGCTGTCGATGACGTTCGTCCTGCTGATCTCCGGTGTGGGCACCCTGATCCACATCTACTCGATCGGTTACATGGAGCACGACGAGCGGCGCCGCCGCTTCTTCGGCTACCTGAACCTCTTCCTCGCGGCGATGCTCCTGCTGGTCCTCGCCGACAACTACCTGCTCCTGTACGTCGGATGGGAGGGCGTCGGCCTCGCCTCGTACCTCCTGATCGGCTTCTGGCAGCACAAGCCCAGCGCGGCCACCGCCGCGAAGAAGGCCTTCCTGGTCAACCGGGTCGGCGACATGGGCCTGTCGATCGCCATCATGCTGATGTTCACCACCTTCGGGACGTTCGCCTTCGGGCCGGTCCTGGAGGCCACGGGTGAGACGTCCGAGGGCAAGCTCACCGCCATCGGCCTGATGCTCCTGCTCGCCGCGTGCGGCAAGTCGGCGCAGGTGCCGCTGCAGTCCTGGCTGGGTGACGCGATGGAGGGCCCGACCCCGGTCTCGGCCCTGATCCACGCCGCCACGATGGTGACCGCCGGTGTCTATCTGATCGTCCGCTCCGGCGAGATCTTCAACGCCGCTCCGAACGCCCAGCTCGTCGTCACCGTCGTCGGAGCGGTCACGCTCCTGTTCGGTGCGATCGTCGGTTGCGCGAAGGACGACATCAAGAAGGCCCTCGCCGGGTCGACGATGTCCCAGATCGGCTACATGATCCTGGCCGCGGGCCTGGGCCCCATCGGCTACGTCTTCGCGATCATGCACCTGGTGACGCACGGCTTCTTCAAGGCCGGGCTCTTCCTCGGCGCCGGCTCCGTCATGCACGGCATGAACGACGAGGTCGACATGCGGAAGTTCGGCGGCCTGCGGAAGTACATGCCGGTCACCTTCGTCACCTTCGGCCTCGGCTACCTCGCGATCATCGGCTTCCCGGGGCTGTCCGGCTTCTTCTCCAAGGACAAGATCATCGAGGCGGCGTTCGCCAAGGGCGGCGCCGAGGGCTGGATCCTCGGCTCGGTGGCGCTCCTGGGCGCGGCCATCACCGCGTACTACATGACGCGCGTGATGATCATGACCTTCTTCGGGGAGAAGCGCTGGCAGCCCGACGCGGAGGGCCACGAGCCGCACCCGCACGAGTCCCCGAAGTCCATGACGATCCCGATGATCGTGCTCGCCTTCGGTTCGGTCTTCGCGGGTGGCTTCTTCAGCATCGGCGACCGCTTCATGCACTGGCTGGAGCCGGTCACCGGGCACGACCACGGCGACTCGCCGCTCAGCGCCGCCACCGTCACGGGCGCCACCATGGTGGTCCTCGTCATCGGCGTCGCCCTGGCCTACGTCCAGTACGGGCGCCGGCCCGTCCCGGTCACCGCCCCGCGCGGCTCGGTGCTCACCCGCGCGGCCCGCCGCGACCTCCTCCAGGACGACTTCAACCACGTCGTCCTGGTGCGTGGCGGCGAGCACCTCACGCGGTCCCTGGTCTACGTCGACCACACCCTGGTCGACGGGGTCGTCAACGGCACGGCGGCCTCGGTCGGCGGCCTCTCCGGCCGGCTGCGCAAACTGCAGAACGGCTACGCCCGCTCGTATGCGGTCTCGATGTTCGGCGGCGCTGCGGTACTCATCGCCGCGACCCTGCTGATGAGGGCGGTCTGATACCGATGTCCTTTCCTCTGCTGACAGCGACGGCGGCCCTGCCCGCGGTCGGCGCGATCGCCACGGCAGCCGTTCCGGCCGCCCGGCGGACCGCCGCCAAGTGGCTCGCGCTGCTGGTCTCGCTCGCCACGCTCGCGCTGGCCGTGACCGTCCTCGTGCGGTTCGACCCGGACGGCGACCGCTATCAACTGACCGAATCGCGCTCCTGGATCGCCGACTTCGGGGTGCGCTACGAGCTCGGGGTGGACGGCATCGCCGTCGCGCTCATCGCGCTCACCGCCCTGCTGATCCCCTTCATCATCCTGGCGGGCTGGCACGACGCCGACCCCCTGGAGACCAAGTCCTCGCGCTGGCGCCCGACCCAGGGCTTCTTCGCCCTGATCCTGGCCGTCGAGGCGATGGTGATCATCTCCTTCGAGGCCACCGACGTCTTCCTCTTCTACATCTTCTTCGAAGCCATGCTCATCCCGATGTACTTCCTCATCGGCGGCTTCGGGGACCGCGCCCACGCGGGCAGCGACGAGAACGCCTCGGCGCAGCGTTCGTACGCGGCCGTGAAGTTCCTCCTCTACAACCTGGTCGGCGGCCTCATCATGCTGGCCGCGGTCATCGGCCTCTACGTGGTCGCGGGGAACTTCTCGCTCCAGGAGATCGCCGAGGCCCGTGCCAACGGCACGCTCGACATGGCGACCAACACCGAGCGGCTGCTGTTCCTCGGCTTCTTCTTCGCCTTCGCGGTGAAGGCGCCGCTGTGGCCGCTGCACACCTGGCTGCCGAACGCGATGGGGGAGTCCACGGCCCCCGTCGCCGTACTGATCACGGCCGTCGTGGACAAGGTCGGCACCTTCGCGATGCTGCGGTTCTGCCTCGGGCTCTTCCCCGAGGCGAGCGAGTGGGCGACGCCCGTCGTCCTCGTCCTCGCGCTGATCAGCATCATCTACGGCGCGCTGCTCGCCGTCGGCCAGCGCGACATCAAGCGCCTGGTGGCGTACGCGTCGATCTCGCACTTCGGCTTCATCATCCTCGGCATCTTCGCGATGACCTCGCAGGGCCAGTCCGGCGCGACGCTCTACATGGTCAACCACGGCATCTCGACCGCCGCGCTGATGCTGGTGGCCGGCTTCCTGATCTCGCGGCGCGGCTCGCGCCTGATCGCGGACTACGGAGGCGTGCAGAAGGTCGCCCCGGTGCTCGCGGGCACCTTCCTGATCGGCGGTCTCGCCACGCTCTCGCTGCCGGGGCTCGCGCCCTTCGTGAGCGAGTTCCTGGTCCTGGTCGGCGCGTTCGCGCGCTACCCGGTGGTCGGGATCATCGCGACCGTCGGCATCGTGCTCGCCGCCCTGTACACCCTCGTCCTCTACCAGCGGACGATGACGGGCCCCGTGAAGGCGGAGGTCTCGGCCATGCCCGATCTGCGGGTGCGTGAACTGGTCGTCGTCGCCCCGCTGATCGCGCTCCTGATCGGCCTCGGGGTCTACCCGAAGCCGCTCACCGACCTGGTGAACCCGGCGGTCAAGCACACGATGTCCGACGTACAGAAGAAGGACCCCAAGCCCGAGGTGGAGGCGGCCAAGTGAGCGCATCAGCCGTCCACAGCCTGTGGACAATGGCAGCCGATCCGATCGACAAGATCGACGCGCCCAAGATCGAGTATGGGCAGCTGTCGCCGATGTTGATCGTCATCGGCGCGGCCGTCATCGGAGTGCTCATCGAAGCCTTCGTCCCGCGCAAGTCCCGTTACTACGTCCAGCTGTTCGTGTCCGTGGTCGCGCTGGCCGCGTCCTTCGCCGCGGTCGTCGGGCTCGCGGCCCGCGGTTTCGGCACCACGAAGGCCCAGATCGCGGCCATGGGCGCGATCGCGGTCGACGGTCCGGCGCTCTTCCTGCAGGGCACGATCCTGCTGGCGGGGCTCGTCGCGATCTTCACCTTCGCCGAGCGGCGCCTGGACCCGGCGGCGCACGGCAACCGCGTCGACTCGTTCGTCCCGCAGGCCGGCTCCGTGCCGGGCAGCGAGGGCGAACAGGCCGCCACCAAGGCCGGGTTCGCCACCACCGAGGTGTTCCCGCTGGCGCTCTTCGCCATCGGCGGCATGCTCGTCTTCCCCGCGGCCAACGACCTCCTGACGCTCTTCATCGCGCTGGAAGTCTTCTCCCTGCCGCTGTACCTGCTGTGCGCGCTCGCCCGCCGCAAGCGCCTGATGTCGCAGGAAGCCGCCGTCAAGTACTTCCTGCTCGGCGCCTTCGCCTCGGCGTTCACGCTCTTCGGCATCGCGCTCCTGTACGGCTACGCGGGCACCGTCTCGTACGCGACGATCGCGAACGTCGTCGAGGGCAACGTGAAGACCGTGGACCCGGCGCTCGCCGACACCATGGGCAATGACGCGCTGCTCCTCATCGGCGTCGCGATGGTCGTGATGGGGCTGCTCTTCAAGGTGGGCGCGGTGCCGTTCCACATGTGGACCCCGGACGTGTACCAGGGCGCCCCGACGCCGGTCACCGGCTTCATGGCGGCGGCGACGAAGGTGGCCGCGTTCGGCGCGCTCCTGCGTCTGCTGTACGTGGTGCTGCCGGGCCTGCGCTGGGACTGGCGGCCGGTCATGTGGGGCGTCGCGATCATCACGATGCTGGGCGGCGCGATCGTCGCGATCACCCAGACCGACATCAAGCGGCTCCTCGCGTACTCGTCCATCGCGCACGCCGGATTCATCCTCGCCGGTGTCATCGCCACCAGCCCGGACGGCGTCTCCTCCGTCCTCTTCTACCTGGGCGCCTACTCCTTCGTGACCATCGGCGCCTTCGCCGTCGTCACGCTGGTGCGGGACGCGGGCGGCGAGGCCACGCACCTGTCCAAGTGGGCGGGGCTCGGACGCAGGTCCCCGCTGGTCGCGGCGGTCTTCGCGGTGTTCCTGCTCGCCTTCGCCGGCATTCCGCTGACGTCCGGGTTCACCGGGAAGTTCGCGGTGTTCAAGGCGGCGGCGGAGGGCGGCGCGGGCGCGCTGGTCGTGGTCGGTGTCCTGTCGTCGGCGATCGCCGCGTTCTTCTACATCCGGGTGATCGTCCTGATGTTCTTCAGCGAGCCGAAGGCGGACGGCCCCACGGTCGCCGTGCCCTCGCCGCTGACGATGACGGCGATCGGCGTCGGCGTCGCGGTGACGCTGGTGCTGGGTGTGGCCCCGCAGTACTTCCTGGACCTGGCGAGCCAGGCGGGGGTCTTCGTCCGCTAGCGGGAATCCTCGGCGGGACTCCTTCCCGCGGCCGGATTCCTTCGTCCGGGTCCGGATTCCTTTGTCCGTACACTGCCGCCCGGCATCCCGAGACGGGGTGCCGGGCGGCAGCGTGTCCGGGCCTGGACGAGGTCGGCGCGCGGCCGCGACCCCCAGCCTGTGGATAACTTCTCGGGCTGTCGGACCGGGGCCCTATCGTGGAGGCAGTGGTCGAAGGGCGACGTACGGGGGCAGGGCGATGAATGGGATCGGTGGCATGGGTGAGGTGACGGAGAGCGACGCGCTGCGTACGCTCCATCGCGTCTTCGGGTACGACGCCTTCCGCGGCGAGCAGGAAGCGATCATCGAGCATGTGGTGGGCGGTGGGGACGCCGTCGTCCTCATGCCGACCGGCGGCGGAAAGTCCCTCTGCTACCAGATCCCGGCCCTGGTCAGACAGGGCACGGGCGTCGTGATCTCCCCGCTCATCGCGCTGATGCAGGACCAGGTGGACGCGCTGCGGGCGCTCGGCGTGCGGGCCGGGTTCATCAACTCCACGCAGGACTTCGACGAGCGCCGCGTCATGGAGGCGGAGTTCCTCGCCGGCGAGCTCGACGTGCTCTACCTCGCTCCCGAGCGCCTGCGCCTGGACTCCACCCTGGAGCTCCTGGGGCGGGCCAAGATCTCCGTCTTCGCCATCGACGAGGCGCACTGCGTCGCCCAGTGGGGCCACGACTTCCGCCCCGACTACCTGGCCCTGTCCCTGCTCGGCCAGCGCTGGCCGGACGTGCCGCGGATCGCCCTGACGGCCACGGCGACGCACGCCACGCACCGGGAGATCACCGAGCGGCTCGGCATGCCGGACGCGAAGCACTTCGTGGCGAGCTTCGACCGGCCCAACATCCAGTACCGCATCGTGCCCAAGGCCGAGCCGAAGAAGCAGCTCCTGTCCTTCCTGAAGGAGGAGCACACGGGCGACGCGGGCATCGTCTACTGCCTGTCGCGCAACTCCGTGGAGAAGACCGCCGAGTTCCTCTGCAAGAACGGCATCGAGGCCGTCCCGTACCACGCGGGCCTGGACGCCGGCACGCGCGCGGCCCACCAGTCCCGCTTCCTGCGGGAGGAGGGCCTCGTCGTCTGCGCCACGATCGCCTTCGGCATGGGCATCGACAAGCCGGACGTCCGCTTCGTCGCCCACCTCGACCTGCCGAAGTCCGTCGAGGGGTACTACCAGGAGACGGGCCGCGCGGGCCGCGACGGCCTGCCCTCGACGGCCTGGATGGCGTACGGCCTTCAGGACGTCGTCCAGCAGCGGAAGCTGATCCAGGGCGGCGAGGGCGACGAGGCGTTCCGTCGCCGGGCCGCCTCCCACCTGGACTCGATGCTGGCGCTCTGCGAGACGGCCCAGTGCCGCCGGGCCCAGCTCCTCACCTACTTCGGCCAGGAGGCGGCCGCGCAGTCCTGCGGGAACTGCGACACCTGCCTCACCCCGCCCGAGACCTGGGACGGCACGGTCGCGGCGCAGAAGGTGCTCTCCACCGTCGTGCGCCTCCAGCGCGAGCGCGGCCAGAAGTTCGGCACGGGCCAGATCATCGACATCCTCCTGGGCAAGAAGACCGCGAAGGTCATCCAGTTCGACCACGACCAGCTCTCCGTCTTCGGCATCGGCGAGGAGCTGGCGGAGGCCGAATGGCGGGGCGTGGTGCGGCAGTTGCTGGCGCAGGGCCTGATCGCGGTCGAGGGGGAGTACGGCACGCTGGTGCTCACCGAGACGAGCGGTTCCGTCCTGAACCGCGAGCGGGAGGTGCGCCTGCGCAAGGAGCCGAAGCGGGCCCCCGCGGCGCGGGCGTCCAAGAGTGAGCGCAAGGCCAAGTCGGCGGCGGCCGCCGCCGAGCTGCCCCAGGAGGCGGTGCCGCTCTTCGAGGCCCTGCGCGCCTGGCGCGCCGCCCAGGCCAAGGAACAGGGCGTCCCCGCGTACGTCATCTTCCACGACGCCACCCTCCGCGAGATCGCCACGCTGCGCCCCGCGGCCGTGGCGGACCTCGCGGGCATCAGCGGCGTCGGCGAGAAGAAGCGGGCGACGTACGGCGAGGGCGTGGTCGAAGTCGTCGCCGAGTTCCTGGGCGGCGCGCCGGCGGCCGGAGCCGGGGGCGGCGCACCCGCCGGTGCCGACGCGTCCGCGGGCCCGGACCTGCCCCTGACCGACGACATGGAGCCGGACTGGGGGGACGAGGAGCCGGACTGGGCGTCCTAGCCCTTGGCTCTCAAGCCCTCCGTCCTCGGTCCTCAGCTCTCGGCCAATGCCTCCTTCACCGCTTGCAGTACCTCCGTGTCCGTCGCTCCCAGGGCGCGGGTCGTTCGGGTGAACTCGCGGGCCAGGAGCGCCAGGTGGTCCGGGTCGGGGTGGGACGGGCCCGCCGGGAGCGGGGCCACCTTCGTGCCGGCGCCTCGGCGGGTCTGGATCAGGGAGGCCGATTCCAGTTCGCGGTAGGCGCGGGCCACCGTGCCCGCCGCGAGGCCCAGGTCGGCGGCCAGTTGGCGGACGGGTGGGAGGCGTTCGCCCTGGGGGAGGCGGCCCGAGGTGATCAGGGCGGCGAGCTGGGCCCGGATCTGTTCGTAGGGCGGCACGGGGCTCGTGGTGTCGACCCGGACGGCGGGGCCCGCACCCTCGCCCGTCATCGGCGGTCGGCCCGGGGGGAGACGATCGTGGTCAGGCACCACGTCATCGTGGCCATGGCACAGAGCGCCACCGGGATCAGGAGCCAGGCCGAGCCGGACGCGCCCATGCAGTCGAGGCTCAGCAGGGCGCCGGAGGCGAACGTGGCGGCGCCGAGCAGCGGGGTGGAGACCAGCAGGCCCCAGGCCGCCGTGATCGCCAACGCCCGGTCGCGGCGCGGCTGTTCCTCCGAGGGGCGCCGGGCGATCCGGCGCAGGGACCACGCGCAGGCGGCCGTGCCGACGGCGAGCGAGATCAGGACCGGGGCGCCGTAGAAGAGTCCGGGCCAGGGGCCGACCGTCTCCGTCATGCCCTGGCAGGTGGCGGAGAGGGAGCGCCCGGCGCGGCCCTGGTCGTCCGGCGCGGCGACGGCCGCCGCCACGGCGAGGAGGGCGACGAGCGCGAGCGCCTGTGCGGCGAGGAAGCGTGTCACGCGGGGCGGCACGTAGTCCCGGGCCCTGCGCGGGGTGAGGCCCGCGCTGCGGACCGGCCCGCGCGGCGGCGGGGTGAGCGCGTCGCCGAGCAGGACGCCGGCGACGGCGCACAGGCCGAACGCCGGTATGGCGTACAGGATCCCGATGCCCAGGCCGCCGTCGCGCGAGGCCACCGCCCACGCCGCGGCGGCTCCGGCGGCGAGGCCGGCCCAGCGGGCGCAGAGATCCACGCGGGAGCGCGCGGCCGTCTCCGGTGGGAGCGGTGGTGCGGTGCGGGTGTCGGTATCGGTGCCGTGCATGGATGAACCCCCGAGTGAGTGGGGCCGGGTGGTCGGTCCGGCCCTGTGCTCAGCGCCCGCTTGTATCAAGCGCTGAGTACAAGTTCACCTCGCTCGGGGGCTTGTGTCAAGCAGTTGGTACAAATCTGCAAGAGGGGCGGCGGGGTCAGCGTCCCGCCACGATCCGTCCCGTCACCTCGCCGAGGCCCACCTTGGTTCCGCCGGGGCCCGGGGCCCACGCGGAGAGCGTGACCTCGTCGCCGTCCTCCAGGAACGTCCGCTTGCCGTCGGGGAGTTCGAGGGGGTCGCGGCCGTTCCAGGTGATCTCGATCAGGGAGCCGTACTGGTCGGCCGAGGTGCCGCTGACCGTGCCCGAGCCGTACAGGTCGCCGGTGCGCAGCGAGGCGCCGTTGACCGTCATGTGCGCCAGCTGCTGCGCGGCCGTCCAGTAGACGCCGGCGAACGGCGGCTCGGAGATGACCTGGCCGTTCAGCGTCACCGTGATGCGCAGGTCGTAGCCGCCGGGCTCGTCCGACGCCTCCGCCGAGTCGTCCAGGTAGGGCAGGAGTTCGTGGGTGCGCTCCGGGGGCGCGACCCGTGCCGCGTCCAGCGCCTCCAGCGGGGTGATCCACGCGGAGACCGAGGTGGCGAAGGACTTGCCGAGGAACGGCCCCAGCGGGACGTACTCCCAGGCCTGGATGTCGCGCGCGGACCAGTCGTTGAGGAGCGTGAGCCCGAAGACGTGCTCCCGGAAGTCCGCCAGGGGGACGGGAGTTCCGTGCGCCGAGGGCGCGCCGACCACGAAGCCGACCTCCGCCTCGATGTCGAGCCGGACCGACGGGCCGAAGACCGGCGCCTCGTCGGCGGGCGTCTTGCGCTGGCCGCTGGGGCGTACGACGTCCGTACCGGAGACCACGACGGTGCCGGAGCGGCCGTGGTAACCGATGGGCAAGTGCTTCCAGTTGGGCGTCAGCGGGGTCGGCGAGTCCGGGCGGAACATCTTGCCCAGATTCGTCGCGTGGTTCTCCGAGGCGTAGAAGTCGACGTAGTCGGCCACCTCGAACGGCAGGTGCAGGGTCACTTCGGAGAGGGGGTGCAGCAGGGGGCGCACGGTGTCACGGTGGGACGGGACCGTGACCCAGGCGGTCAGGGCGCGCCGTACGTCGGACCAGGCCGTGCGGCCCGCGGCGAGCAGCGGGTTCAGCGTGGGCCGCGCGAGGAGCGAGACGTAGGGGGAGCCGAGCGCGGCGGCCGCGGCGCCCGCGTCCAGGACGTACGAGCCGAGCCGTACCCCGACCCTGCGTCGGTCGCCCTCCTCTCCGGCCAGGGAGAACACGCCGTAGGGGAGGTTGTGCGGTCCGAAGGGGTCGCCCTCGGGCAGGCCGAAGGGGTCACCTTCGGGGAGACCGGTGGAGCCGCCCTCGGGAAGGCCGGTGGAGCCGCCCTCGGGGAGTCCGGTGGCGTCACCGGCGGCCGGGTCGAGCGGGGTCTGCTCGGACATGCGTACCTGCCTCGCTTTCCATAGGGATGGGCCACACGTTACGTGTGGAGCCCCCTGTTTCGGCAGTGTCTAAAGAGTTCGTAATGTCCGAATAAGGCTTGCTGGAGAGGTCAATTCCGGCTTAGCGTCCTTTGCGGGGCGCGGACGGGGTGGGTCCGGGTCGGATCGGTCGTACGTGGGGGGACCCCTGGCCATGAAGATCAGCAACGTGCCGTGCGCTCCGGACCGGAATGTCCCGGGACTGATCGTCAAGTTCGGCGACTACCCCTTGCACCACGGCGGCGTGGGCGCGATCAGAAGCCTCGGCAGGATCGGCGTCCCCATGTACGCGATCACGGAGGACCGTTACACTCCGGCCGCCGCGTCCCGCCATCTCACCCGCGCCTTCCCCTGGCCCACCACCGGCACTGAAGAGCCGGAACGTCTGGTGGAGGGGCTGCTCCGCGTCGGCCGCGGGATCGGCAGGCCCGCCGTCCTCATCCCCACCGACGAGGAGGCCGCCGTCCTGATCGCCGAGCACCAGGACGAACTGTCGGCACAGGACTCCGGGTTCGGCGGGTTCCTCTTCCCGCGCGTGGAAGCGGAACTGCCCCGGCGCCTCGCCAGCAAGCAGGGACTGCACGAGCTGTGCGTGCAGCACGGCATCGCCTCGCCCGCCGCGGTGTTCCCCGAGAGCCAGGCGGACATCGAGGCGTTCGCCCGCACGGCGCGCTTTCCCGTGGTGGCCAAAAACCGTGAGGCGTTCACCCGCCGAAAACGGCCCGCCGTGAACGGCACCACCCGCATCGGGACCCCCGAGGGCCTGCTCGCGCTCGCGGGCGACTGGGGCGAGCGGCCCGGCGTGATCCTCCAGGAGTACCTGCCGAGGGAGGAGGCCGAGGACTGGATCGTGCACGGGTACTTCGGCGCGGACTCCGTCCCGCGCGCGTTGTTCACGGGCGTCAAGGTCCGCTCCTGGCCGCCGCACGCGGGCATGACGGCGAACGCGTACGTCGTCGACAACCCGGAACTCTCGGACCTCACGACGCGTTTCATCAAGCAGATCGGCTTCACCGGCATCATCGACCTGGACCTGCGCTTCGACCGGCGCGACGGTCAGTACAAACTGCTCGACTTCAACCCCCGCATGGGCGCCCAGTTCCGGCTCTTCGAGAGTGACTCGGGAATGGACGTCGTCCGCGCCATGCACCTCGACCTGACGGGACGCGCGGTCCCCGAGGGGAACCAACGCACCGGCCATCGGTACGTCGTGGAGAACATCGACCTGCCCGCCCTCGTCGCGTACCGCCGCAGCGGGTACACGACGCCGCACGCGCCCGCCCGCGCGAGCGGCACCGAGCTGGCGTGGCTCGCCACGGACGACATGCTGCCGTTCTTCACGATGCTCGCGCGGTTCGTCCGGCCGGGGGCGAAGCACCTCTACCAGCTGTGGCGCACCCAACGCCGCGGCAGCGGCGCCACGCCGAGGTAGCCGTACGCACGGCCGTCACGGCCCGGCGCGCGCACCACCGCACGACAGGCGCGCACCACCGCACCACAGGAGCGCACCAGGAGCACGACAGGCGCGCACCAGGAACACGACAGGAATACGCACCCCCACGAAGTAGACACATGTACAGAGTGACGTCCTGGGGAGGGACTTCGTGATGCAACCGGTAGCAGTCATCGGGGCCGGGCCGTACGGCCTGTCCACCGCCGCCCACCTACGGGCGCGCGGCATCCCGGTGCGGGTGTTCGGCGAGCCGATGGTGAGCTGGCGCGCCCACATGCCCCAGGGGATGCTGCTGAAGTCGACGCCCGCGGCCTCGAACATCGACGCCCCGCAGCGCGGCCACACCCTCGTCGACTACTGCGACGAGGCCGGCATCCCGCGCCTGGTCACGGACGAGGACATCATCCCGGTGGAGACCTTCGTCGGCTACGGGGAGTGGTTCCAGCACAAGCTCGTGCCCGCCCTGGAGCGGGTGCGGGTCGTCTCGGTCGACCGCAGGGTGGCGAGCGGCCCGGGAGCGGCGGGGCCCGCCGGCGGCTTCGACCTGAAGCTGGACTCGGGGGAGCAGTTCACCGCGCGCGCGGTCGTCGTCGCGACGGGCCTGTCCGGGCTCTCGCGCCTGCCGCGCGAGCTCGCGGGGGCCGTGCCGGACGGACCTGCCCCCACCGGCCCCGTCTCGCACAGCTCCCAGCACCACGACCTGTCCCGCTTCTCGGGGCGCGACCTGATCGTGGTGGGGGCCGGGCAGTCCGCCCTGGAGACGGCCGCGCTCGCCGCCGAGGCGGGCGCGCGCGTGCGGGTGGTGGCCCGCGGCCGGGGCTCGGTGTCCTTCGGCGCGCCGCCGTGGCGGCAGCCGAGGCTGCGCCCGGAGTCGCCCTTCGGCCGGGCCTGGTCGCTGTACGCGCTCAGCTACCACGCCGATCCGTACCGCCACCTGCCGTCTCCGGCACGGCACTTCCTGGTGCGGCGCGTCCTGGGCCCGCTGGGCGCGTGGTGGCTGCGGGACCGCTTCGAGGGCAAGGTCGACGTGCGCGAGGTGCGCCGGATCAGGTCCACGCGCGTGCGGGACGGGCAGCCCGTGCTGTCGGTCGAGCGGCTGAACGGCCGCCTGGCGGAGCTCGGCGCCGACCACGTCATCGCCGCGACCGGGTACCGCGTGGACCTCGCGGCGATGGACTTCCTCGGCCACGGCCTGCGGGCCCGTCTCGCGACGAGCCGCGGCACGCCGAAGCTGGGCGCGGGGTACGTCTCGTCGGTGCCCGGCCTGTACTTCACGGGCATGCTGGGCGGCTCGTCGTACGGCCCGGTGATGCGTTTCGTGTGCGGCACGGAGTTCGCCTCGCCGCGCCTGGCACGGCACTTGGCGGCGCATTACGGGTGAGGGACGGGCGGGTCCGGGCTCGGTCCCGGTCCCGGAAGGGCGGTCCGGGCTCAGTCCCGGTCCCGGAAGGCGCGCAGCGCGGCCAGCGCCCGCGAGGGTGCGGTGCCGCGGTCCGTCACCCGCCACTTCGTGCTGTCGAGCGCCTCGATCACGAAGAGGCTGCCGGAGAGATCCATGGCCGCCACGGCCACCGGATCGGGCCCGGCGCCCTCGGGGAGGGCGATCAGGACCAGGTCCCAGGTCTGCTCGACGCCGTCCGCGAACTCCCGCAGGGCGGGCCGGTCGAAGGGGAGTCCGGTGGGTGACGCCAGGGCCGCCTCTTCGACCTCCGGGACCGGCCGGCCGCCCGGCATCCGTCCGGTTCCGGTGAATTCGAGGAGGTGCCAGGCCCAGCGGTCCCCGGGGACGTGGTGCAGCAGGTCGCGCAGATGGACCCGGCGACCCGACGGCCCGCGCATCGGGATTTCGACGGTGTCGGAGGTCCCGGCGGCGGCTCCGGAGACGCCGTCGCCGGCGTCGGCGGAGGCATCAGGCATGGTCACGGCCCTTCGAACGGAATAGGATCTTCCACTTTCTGGTGAACCAGGAAGGCCCCGGCCGCCCCCAGCTTCACACGCACCTTGTCAAGCCGCTTCCGGTGGAGCCCAGGATCCGTATTCTCTGGATCATGGCCGCTCCCCACGCATATGCCCTCATTGCCACTGACCTGGACGGGACGCTGCTGCGCGGCGACGACACGGTCTCGGACCGGTCGCGGCGGGCACTGGCCGCCAGCAGGGAGGAGGGCGCACGGCACCTCGTGGTGACCGGCAGGCCCGCGCCGCGCGTGCGGCCCCTCTTCGACGACCTCGGCTACGACGGCCTGGCCGTCTGCGGGCAGGGGGCGCAGCTGTACGACGCCGGGGCGGACCGCATGGAGTGGTCGGTGACCCTGGACCGCGAGCTCGCCGAGGCCGCCCTCGGCAAGGTCGAGGCGGAGGTCGGACAGGTCTACGCGGCCGTGGACCAGGACGGCGTGGACGGCCTCACGCTCATCGAGCCGGGGTACGAGATGCCGCACCCCACGCTGCCCGCGGTGCGCGTGCCGGGCCGCGGGGTGCTCTGGGAGGCGCCGATCAGCAAGGTGCTGCTGCGCCATCCGACGCTCGCGGACGACGAGTTGGCGGCGGTGGCGCGGGGCGCGGTGGGCTCGCTGGCGACGGTGACGATGTCGGGGCCCGGCACCGTGGAGCTCCAGCCGTGCGGGGTGACCAAGGCGACCGGGCTCGCGCTGGCCGCCGAGCGGCTCGGTCTGACGGCCGACGACACGGTCGCCTTCGGGGACATGCCCAACGACATCCCCATGTTCATGTGGGCGGCGCACGGCGTGGCCATGGCCAACGCCCACGACGAACTGAAGCTCGCGGCGGACGAGTTGACCCTCTCGAACGAGCACGACGGCATCGCCGTCGTGCTCGAACGCCTGCTGCGGGACGGACGGATCGCTAGCCCGCGGTCCGCCGGATCCGCTTCTCCCACGTCCGGTGGAAGACGACCTCTCCGCCGTCCCGGCACACCACCTCGTTCGCGGTGATGAAGTCCGTCGCGTCGCAGGTGATCTCCGAGCGCGTCTCCACCGTGACGTCCCAGGCGAGTTCGGGACGGTGCAGACGGATGGTCCAGTCCGAGCGGGTGCGGGCGCTCAGCGGGTCGCCCTCCTGGATCGTGTACGTCTCCAGGGCGTCCTCGGTGAATTCGAGGCCGTCGGGGTACACGCGCGTGCCGCCGTACCGGGGGTCGACCTCCAGACGCCACTCGCCCTTGGCGACATCGCGTACGACCAGACGCTCGGGCCGCTGCTCGTCCAGGGTCGCCGGGTAGACGACGCCCAGCGGCTCGGACTGTTCCGGTGCCTCGAAGGTGATCGACGGGTCCGGGCCGCCCTCGCGCACGGGCAGTTCGACGGAGCTGCCCACCGGCTCCAGGGTGAAGCCCGCCGAGTCGGCCTGCGGCCAGATCCAGGGCCAGTACGCGGACGACACCGCGAGGCGGATGCGGTGGCCAGCGGGGAAGGTGTGGCCGATGCCGTTGAGCTCGAAGGTGACGTCCTCGGTGGCGCCGGGCGGCCAGGCGTCGGCCCGGTCCCTGCCGTGCCGGGCGGAGAGGTTGAGCACGCCCCGGGTGACCAGGGTGGACGAGCCGTCGGGCGCGACGTCGCACAGCCGCGCGACGGCCTGGCCGTACGGCACGTCCATGCGCAGCCGCAGCGTCACCCTGGGCCGTCCCAGAACGCGTACCTCCGCAGGGACCTCGAACTCGAAGCACGCCGACTTCGCGTCCTCGTCCCGCTGGTCGGGCGGCAGGTCGGCGTCGTTGCCGAAGGGGAAGAAGCGGCCGGCGTCCAGGCCGGTGTGCTGGGGGGAGTCGACCAGAAGAGGGCTGCCCTGGAGGGCGTACGTGACGGGCGTGACGTTCGGTGAGGGCCAGGCCGGGTCGCCCACCCAGCCGCCCTGCATCTCCTCGTAGACCGTCGCCGGGGGGTGCGAATCACTGATCCAGGAGCGGAGTTTCGGCTCGGCCATCACTCCGGTGTCGATGCCCTTGAGGTGGTGGTCCCACCAGCGCAGCGTCTCCTGGAGGAAGCCGATCGCCGGTCCCGGGGGCAGGCCGCGGTCGGGGTACTGGTGCGACCAGGGGCCGATGAGCCCCCGCACCTGGTGGTCGGGGAGGTGTTCGACCAGGCGCAGGACCGTGTCGCGGTACGGGTCGTGCCAGCCGCCCACCGCGAGGACCGCGGCGCCGATCGCGGAGTAGTCCTCGCAGACGCTGCCGTGCCGCCAGTACGCGTCGCGGGTCTGGTGGTCCAGCCAGGTGTGGATGAACGGGTCGACGGCCTCCAGGCGCGTCAGCCACATCTCGCGCCACGCGTCGCCCACGAACTGCGGGTCCGGCGGGCGCGACACGAAGGCGAGCATCGTCGCCGCCCAGGCGTGCATGTCCACCGCGAGGACGGAACCACCCATGTAGTGCACGTCGTTGTCATAACGGTCGTCCGCGGAGCAGACCGTGACGATCGCCTTGAGCGGCTCGGGCGCGAGCGCCGCGATCTGGAGGGAGTTGAAGCCGCCCCAGGAGATGCCGAACATGCCGACCCGGCCGTTCGACCAGGGCTGCGCGGCCAGCCAGTTCACCACCTCGACGCCGTCCGCCAGCTCCTGCGCCGAGTACTCGTCGGTGGGCAGGCCCTCGCTGTTGCCGTGCCCGCGCACGTCGACGCGCACGGAGGCGTAGCCGTGGCCCGCGTACCAGGGATGGCGCTGCCAGTCGCGCGGTGCCGTCCAGTCGCTGAGCCGGTAGGGGAGGTACTCCAGGAGCACGGGGACGGGTTCGTCGGTGACCGGGCGCCACACGCGCGCGTAGAGCCCGGTCCCGTCCGCGAGGGGGACGCGGACGTCCTCGTGGGTGGTCTCGTACGGGAAGTCGGTCCGGATCTTCGGGTGCGGCATGGGAGGAACCTCAGTGGACGGGTTGTCCCCGGTGGGCGGGGTGCCCTCAGTGGACGGGGTGCATGGTGCGGCGCAGCCAGGGCGCGAGCGCGATCACGGCGAGTCCCGCGGCCACGGCGACGGCGCCGTTCACGCCGAAGTACGCCGGGTTGGAGACCTCTCCGTACAGCTTCACGACCTGTGCCTGGATGCCGTTGGCGAGCGCGAGGGAGAGGAACCACAGCGCCATCGTCTGGCTGGCGAAGGCCTTCGGGGCCAGCTTGGTCGTCGCCGACATGCCCGAGGTCTCCAGGAGGACGTCGCCGAGCCCGAGCAGCAGGTAGGAGCCGACGATCCACCAGGCGGCCATGCGGTACGAGTCCCCGCTGTGCCCCGAGGTGGGCAGGACCATCAGCAGGAACGACAGGCCGCCCAGGATCACGCCGAGCGCGATCTTGTTGGAGGCGTGCGGCTGGCGCGGGCCCATCCGCGCCCAGGCGGCGGCGACCACGGGGGCGAGGGCGACCTCGAAGGCGCCGAGCGCGGAGGCGTACCAGCTGGCCGGGAAGTGGAAGCCGAGGATCGACGTCCGCGCGTTCGTCGAGGCCAGCAGCATCATCGTCGAGTAGGCCTGGAAGAGGATGAAGTTGAAGACGACCGAGGCGAGGAAGAGCACCACGTAGGGGCGCAGGCGGCCCCGCTCCTCGGAGGTGACGCGCGGGCTGCGGAACATCACCGCGAAGTAGACGACCGGCGCGATCACCGAGATGAGGGTGAGCAGGTCGACGAAGCGGTCCATGGTGAGCCAGCCGACGGCGGCCAGGACGCCCGCGAGGGCGGCGACGGCGACGAGCCCGGCCACGATGGTCAGGACCGCCCGGCGCATCGCCTCCCGGGGCAGCGCGAACTCCGCGGAGGCCTTGCGTCCGGCGAGGTGGCGGCGCCCCGTCACGTACTGGATCAGACCGAAGGTCATGCCGATCGCGGCCGCCGAGAACCCCCAGTGCCAGCCCTTGTGGTCGCCGAGCCAGCCGGTGATCAGCGGTCCCGCGAAGGCGCCCACGTTGATCGCCATGTAGTACAGCGCGAAGCCGGCGTCGCGGCGCTCGTCCTCGGTGCGGTAGAGCTTGCCGACCATGGAGGCCACGTTGGGCTTCAGCAGGCCGGTGCCGGCGCTGATCAGGCCGAGCCCCACCCACGTCATGGTCGGGGTCGGCACGGCCATCGAGTAGTGGCCGCAGGCGATCAGGATGCCGCCCCACAGGACCGCGCGGTAGGAGCCGAGGATGCGGTCGGCGAGCCAGCCGCCCGCCACGGAGACGAGATAGACCAGCGTCCCGTACGCCGCGGAGACCGACGCGGCCGTGCCGGGATCCATCCCCATGCCGTCGTTCGCGACCGAGTCGGCGAAGTAGAGGACCAGGATGGCCTGCATACCGAGGAACGAGAAGCGCTCCCAGACCTCCAGGCCGGAGAGGGTGAGGAGACCGCGCGGCTGTCCGAAGAAGGCGTGGTCGTCGCCCGGCGGAGGATCCGTCGGCTGCTCTGCGGGCGGCTCGTACTCGGCCGTAGGACGGGACAAAGCGGGTTCTCCCGGTTGTTACGGTTCCTCTGGTGTGTGACGTGTCTTCTCGGGCTTATGAGCTGATCAAGAACATACCGGGGGAGAACGCACTCCGCCCGGCCACGGTCCTCGGACGGGGGAGGAACGGCACGTACCGCTTCGACCGGGGCGACGGGCGGGCAGGTGCTCGCCGTGATCGAAAGTCGACCGGATACGCTGACTTGAGTGATGGCAGCGACACATCGACAAACCGTGTCATCGACCGAGATCCAATGATCGACCGAGTTCGCCATGTGATCGTCAGCAGACAGGAGAACCTCTCGTGACCGTCGTCGGGCCTTTTGGGCTGAGCGTGCGGGACCAGGCTCTCGAAGCCGATGTCCAGGCAGGGTTGGCGGCTGTCGAGGAGGGCCTGCTCGAGGCCACCAAGAGCGAGGTCCCCTTCATCACCGAGGCCGCCCAGCACCTCGTGCGCGCCGGGGGAAAGCGTTTCCGCCCGCTGCTCGTGATGCTCGCCTCGCAGTTCGGTGATCCGTACGCGCCGGGTGTCGTGCCCTCCGCCGTGGTCGTCGAGCTCACGCACCTCGCGACGCTGTACCACGACGACGTGATGGACGAGGCGGACGTGCGCCGCGGCGTCGCCAGCGCCAACCAGCGCTGGGGCAACTCCGTCGCCGTCCTGACCGGTGACTTCCTCTTCGCCCGCGCCTCGTACATCCTGGCCGACCTCGGCCCGGAGGCGGTCCGCATCCAGGCGGAGGCCTTCGAACGCCTGGTCACCGGCCAGATCCTGGAGACCGCGGGGCCGACCGAGGGCCGCGACCCGGTCGACCACTACCTCGACGTGCTCAGCGGCAAGACCGGCTCGCTGGTCGCCGTGGCGTGCCGGTTCGGCGCGATGATGTCGGGCGCCGACGAGACCGTCGTCGACGTCCTGACGCAGTACGGCGAGCGGCTCGGCGTCGCCTTCCAGCTCGCCGACGACGTCCTCGACATCGCCTCCGACTCGCACGAGTCCGGCAAGACGCCGGGCACGGACCTGCGCGAGGGCATCCCCACGCTGCCGGTGCTGCGGCTGCGCGAACGCGTGGCGCGGCTCGGCCTCGCCGAGGACATCGCGCTGAGCGAGCTGCTCGACTCCGACCTCACGGACGACGCGCGGCACGCCGAGGCGCTCGCCCGGCTGCGGGTGCACCCGGCGCTGGAGCAGGCCCGCCGGGACACCGTGCGCTATGCGGAGGACGCGCGGGCCGCGCTGGCGCCGCTGCCGGAGTGCGACGCGAAGGCAGCGCTGGTGGAGCTGTGCGACCTGGTGGTGCACCGGGCGGGCTGAGGCCTCCGGGGCGCGCGGGGACGGCCTTCGGACACGCCCCCGCGCGTGTGATTCACGTCACACGGTGGACTCGTGCTGGATTGAGTCCAGGCTCGGATCCATTCCGTACTTCTCGCCGGAAGCCGACGCAGGGGGCGTCGGCTCAGGTACGGGGAGAAGTCACGACATGAGCGCTTTTGGTACGTCGAGTACGTCCGGTACATCGAGCACGACGAGCGCACCCGGTATATCCGGTACATCTGGTACGCCTGGTACGTCGAGCGGCGCGTCCCGGCGCCGCGCCCTGATCGCCTCGGGTGCCGCCGTCGTCCTCGCGGCCGGCGTGGCCGTCGCGGTCCTGCCGGGCAGCGCGAGCGGCGACACCGGGGAGCGGGCCGCCGCCAGTGGTGGGGGCCGGAGCGGCGGAACGGTCCTCGCGGCGAGCATGAACGGCGCGAACGAGGTGCCGGTGCAGGGCGGGCCCGCCGTCGGCGACAAGGACGGCCGCGCGCTGGAGTTCGTCCGGGTCAAGGGCGACAAGGTCTCGGTCACCGTCACGTGGCGCGGCACCGGCAGGCCCACCGCCCTCCATCTCCACGAGGGCGCCAAGGGGGCGAACGGTGCCGTCAAGGTCGACTTCACCAAGCTGCTCGACAAGAGCGGCAAGAGGGGCAAGGGCAACACCGTCACCGGCACGGTCCGCGTCGACGACGCCGGCGTGCTCGCCCGCCTGACGGCCGACCCGCACAGCTTCTACGCCAACCTGCACACCACCGAGTTCCCGGGCGGCGCGGTCCGGGGCCAGCTCAACAAGCTGAGCGCTGACGTCGACTTCCGCAACGCATCGGCCAACTTCCAGGCCTCGGTGGTCGAGGGCAAGCAGATCTACGAGTGCAAGAAGGCCGACGACGGCTCAGGGAAGCCCGCCTTCGCGCAGCGCGACGTACGGGCCCGGCTCCAAGGGAACATCGCCCACCGCTTCACCGCGCCCGGCTCCGGCACCCCGCAGTGGGTCGCCCCCGACGGCAGCGGCGTCACCGGCCGGGTGATCTCCAAGACCCCGAACGGTGACGGGAACATCCCTGAGCTGGATCTCGCGGCCACCCGGATCGGCGGGCGCGGCGGACTGCTCGGCACAACGGTGGAGATCCTGCGGCTGAACACGGTCGGCGGCGTACAGCCGACGCGCGCCTGCACGCCCGGCGAGATCGTGGGCGTGCCGTACCAGGCCGACTACGTGTTCGTGCGGGCCTGAACACCCCTGACACCCCTGACGATCGGCGGCGCCCACCCCCTACGGGACGGGGGAGGCGCCGCCGTTGTGTGTCATCCCAGGGCAGTACGTGGAGTTGCGCCCGGGGTCTGACGCTTCTCGTCGGCCGATTTGGTCGGATGGAAGCGAACAAGGACCACCACTCCTGACCAATTCGGGTGAGAATGGCGGCGCGGGGTGGACGTGGGCACGTACTGGGAGAAGGCCGCCGCCGACCACGGAGGTAGGGCACACAATGGCACCGTACGAACCGGAGCAGGACACCAGTGAGACCGGGGATCTGCGCGCCGGTCGCCACAAGGCGGCCCGGTACGTCGTCCCGCTCGCGGTGGCGGGGGTGGCGGCGGCGACCATCGGGCTCGTCCCGGCGCTCGCCACCTCGGGCGACCCCGATCTGCCGAAGATCACCGCCAAGGAACTCATCGAGAAGATCGCCGCGTCGGACACCCAGCAGCTCTCCGGAAACGTCAAGATCAGCACCGATCTGGGCCTGCCGTCGATGGGCGGCATGGCGGGCGGCTTCGCCGGTGGCGGCGCGGGCGGCGGTGACGACGGCGACGGCAAGGGTTCGGCGGCCGACCCCAAGAGCAAGCTGATGGAGCTGGCGTCCGGCACGCACACGCTGCGCGTCGCGGCCGACGGCCCCGACCGGCAGAAGCTGTCCGTCCTGGACGACGCCGCCGAGTACAGCCTGATCCACAACGGCGACGACGTGTGGGCCTACGACAGCGCGTCGAACGAGGCGTACCACGCGAAGGACGCGGGAGCCGGCGACTCCTCGGGCAAGGGTGCCGACAAGGACGTGCCCAAGGACCTGGAGGGCGAACTTCCCGCCACCCCGGCCGAGTTCGCCGAGCAGGCGCTCAAGGCCGTGGACGGCACGACCTCCGTGCAGGTCGACGGCACCGCGCAGGTCGCGGGCCGCGACGCGTACCGCCTGGTCATCAAGCCGAAGCAGTCCGGTTCGACGGTCGGCCAGATCACGGTCGCGGTGGACGCCAAGACCGGTACGCCGCTCAAGTTCACCCTGACCCCGTCCTCCGGAGGCGCCGCCGTCGTCGACGCGGGCTTCACGAAGGTCGACTTCGGCAAGCCGTCCGCGTCCACCTTCGACTTCACGCCTCCGAAGGGCGCCAAGGTCACCGAGGCCGACGACCACGCCGACGGGAAGCACGGCGCGAAGGGCGGGAACGCCAAGGGCGGCAAGGAGTTCAAGGAAGAGGACCTCAACGACCTGAAGGTCGTCGGCGAGGGCTGGAGCACGATCGCCGAGCTGAAGCTGCCGGGCGGCCAGGGCCTGCCGACCGCCGGCTCGGGCGACGTCCCGCCGGACGCGCAGAAGCTGCTCGACTCGCTGGGCGACCAGGTGAGCGGCACGTTCGGCTCCGGCACGGTCTTCTCCACCCGTCTGATCAACGCCCTCGTCACCGACGACGGCAAGGTCTACGTGGGCGCGGTCACCAAGGACGCGCTCGTGAAGGCGGCGAACGCGGCGCAGTAGGCGTCCGGCCGGGCGGCG
>NZ_LIRJ01000027.1:0-3866 GCF_001419745.1 Streptomyces silaceus | reverse complement strand
GGCGGCGAGCACGCCCCATCACCCGGTCCGGCGCCGCCGGACCGGGCGTACGCACACCAGAGCCAGCCGGCTCGACGGGAGGAGAGCGGTGCCGGGTACCACCGGGGGGCCGTCGGCGCGGCACGAGACGCCGAGCGTCATCGAGACCCGCGCGCTCACCAAGCGCTACGGAAAACACCTCGCCGTCGACCGACTCGACCTCACCGTCCCCGAAGGCAGCGTCTTCGGCTTCCTCGGGCCGAACGGCTCGGGGAAGACGACCACCATCCGCATGCTGATGGGCCTCATCGAACCGACCTCCGGCACGGCCCGCGTCCTCGGCCGCCCCATGCCCCGCGCCACCCGCACCGTGCTCCCGCACGTCGGCGCGCTCATCGAGGGCCCCGCCCTCTACGGCTTCCTCTCCGGCCGTGACAACCTCCTGCGCTACGACTCCGCAGACCCGGACGCCGACCCCCGCACCCGCCGGCGCCGCGCCGAGGCCGCCCTCGACCGCGTGGGCCTGACGGCGGCCGCGGGCAAGAAGGCGAAGGCGTACTCCCTCGGGATGAAGCAGCGGCTCGGGCTCGCCGCCGCGCTGCTCCAGCCGCGCAGGCTCCTCGTCCTCGACGAGCCGACGAACGGCCTCGACCCGCAGGGCATGCGCGAGATCCGCACGCTGGTGCGGGAGCTCGCGGCGGAGGGCACGACCGTCTTCCTCTCCTCGCACCTCCTCGACGAGATCGAGCAGGTCTGTACGCACGCGGCCGTGATGAACCGCGGCCGTCTGATCACCCAGGGCCCGGTCGCCGATCTCGCGGCGGGCGCGCGCGGCAGACTCGTCGTGACGACACCCGATCCGGGCGAGGCGGCCCGGGTCCTGAAGGAGCAGGGCGTGGCGGATCTCGTCGTGCTGGAGGACCGGGTGACGGGCGAGCCGCCGGGCGCGGACGTCGAACCGGCCGAGCTGAACGCCGCGTTGGTCCGGGCGGGTGTCCGCGTCCGCGGCTTCGGTGTGGAGCGGGCCTCGCTGGAGGACGCCTTCGTGGCGCTGACCGGGGAGGGCTTCGATGTCGCGGGCTGAGGTCATGGACGCGCCCGGGGCCGCGCCGGGCGGTGCGCGGGAACAGCGGTGGTTCTGGACGTTCGGGCTCTTCCGCAGCGAGCTCGCCCTCACCTTCCGGCGCTGGCGGACCATCGCGCTGCTCGCGGTGCTCGCCGCCGTGCCCGTCCTGGTCGGCGTCGCCGTCAGGATCGAGACCAGCGACGGCTCGACGGTCGGCGGGGGCGGCGAGGGCGGCGGGCCCGCCTTCATCGCGCAGGTCACCAACAACGGCCTGTTCCTGGTCTTCACCGCGCTCGCCGCGACGCTGCCGTTCTTCCTGCCGATGGCGGTCGGCGTCGTCGCGGGCGACGCCGTCGCGGGCGAGGCGAACGCGGGCACGCTGCGCTATCTCCTGGTCGCGCCCGCCGGCCGGACCCGGCTGCTGCTCGCCAAGTACGCGACGGCGCTCACGTTCTGCCTGGTCGCCACGCTCGTCGTCGCCGCGTCCGCGCTCGCGACCGGGGCGCTGCTCTTCCCGCTGGGCGAGGTCACCACGATCTCCGGTACCCGTATGAGCTTCGGCGACGGGCTGCTGCGGGCCCTGCTCATCGCGCTTGCCGTCGCCGTGTCACTGGTCGGCGTGGCGGCGCTCGGCCTGTTCGTGTCGACGCTCACCAGCAGCGGCATCGCGGCGATGGCGACGACCGTCGGCCTGCTGATCACGGTCCAGATCCTCGACCAGATACCGCAGCTGCACGCCCTCCACCCGTACTTCTTCTCGCACTACTGGCTGTCCTTCGCCGACCTGATGCGCGAGCCGGTCTACTGGGACGACATCGTCAAGAACCTGCAGATGCAGGGCCTGTACGCGGCCGTCTTCGGCTCGGCGGCATGGGCCCGGTTCGGGGCGAAGGACGTGCTGGCGTGAGGAGTTCCGGGCGTGCCGGTGCGGGGTGTTCCGGCGAGGGGTGTTCCGGCGAGGGGTCTTGCGGTGCGGGGCATTCCGGTGCGGGGTGTTGCTGCCCCGCGTGACTACGCCTGGTCGTAGGGGTAGCGGGCCAGCGGCGGCTCCTGGGCGAAGAACGTCTTGGCGCGCGCCAGCGCCTCGGTGTCGTCGAGCACGTGGCCGGGCCGCGTGCCGTTGCCCAGCAGGACGCCGCCGAAGCGCATCGGGAAGTAGGCGGCGGAGTTGCGCAGCGTGCCGATGAGCGGCTCGGCCACCTCCTCCTCGCGGTGCGCGAGGGCCGTCACGCCCCACAGGGTGCGCCCCTTGAGGGTCTCCTTGAAGTCTGCCTCCGGGGTCTCCAGCCAGGCGTCCCAGTAGTCGAGGTAGCGCTTGACGGTGGACGACAGCGAGTACCAGTACAGCGGCGACACGATGACGATGTCCGTGGCGTCGAGGGTGGCGTCCAGGAGCAGCGCCTCGTTGTCGCCGGAGGGGCGGGGGCGGGCGCGCGGGGTGCTGTCGTCGTGCCGCTGGTCCCGGAAGTCGGGCAGGGGCACGTCCGCCAGGTTCACCCAGCGCTGCTCGACGTCCGCGGGGAGCTGCTCGGCGGCCTTGCGGGCCAGGAGCTCGGAGTTGCCCTCGGGGCGGGCGCTGCCGAGCACGAAGAGGAACTTGCGGGTCATCGAATCCCCCTGGGGTCGCTTGTCGCTCGCCAGTGCTTGCGCACGACGATTGGATGCGTGTGCACTATATGCACGCGCATCCAATGTCGTCCAGGGGGTTCGCTTACGAGGACAGGCCCCACACCGCGTAGGCCACCGCGTCACTGTTGCGGTCGAGCGCCTTGGCGTCGATGTTCGACTCCCCGTCGCAGGAGGAGTGGTAGCACTTGTCGAACGCCTCGTCCGCCGTGCCGCCCCACTTCTCCGCCTGGGCAGCCGACTTGGTGGTCTCGGCGCCGGAGAACAGCCCGCCGACCGGGACGCCCGCCTGCTGGAAGGGCGCGTGGTCGGAGCGGCCGTCGCCCTCGTCGTCCGGCTCCGTCGCGACGTTCACGCCCGCGTAGTAGTCCTTGAAGGTCTTCTCGATCGTGGGGTCGTCGTCGTAGACGAAGTAACCGGCGTTCGGGGAGGCGAGCATGTCGAAGTTCAGATAGCCGCTGATCTTCGAGCGGTCGGCGGAGGGCAGGCTCTCGACGTAGTGCGAGGAGCCGACCATGCCGATCTCCTCGGCGCCCCACCAGGCGAACCGCAGGTGCTTCTTGGGCTCGTACTTCTCGCGGGCCACGGTGAGCGCGGTCTCCAGGATGGCGGCGGACCCGGAGCCGTTGTCGTTGATGCCGGGCCCGTCGGAGACGCTGTCGAGGTGGGCGCCGGCCATGACGACCTGGCCCTCGTCGCCGCCCGGCCAGTCGGCGATCAGGTTGTAGCCGGTCTCGCCGCTCGCGGTGAACTCCTGGACGGAGGTGGTGAATCCGGCGTCGTCGAGCTTCTTCTTCAGCTGGTCGATCGAGGCCTTGTAGCCGGCGCTTCCGTGGGCGCGGTTGCCGCCGTTGGCGTCCGCGACGGACTGGAGGTCGGCGAGGTGGGCCTTGACGTTGTCGACGTTGATGTCGGGCGCGGCGGCCGCCTGGGGTGCGGACGCCTTGGGTGCGGGCGTCGCGTTGGATATCGCGGTCGTGGCGAGGAGCCCGCCGACGGCTATGACTGCGGCCGCTGCGGCGCGTCCGGGAACGGACAGCTTCATGTTGGAACTCCGGATTCCGTGTGGGGGGTACGCGTGGGGCGTACGGGTTTCCGAGTGCCCTGATGGTGATGGCGAGGTTGACGTCACGTCAAGGGCTTTGAGCGGAGCCGGAGTTCCGGATATCGGCGTGCGGTGGTCGGCGAGCGGTGG
>NZ_LIRJ01000269.1:4525-4662 GCF_001419745.1 Streptomyces silaceus | reverse complement strand
CCCGCACCGCCGCCGCCCGCCGGGAGCACGCCGCCGCCCTCGGGGCCCGGCGCGCCCGGTACGCCCGCCGGTGGGTACGTACCGACGCAGCTCGTCTCCTCGCTCGGCCCGGACGGGCCGAAGCCGCCCGCCGCGCC
>NZ_LIRJ01000269.1:0-4476 GCF_001419745.1 Streptomyces silaceus | reverse complement strand
CAGCCTCCGGGTCCGCCCGGTGCTCCCGGTACGCCTCCCGGCGGTGTCCACCACGCCGCGACGATGTTCGCCGACCCGAGCCTGGGCGGCGGGCTCAAGCCTCCGGGTGCCCCCGGCGCTCCGGGCGCGCCCCAGCCGCCCGGCCCTCCTGGCGCGCCCGGCGCTCCCGGTGCGCCCCAGCCTCCGGGTCCGCCCGGTGCTCCCGGTACGCCTCCCGGCGGTGTCCACCACGCCGCGACGATGCTGGCCGACCCGAGCCTGGGCGGCGGGCTCAAGCCCCCGGGCGCGCCCGGTGCCCCGGGTGCGCCCCAGCCGCCCGGCGCCCCCGGTGCTCCTGGTGCGGGCGCCCCCGGCACCCCGCCGCCGGGGGGCGGCGTCCACCACGCCGCGACCATGCTGGCCGGGCCCGCCGTCGGCGGTCCGGGTGCGCCCGGGATGCCCCCGCCGCCCGCGCCGGGGCAGCCCGGTGCTCCCGGTGGTCAGCCCTACGGCTATCCGCAGCCGCCCACCGGTCAGCCGACCGTGGGCCCCGGCTACCAGGCCGTGCTGCGCTACCGCGCGGCCGACGGCTCCGAGCAGCAGCTCATCCGCCGCTCGGCGCCCGGCACCCCGCACCCGGAGTGGCAGATCCTGCACGAGCTGCGCGGCATGAACGTGCCGCCGCAGCAGGTGCTCGAACTCCACACCGAGCTGGAGTCCTGCGAGCTGCCCGGCGCGTACTGCGCCCGGATGATCCGCGAGACCTGGCCGCAGGCGCGGATCACGTCCATCGCCCCGTACGGCAGGGACCACGCGTCCCGTCAGCAGGGCATGCAGCAACTCCTGGAGCACCAGGGCGAGTTGCACCAGGTCGCGGACGGCCCGGCCCGCCCGGCCCCGGTGCGCGCCCCGCTGCAGCAGATGGCGCCCGCCCCGGCGATCCCGCCGGAGGGCATCGCGCAGGAGCTGGCCGCGGCCTTCGGCCCCGGCATCTTCCGCTTCGACCAGCGCGCGGTGTCCCGGCAGGGCGTGCCGGACATCGTGGCGCACACCCTCGTGGTGGCGGGTCTGCCCGTCGACTTCGGGCCGTTCTTCTGGGCGCAGGCCCAGCCGGGGCGTCCGGTGCCGACGCTGGCCGAGCTGGCGCAGGAGCGCGGGGTGCAGCCGGCGTCCGACGCGGGGTCGTACCTGGTCATGGGCAGCGACTTCGGCCGTGCGCTCTGTGTCCAGTACGGCACGGCGAACATCGTGGCCGTGCCGGTGGAGGCCGGCCCCGGCGGTGCGCCGGTGCCGCCGCAGTTCGTGAACACCGGGCTGCCCGAGTTCGCGCGCTGCATGGCGCTGCTCGGGCGGATGTGGCGGCTGCGGTTCGGGCTCAACCAGGAGCAGGCGGGCCGCTGGACCGTCGACTTCCAGAGCCAGCTGGCGGCCCTGGACGGCGCGGCCCTGGCCTCGCCGGAGAGCTGGTGGTCGGTGCTCCTGGAGCAGATGTGGGACGGCCTGCTGTAGCGCCGTGCCGTGCGCGCTCGCGTACGGCATGAGATGGCGGACGAAGGCGTCCGGCCCGGGAACGGGCCGGACGCCTTCGTCGTGCGCGCCCCGGAGTCGGTGGCCGCCGCAAGTGGCCGGGGACACGGCCCTCCGATTCCGACTTCTGCCGCCAATTGACGCATCCTTGACCGGTGGGGTGGGCGGAGTGTCGCGTTATGAGCATTTCCGCTTGATCCATCAAGATGTGCGCCAATCGCGCTGTGCGCGCGTGGTCCGTCGGAGAGGGGATCCAAGGATGAGCAGCAGCGGTGCGCCGTCGTCGCACGGCTTCGTCACCGTGCGCGGGCGCGGCTACCGCCCCGCGCAGGTCGAGGCGTACGCCACCGGACTGTCCCAGGAGCGGGACGCGGCGTGGGAGCGGGCCGCCCGGCTGACGGTCCTCGCCAAGGACATGGAGGCGGAGGCCGAGCACCTGCGGGACGCGGTCTCGCGGCTCGCCCCCCAGACGTACGAGACGCTCGGCGGGCGCGCCCAGCGGATCCTGGCGCTCGGCGAGGAGGAGGCCGCCGCCCTGCGCGAGGCGGCGCAGGCCGAGGCGCAGCGGCTGGCCGAGGCCGCCGAGGCCGACGCGCGTCGGACGCGGGACGCCGCGCGCGCCCACGCCGAACGGGTCGGCGCCGACGCCGAGGAGTGGGCGCGGCTGCGGCTGCTGGCCGACCGCGGCACCGCGGACGAGGCACGGGTCGAGGCCCGGCGGGACGTGAAGGAGTGGCGCGGCGAGGCGCTCGCGGCGCTGCGCGAGATGCGGCAGCGGTGCGAGGGGCTGCTCGCCGACCAGGAGAAGGAGCAGGCCGAGCGGTGGGAGGCCGCCGAGCGCGAGGCGGCCGAGCGCGAGGCGGCCTCGGACGCGCGGGACGCGGAGCGGGTGGCCGCCGCGGAGGCCCGGCTCTCCGAGGCCAAGCGGGCCTTCGCCGAGGCGGAGGAGTCCGCGAGGCACCGGCAGGAGGACGCCGAGGCGCGCGGCGCGGAGCTGGTCGCGCAGGCCGCGGTGCGCGAGGAGCGGCTGGCCCGCGAGACCGAGCGGGTGCTGCGCGAGCACGGCGAGCAGTGGGACGAGGTGCGGGCGCACATGGACCATGTGCGCAGCAGCCTCGCCGCGCTGACGGGACGGGCCCCCGCGGAGGAGACGCCGTAGCGGCGCCCCGGTCCGGCACGGTCATCGGCCCCGCCGCACCGCCCCCGCCAGGATCGACCCCTCCACGGCCTCGTACCGTCTGCGCTGGTCCTCGGCCCGGCCGCGGTCGGACAGGCGGGTGCCCAGCCAGCCGAGGAGGAAGCCCAGCGGGATCGAGGCGATGCCCGTCGTGGTGAACGGGAACCACGTGAAGTCGTGGTGCGGGAAGGCCGAGCCGGGACTGCCGGAGACGAGGTTGGTGCCGGTCATCAGGACGGTCGCGCCGAGCGTCCCGCCGAGCAGGGTGCAGAGCAGGCCGGTCTGTGTGTAGCGGCGCCAGAAGAGGCCGTAGACCAGGGCGGGCGCGAGGGCGGAGGCGCCCAGGCAGAAGGAGAGGGTGGCCAGGGGCTGGAGGTTGTGGTCCTTGACCAGGACCGCGAGCAGGATCGCCGGTACCCCTATGGCCAGCGCGGAGGCGCGGGCGAGCGTCATCTCGCGGCGCGGCGAGGGCGTGCGGCGGCCGTGCGCGAAGACGTCGTGCGCGAGGGAGTTGGCGCAGGCGAGGATCATGCCGGCCACGGACGCGAGCAGCGTCAGGAACAGCGCCGTGGTGACCGTCGTGAAGACCAGCGTCTCGACGGCCGAGGTGTCGGCGCCGAACGCCGCGCGGGAGCCGAGCAGATAGGCCGTGTTGCCCTGCGGGTCCTCCTCGATGATCGCCGCGCTGCCGACCAGCGCGGTCGCGCCGAACCCCACCACGGTGATGACCAGGACGAACAGCGACACGGACGAGACCGCCCAGGACATGGAGCGCCGTATCTCGCGGGCGTTGCGCGCCGTGTACATGCGCATCGTGACGTGCGGGAGCGCCGCGCCGCCGAGGACCACCGTCAGCTCCGAACTGATCATGTCCAGGCGGGGGTGGGGGCTGTCCGCGAACTGCAGCCCGGAGCGGAGGAAGGCCGGGCCCGCCCCGCTGCCGCGCTCGGCCGCCGCGAGCAGGGCGCCCACGTCCCAGTCGAAGCGGCGCAGGACCAGGACGGCGACCACGACGCCCGAGCCGAGCAGCGTCACGATCTTCAGGATCTGGATGAGGGCGGTGCCCTTCATGCCGCCGAGCGCCGCGTAGCTGATCATGAGGGTGCCGAGCGCGACGATGCAGCCGGTCTTCAGGCCCTCGCCGGAGAAGCCGAGGACGAAGGCCAGCAGGTCGCCCGCGCCCGCCAGTTGGACCAGCATGAGCGGGAGCAGCGCCGCGAGTGTCGCCGCGCACACGGCGATCCGTACGGCGCGGCCCGGCATGCGGCGCGCCAGGACGTCGCCCATGGTGAACCGGCCCGCGTTGCGCAGGGGTTCGGCCAGCAGGAACATCAGGAGCGTCAGGGAGAGCGCCGTGCTCAGGGCGAGGACCACGCCGTCGTAGCCGAGCAGGGCGATCACGCCGCCGGTGCCGAGGACGGTGGCCGCCGAGATGTAGTCGCCCGCGATGGCCAGGCCGTTGCGCATCGGGGAGAGCGCGCCGAAGCCGGTGTAGAACCCGTCGAGGTCGTCCCGGTCGGGGACGGCCAGGACGCACAGCAGCAGGGTGAGGGTGGCCACGGCGGTGAAGGCCACCAGGGACATGGTCTGCGCGTCCTCGCTCATGGCCGGCCCCCGCCCGCCCGCGCGTCGGCCAGCTCGGCCTGCTTGCGCAGCCGTTCGGCGAGCGGGTCCAGACGGCGGCGTGCCGTGCGCTCGTACAGGACCAGGGCGAGGCAGGTGACGGGGAGCTGGCACAGGCCGAGCAGCAGGCCGGTGCTCAGGCCGCCGGTGACGGTGCCGGTCATCAGGGC
>NZ_LIRJ01000268.1 GCF_001419745.1 Streptomyces silaceus | reverse complement strand
GCCGCGAACCGCGTCCCCGCCCCCGTCGCCACCACCACCGCCGTCCCGCTCCCGGACGTCACGCTGCTCCCCTGGAAACAGAGGTGTGAGCCGGGGCTCGCGGGACCGGGGCTCTTCCGTACCGGCTCCGACTCGCCCGTCAGCGGCGCCTCGTTCACGTGCAGGCCCTGCGACCGGAGCAGGTGGACGTCGGCCGGGACGAGGTCGCCGGGGGCGAGGCGGACGACGTCGCCGGGGACGAGCTGGTCCACGGGGAGTTCACGGGGCGTCGGCGGCGCGCCCTCGTACGGGCGGCGTACGACCGTCGCCGTCGTCGCCACCAGCTCGCGCAGCGCGCTCATCGCGCGGTCGGCGCGGTGCTCGCCCGTCGAGCGCAGCGCGCAGCTCACCACCACCAGGACGGTGATCACGCAGGCCGTGCCCCACGCGGCCACGGTGGCGGAGACCAGGCCGAGGCAGAGCAGCACGGCGGTGAAGGGGTCGCGCAGGCCGCGCAGGAAGCGGCCGGGCCACGGCACGGTCGCGCGGGCCGGCGCCGTGTTCTCGCCGTGGCGGGCCAGCCGGGCCCCCGCCTCCTCCTCGGTGAGGCCGCGCGGGCCGGTGTCCAGCGCGCGCAGGACCGTGAGCGGGGTCGCCTCGACCTCGGCCGCAGGGGGCTCAGGCACCGGTTCCACGGAAGCGGCGGGCCGGGGCCCCGGCCTCCTCGGCGCGGGACGCGAGCTGGGTGACCATCAGGCGGACGACGGTGACCACGTCGGGGTCGGCGACGAAGTAGACCATCCTGCGGCCCTCGCGGCGCGCGCCCACGAGCCCGGCGAGCTTCAGCTTGGTCAGGTGCTGGCTGACGGCGGGCAGCGCGCCGCCCACCCGCTCGGCGAGGCCGCTGACGTCGCTCTCGCCCTGCGCGAGCGCCCACACGATGTGCAGCCGCGCGGACGAGGCGAGCAGTCCGAAGGCGGCCGCCGCCTCCGTGAGCAGGGCCGCGGGCGGGTCGTCGTGGCCGCCGGTGCCCGTGATCACCTGCCGGCCTCCCGTTCCGCCCACCGTCGTCCTTCTGCTCGGTCGCGCCGCCCCCGCGGGCCGCGCGTCTTCGTCGTCCTGGTCCGTCGCGCCCCGGCGTTCCGTCGTCCCGGGGCGCCGCCAAGTCTAGGCGGGTGCGCGCCGGGGACGCCCGGCCCGGCGTCCGCACCGTGATCTGCGCCGCGCTCCGCGGAAAGGATCACCACGGCGGGTGCTCGTCCGGCATGCTGGCCGAGGCCGCCGTCCTCGGGAGACGGCACGGAACACGAAAGGAGGGCGCTCGTGGGCGACTGGATACGTTGCTTCCACCCCGCACCCGCCGCCGGGACGCGCCTGCTCTGCTTCCCGCACGCGGGCGGTTCGGTCAGCGCCTACCACGCCCTGTCGGCCGCCGTCACGGGCGTCGTCGACCCGCGGCTCGTGCAGTACCCGGGGCGTCAGGACCGGTACGGCGAGCCGTTCGCCGAGCGGGCGGGCGACGTCGTCGACGCCGTGCTCGGCGTGCGGTCCCAGTGGGACGACGGCAGGCCGGTGGCCCTGTTCGGGCACAGCATGGGCGCGCTGCTCGCGTTCGAGACCGCGCGCCGTCTGACGGCCGAAGGGCGGCCGCCCGCGGCCCTGTTCGTCTCCGGCCGGCGAGGGCCCTCGCTGCCCTGGCGGCCCGCGGGGCGGCGCCCGGTGCGCGAGATGTCCGACGCCGAACTGATCGAGGACATGAAGGGCCTGTCCGGCACGGACAACGAGCTCTTCTCCTCCCCCGAGCTCATCCCGCTCTTCCTTCCGCCGGTGCGGGCGGACTACCGCATCGTCGACGAGTACGAGTACCGCGAGGGGCCTCGACTGGACTGTCCCGTCATCGCCCTGACCGGTGACGCCGACCCGCGCGTCACGGTCGAGGCCGCACGGGTCTGGGAGCGCGAGACGCAGGGCGCGTTCTCCTGCCATGTGCTGACGGGCGGGCACTTCTTCCTCGACGACCACCTTCCGTACGTCGCCGACGTCATCGCCGCCGCGCTGCCGGACCGGAGCGCGGCCACGCCGTGAGCGGGCCGGGGCGGGGCGCCCGACCGGCGCCCCGCCCCGTACGCGCGCTCCGCCTCCGGCTACTCCGCCTCGAACTCCGACAGCAGCGCGTCCAGCGAGTCCTCCCCCGTCTCCTTCGACTCGACGATGCGGTCGGCGAGTTCGTGGAGGGTCAGCTCCTCCAGGAACAGCGTGATCGGCACGTCGATGCCGAAGTCGTCCCGGAGCCTGCCGACCAGGTGCACCGCGGTCAGCGAGTCCCCGCCGGCCGCGAAGTAGGTCGTCTCCGGGCCCGCGGGACCCTCCAGGCCGAGGGCCTCGGCCAGCAGCTCGGAGACGGCCCGGGTGAGGTCGTCGCCGGGCGCGGCGGGCGCCGGGGCGTCCTGCGCGTCCTCGGTCCGGCGGGCCAGTGTGAGCGCGCCGAAGCTCTCCCCCGCGAACGGGTACGTCGGCAGGCTCACCCGGCGCGCCCCGGCGGGCCCGGCCGGCCACAGGACCGTGCCGCCCTTGAGCCACAGCTCGCCGAGCCCGCGCAGCCCGGCCTCGTCGGGGCTGCCCTGCGCCGCGTACGGGGAGCGTCCTTCGGCGAGTGCCGTCAGCCGCTCGGCGGCCTCCTCCGTGTCCGAGGCCAGGACGTACGCGCGGACGTCCATGGGGGTGCGGCCGGTGCGCAGGGTGTGCGCGGTGTCGGCGAGGGACGGGGCGCCGGGCGCGCGCAGGGCGGTCGCGAGGCGGCCCGCGAGCGCGGCGAGGGCGCTCTCCGTGCGGGCGGAGAGGGGGAGGATCTCGGTGCGCCGGGGCGCGGCGGCGTCGGTGGTCCCGGGGCGGGGCGGTGCCTCCTCCAGGACGACGTGGACGTTCGTGCCGCCGATGCCGAGCGAGCTCACGCCCGCGCGGCGCGGCCCCGCGGCGGGGCTCGGCCAGGGTGCGGCGCGGTCCACGACGCGGAACGGCGAGGCGTCCAGGCCGAGTTCGGGGTGCGGCCCGGTGACGTTGACGGTGGGCGCCAGCGTGGCGTGCTCCAGCATGAGCACCGCCTTGATGAGCGAGGCGACGCCCGCCGCCGCGTCCAGGTGCCCGATGTTGGACTTCACGGAGCCGATGCCGATGCGGGTGCCGGTGCCGGCGGGAGTCTCGGCGCCGACCCCCTGCCCGTCCCCCCTGAACGCCTCCGTCGCCGCCGCCAGTTCGATCCGGTCGCCCAGCTCCGTGGCCGTGCCGTGCGTCTCCACGTACTGCGCGGCGGACGGCGCGAGGCCCGCCGCCGACCACGCCTCGACGATGGCCGCCGTCTGCTGCTCGACGCCGGGGGCGGTGAAACCGACCTTCGTGGCGCCGTCGTTGGTCAGGGCGGAGCCCCGGAGCACCGCGCGGATCGGGTCGCCGTCGGCGAGCGCGTCCGCGAGGCGGCGCAGCACGACGACGCCCACGCCGCTGCCCGGCACCGTGCCGCCCGCGCGCTCGTCGAAGGGGCGGCAGCGGCCGTCGGACGAGAAGATGCCGCCCTCGTAGTGGACGTATCCCTGCTTGCGTACGGTGTCGACGCTGACGCCCCCCGCGAGCGCCGTGTCGCACTCCCCGAGGAGCAGCGCCTGGGCGGCGAGGTGCACCGCGGTGAGCGAGGTCGAGCAGGCCGTCTGAACGGTCAGGCTGGGGCCTTCGAGGCCGAGGCGGTAGGAGATCCAGGGGGCGAGGAACTCGCGGTCGGTGAGGGTGCGGATCTGCATCGCGCCGATCGAGGCGGCGAGGCGCCGGTCGGTGTGGGCGGCCAGCATGTGCTCGGTCGGGCTGCCGCCGACGTAGACGCCGGTGCGGGTCGGGGCGGCGAGCGGGTCGTGGCCCGCGTCCTCCAGGGCGGCCCAGGCGGTCTGGAGCAGGAGCCGGTGCTGCGGGTCGAGGGCGGCGGCCTCGGTGCGGTGGAAGCCGAAGAGTTCGGCGTCGAAGCGGTCGGCGTCGGCGAGGTATCCCTTGGCGGGCACGTGGTCGGGTCCGCGCACCTCGCTCGGCTCGGCGCCGTCGGCGAGGAGTTCGGCCTCGGTGAAGTCGGCGATGGAGCAGACGCCGTCGCGCAGGTTCGTCCAGTAGGCGTCCAGGTCGGGGGCGCCGGGGAAACGTCCGCTCATCCCGACGACGGCGAGGGCGGAGTCGAGGGCGGACTCGGCGTCCGCGGCCGGGTCCCAGGTGGCTGGCTCGGTCATCGTGGCGTGCCCTTTCTGGAGCGGAGCCGTTGTGCGGCGGCGGTCTGGCGTGCGCGGCGGTCACTGCCCCTGCGCTGGGCCGCGGTGGCGGCGGCGGGGGCGTCGGCCCCGGGGTCGGGGGCCTGTCCTGACGTCCGGTCGAGGTGGGCCGCGACCGTGGCGACGGTGGGGTGGCGGAACAGGTCGACCAGGGAGAGCTCCGGGTCGTCCGTCGCCTCGCGGAGGGCGGCGAGGACGCCGAGCATCCGCACCGAATTGCCGCCCAGGTCGAAGAAGTTGTCGTGGACGCCGACCTGGTCCCGGGCGAGCGCGCGGGCCCACACCTCGGCCACGCGCCGTTCGGTGGCGGTGCGCGCGGCGACGTGGGCACGGCCCTGGTCGTGCCGCTCCCCCGACGGTTCGGGCAGCCGCGCCCGGTCGATCTTGCCGGAGCGGTTCAGGGGCAGCTCGTCGAGGTGGACGTAGACCTCGGGCAGCATGTAGCCGGGCAGCCGCTCGGCGAGGTGGGCGCGCAGGTCCTCGTCCGAGGGGGCGGCGCCCTCGCGGTGCACGACGTACGCGACCAGGCGCTGGTCGGCGCCGTCGCCGCGCACCGCGGCCGCGGCGACCGCCACGTCCGGGGAGCCAGCCAACAGGGCCTCGATCTCGCCGAGTTCGATGCGGATGCCGCGGAGTTTGACCTGGGAGTCGGAGCGGCCGAGGTAGTGGATGCGGCCGCGGGCGTCGATGCGGGCGAGGTCGCCGGTGCGGTACATCCGGGCGCCGGGCGGGCCGTAGGGGTCGGCGACGAAGCGTTCGGCGGTCAGGCCGGGCCGGGCGACGTAGCCGCGGGCCAGCGAGGCGCCCGCGATGTAGACCTCGCCGGTCGCGCCGGTCGGGACGACGCGCAGGCGGTCGTCGAGGACGTGCACGCGCGAGCCCGGCACCGGTCGGCCGATGACGACGGGTTCGGTGGGGACGAGGTCGGCGGTGGTGGCGTAGACGGTGGCCTCACTGGGGCCGTACGCGTTGACGATCCGGCGGCCCGGCTCGGCGAGGCGCTCGACGAGCTCGGCGGGGCAGGCCTCGCCGCCGACGGCGAGCGTGACGAGGTCGGGCAGGCGCCCGGCCACGTCGGGCAGCAGCATCGCGGCGGACGGCGGCAGGAACACGTACGAGATGCGCGAGTCCCGCAGCCGGGCGAACAGCGCGTCGCCGAGGCGTTCGTCGTCCCGCGCGATGTGCAGCTCGGCGCCCGCGACCCAGGGGAAGAACAGGTCGGAGACGGCGACGTCGAAGCCGAACGACACGAACTGCAGCACGCGGTCGTCGGCGGTGACCGGGAACGCGGGCCGCACCGCCACGGTCAGGTTGAGCAGCGCGCGGTGCTCGACGGCGACGCCCTTGGGCACGCCGGTGGAGCCGGAGGTGAACAGGATGTACGCGAGGTCGTCCGGGGTGGGCCGCTCGCCCTCGGGCAGCACGAGGGACTCGTCGACGGCCGCCTCGTCCGCGGCCGCCTCGTCGGCGCGCAGGCAGGGCACGCCGAGGGCCTCCCCCTTCGGCGCGGTCTCCTCCGCCGTGAGGAGCAGCCGCGTCCCGGAGGCCTCGACCATGTGCGCGAGGCGGGCGTGCGGGTGGGCCTGGTCCAGGGGGACGTACGCGCCGCCCGCGCGGAGCACCGCGAGCGCCGCGACGCCCATCTCGGCCGAGCGGGGCAGCAGCAGGCCGACGGGCACGCCGGGCCGCACGCCGGCCGCGCGCAGCCGGAGTGCCAGCGCGTCGGCCCTCGCGAGGAGTTCGCGGTAGCCGAGCCGTACGTCGCCGCAGACCAGGGCGGTGGCGTCGGGCCGTGCGGCGGCGACGTCCGCGATGAGGTCGGGGACCAGGCGGTCCGTGGGCGCGGCCTCGTCGGTGCGGTCGGCGGCGGCGACCGCGCGGGCGCGCTCCTCGGCGGGGACGGCGTCCAGGGCGGCCAGCGGCGCGTCGGGGCGGGCGAGGGCCGCGTCGAGGAACGTCTCGAAGCCGCGCACCCAGCTGCGGACGGTGGCCGCCTCGAAGAGGTCGGCGCGGTAGATGAACTGCGCGGCCAGGGTGCCGTCCGCGCCCCACCGCTCGACGTGCAGATGGAAGTCGAACTTGGCCGTCTCCAGGGCGAGTTCGACGCGGTCGACGTCGGCTCCCGCGAGCGCGAGGGACAGCTCGGTGTCGTCGTCGTACGCGAAGACCAGCTGGACCAGCGGGTCGTGGCTGGTCTCGCGGGCGGGGGCGACGGCGTCCACGACGGACTCGAACGGCGCGTCCTGGTGGGGCGACCCGGCGAGCAGCGCGGCGCGGACGCGGCCGATCAGCTCGCCGTAGGACGGGTCACCGGTCAGGTCGACGCGCAGGGCCAGCGTGTTGGTCAGCATGCCGACCAGGTCCTGGAGTTCGGGCCGGTCGCGGCCGGACACCGGGTAGCCGATCACCAGGTCGTCGCGGCCGCTGAGGCGGCCGAGGTACGCGGCGTACGCGGCGAACAGCGCCATGAACGGCGTGCCGCCCCGGGTCCGCGCCGCCTCGGCGAGCCGCGCGCGGACCCCGTCGCCCAGCAGGAACCGCTCGGCGCCGCCGTCGGCGGTGCGCACGGCGGGGCGCGGCCGGTCCAGCGGGGGCGAGACGACCTCGGGCGCCCCGCGCAGCGCGCCCGCCCAGTGGGCGACGGCGTCGGCATAGCCGCCGGCGGCCTGACGCTCGCGCTGCCAGACGGCGAAGTCCGGGTACTGGATGGGCAGTTCGGGCAGGTCGTGGGGCAGGCCGCGGGTCTCGGCGGCGTACGCGGCGGACAGGTCGCGCAGGATGACGCCGAGGGACCAGCCGTCGCAGATCAGATGGTGGGCGACGAGCAGCAGGCGGTGGCTGCCGTCGTCGACGGCGTACACCGCGCACCGCAGCAGCGGCCCGGCCGCCGGGTCGAAGGGGCGGGCCGCGTCGGCCCGCAGCCGCCCCGGCACCTCGTGTGCCGCGATGTCCTTCTCGACGGTGAGGTGCGCGCGGCCGGTGGCGGCCACGAGCTGGGTCTGGGTGCCGTCGGGCGCGGTGCGGAAGACGGTGCGCAGCGACTCGTGGCGGGTCACGAGGGCGTCGAGCGCGCGCGTGAACGCGCCGAGGTCGAAGGGGCCGTGCACGGCGAAGGCCGCGGGCACGTTGTACTGGGCGGTGCCGGGGTTCATCCGGTCGAGGACCAGAAGCCGGCTCTGGGCGTCGGAGACGGGGAACTCGTACTCCTCGACGGCCACCGGGGCCGCCGGGTCCAGTGTGTCGTCCACTGGGTCACTCTCCCTGAAGGGTCTGTTCGAGGACCGCGGCGATCCGGGCCGCCTGGTCCGGGTCGAGCACCTCGACGTGGGCGCAGGCCAGTTCGTGCACGTCGACGGAGGCTGCGGCGCGCCGCCACGCCTCGGCCTTGATCCCGGTGGGGATGGCCTCGGGGTCGCGGGACGCGGCGAAGAGGGTCACGGTGCCGTCGTAGGGGGACGGGACCCACCGGCGGGCCAGGACCAGGTGGTGGGCGACGGACTCGGTCAGGGCGGCGAGCCGGTGCCCGCCGATCCCGTCGAGGACGGCGCCCTCCTCCCGGAGGATCCGCCGCGCCTCCTCGTCGACGACGGCGGGGTCCAGCGGGGTGCGGGCGATCTCCGGCGGCTTGGGCATGGCGTCGACGACCGCGAGCAGCGCGACCTCCTCGCCCGCCGCGCGCAGCCGTACCGCCATCTCGTGGGCGACGGGCCCGCCGAAGGACCTGCCGAGCAGGAGGTACGGGCCGTGGGGCCGCACGGCGCGGATGCGCTCGACGTACTCCTCGGCGAGGTCGGCGACGCTGTGGTGCGGCCGGGACACGTCCTCGCTCAGGGCCGTGGCCTGGAGGGCGTACACGGGCCGGTCCGGGGACAGGTGCGGCAGCAGCGCGGTGAAGGCCCAGCTCACACCGAGTCCCGGGTGCACGCAGAACAGCGGCGTGCCCTCGCCCTGTGCGCGCAGGGCGAGCAGCGGGGCGAGGCTCTCGGCCCGGTCCGGGTCCGGCGCGTCGAGGCGGGCGATGAGGGCGGCGGGCGTGGGTGCCGCGAAGAGCGCGGCGACCGGGACCCGCTCGCCCCAGGCCTTCTCGATCCGTCCCACCAGGCGCAGCGCGGTCAGCGAGTGCCCGCCGGCCGCGAAGAAGTCGGTGTCGGGCCCGACGTCCGGGAGGCCGAGCACCTCGCCGAACAGGTCGCACAGCTCCTTCTCGCGCGCGGTGCGCGGCGCCCGTGAGGGGGCCGCCGCGGCGAGGGGCCGGGGCAGGGCGGCCCGGTCGGCCTTGCCGTGCGCGGTGAGCGGCACGGCGTCGACGCGGGCCCAGGCGGTGGGCAGCAGATGCCCCGGCAGGATCCGGGCGGCGGCCTCGCGGACGCGCTCCAGGGGGTCGTGCCCGGCGGGGCCGGAGCCCTCGGTGCCCTCCAGTCCCTCCAGGTCCTCCAGCACCACCCACGCCACGAGCCGCTTGCCGCCGTCCGGGGCGGGCCGGGCGGCGACGACCGCGCGGGTCACGCCGGGGCAGGTCGTCAGGGCCGCCTCGATCTCGGCGGGTTCGACACGGAAGCCGCGGATCTTCAGCTGGTCGTCGGCGCGGCCCGCGAACTCCAGGGCGCCGTCGGGGGTCCGCCGGGCCAGGTCGCCCGTGCGGTACATCCGGGCTCCCGGCTCGCCGTGCGGGTCGGCGACGAAGCGTTCGGCGGTGGCGCCGAGGAGACCGAGGTAGCCGTGGGCGAGCCCGGTCCCCGCGACGTACACCTCGCCCACGCCGCCGTCGGGGACGGGGCGCAGCCGGGCGTCGAGGACGTGGACGCGGGTGCCGTCGAGCGGGCCGCCGATCGGCACCGGCGCGCCCGGGGCGGTCTCCGTGACGCGGTGGGCGGTGGCGAACACCGTGGTCTCGGTGGGGCCGTAGCCGTTCACGACGGCAAGACCGGGGCAGCGCGCCCGGACGCGGCGCACCGCGTCGGGGTCCACGACGTCGCCGCCGGTCCACACTTCGCGCAGCCCCCGCAGGACCTCGGGCGCCAGCTCCGCGACCGTACGGAAGAGTTCGGCGGTCAGCCACAGCGCGGTGACGCGCCCCTCGGGCAGCACCCGGGCCAGCAGGGCGGGCGTGACGGGCTCGTCGGGGCAGACGACGACCGTGCCGCCGCTCAGGAGCGGGGCCCACGTCTCGTAGGTGGCGGCGTCGAAGGTGTGCGGGCTGTGCAGCAGGACGCGGCGGTGGGCGGCGCCCGCGAAGCGGCGGTCGGCGGCGAGCGCGACGACGGCCCGGTGCGGGACGACGACGCCCTTGGGCTCGCCGCTCGACCCGGAGGTGTACATCACGCAGGCGGCGGACTCGGGGTGCGCGGGGGCACCGAGGGGCGCCTCCGGCGAGTCGCCGCGTACGGCCAAGTGGCGTACGGACAGGCGATGTTGCCGTGCGTCCTCGTCGTCCGTCAGGACCAGGTCCGCCGACGCGCCCTCGACCAGCCGGGACAGGCGGTCCCGCGGCTGCGCCGGGTCGAGCGGCAGCCAGCACGCGCCCGCCTTGGCCACCGCGAGCTGGGCGACGATCAGGGCGGGCGAGCGGCGGAGCAGCAGGCCCACCGTGGCGCCGGCGCCCACGCCCGCCCCGGCGAGGCGCCGGGCCAGCCGGTCCGACTCCGCGTCGAGGCGTGCGTACGTGAGGGTCTCGCCGTCGGCCTCCACGGCGGGAGCGTCCGGGGTGCGGGCCGCCCGGGCGGCGAACCGGGCGGTCACGGTGGCCGGTTCGGCGGCGGGCTCCGCCGGGGCGCCCGTGGCCCGCGCGAGGAGTGCGCGGTGCTCGGCCTCGGGGAGCACGTCGAGGCGGCCGACCGGCGTGCCGGGGTCACCCGTCAGCTGCTCGAAGGCGCGCACCATGCGGGCGGCGACCGCGTCGGCGGAGATGCCGTGGCGGCAGCCCACGGCGAGCAGCATCCGCTCGCCGGCGACGACGGCGAGGGTCACCGGGTAGTGGGTGGCGTCCTGGACGTCCAGGACGCGCACGGCGTCCGGGTCGTCCTGTCCGTCCCCGGCGCCGCGCGGGAAGTTCTCGAACGCCAGGACGGAGTCGAAGAGTTCGCCCGCCCCCGCCCCGGCGACGCGCTGCACCTCGGCGAGGCGGGCGTGGTGGTACGCGCTCAGGTGCGCCTGCTCGTCCTGGACGCGGGCGAGCAGTTCGGCGACGGTCTCCTCGTCGCGCAGCCGGACCCGCACGGGCAGCGAGTTGATGAACATGCCGACCATCTCGCCGGCCCCGGGCAGGTCGTGCGGGCGTCCCGCGACGACCCCGCCGAAGACGACGTCCCGCGCGCCGGTCATCCGGGCGAGGACGAGGGCCCAGGCGGCCTGGGTCAGGGTGTTGAGGGTGACGCCCGCCTCGGTGGCGCGGCGTACCAGGGCGGCGGTCAGCCCGGCGGTGAGGGGCAGCCTCAGGGTGTCGGCGGGCGCCGTGGGGTCGGCCGCGTGGGCGGGCACGAGCGGGGCGGGGCGCTCCAGTCCGGCGAGGGCCGCGCGCCAGGCCTCGCGCGCCAAAGCCTGGTCCTGGCGGCTCAGCCACAGCGCGTACTGCCGGTGGGGCACGGCGGGCGGCAGGGCCTCACCGGCGACGAGCGCCGCGAGGTCGCGCTCCAGGATCGGCACCGACCAGCCGTCGATGAGGATGTGATGGCAGGTCAGGACAAGTTCCTGGCCGGTGTCGTGGCGCACGAGCGCGGCGCGGACCAGCGGCGGGCGCGCGGGGTCGAAGCGGAGCGCGCGGTCCTGCGCGAGGAACTCCGCCCTGCCGGACTCGACCCGCTCCGGGGTGCGGCCGGTCAGGTCGACCTCGGTCCAGGGCACCCTGACGGCGTGCGGGATCACCTGCACGGGGCGGTCGAGGCGCTCGTGCCGGAAGCAGGCGCGCAGGGTGGGGTGGCGGTCCATGAGGGCGGCCAGCGCGGCGCGCACGGCGTCCGCGCCGGTGGCGGGGCCGATGCGCAGGCGGGCCTGGACCAGATACGGGTCGGGTCCCTCGGTGTCGCGCACGGCGTGGAAGAGCAGGCCCTCCTGGCCGGGGGTGAGCGGCAGGACGTCCGCGATGCGGCCGCTCACCGGTCCTCCTCCGTCCCCGGCTCGGCGTCGAGGAAGTCCATGTCGCCCTCCAGCAGGGCCAGTTCGTCGGAGGAGAGACTCACCAGGGGGAAGTCGGACGGGGTGGCGCCGACCGGGCCGCCCCGCGCCGTCTCGTCCGCGAGGTCGGTGAGCGCCTCGCGCCACCTCAGGGCGAGCTGCCGTACGTCGTCCTCGGCGAGGACTCCTTCGGCGTACGAGAAGGTCGCCTCCAGGACCAGTCCGTGCCGGCCCTCCTTGGCGAGGGCGTCGATCTCGACGGCGTGGCCGAGCGGCACCGCGCCGGGCGCCCCGTCGAGCAGTTCGCCGCCCGCCGCGTCGCCGGAGGTGAGGCGGCCCAGGTAGTTGAACCGCACGTCGGGCACGGGCAGTTCGGCGAGGTCGGGGGCGGTGTGCGGGTTGAGGTGGCGCAGGAGGCCCCAGCCGATGCCGCCGCCGGGGACCGCCCTGAGCCGCTCCTTCACGGCCTTGAGCACCTCGCCCGCCGTGCCGTCGCCCACCGCGCCGCCGGGCGTCGCGTCGTCGCCCTGCCGCCCGGCCTCCAGCAGCACGGGGTACTGCGTCGTGAACCAGCCGACGGTGCGGGACACGTCCGCGGGCCGCGACAGCGTCTCCCGGCCGTGTCCCTCCAGGTGGACGAGGAGGCCGGTGCCGTGGCCCCGGTGGCGGACGGCCGCGACGGTCAGCGCGGAGAGCAGGACGGCTTCGGGGCCGCAGTTGAAGGCCGCGGGCAGCGTGGTGAGCGCGGCCTCGGTGAGGTCGGCGGGCAGGTCGACGGTGAGGGTGGCCCGGCGGGCGCCCGCCCCCTTCCCGTCCGCGATGCGGGCGTCGTCGGCGCCCTTGAACTGGCTTCGCCACCACGGCAGTTCGGTCAGGACGAGCTCGGCCCTCCCGGCCTCCTCGGCGAGCAGCGCGGCCCACCGCGGGAAGGAGGTGCCGGGACGCGCGGGCGCGGCGCCCCCTTCCGTCAGGGCGGCGGCGAGCTCCGGTCCGATGACGCGCCAGGAGACGCCGTCGACGGCCAGGTGGTGCAGCGTCAGGAGCAGCAGCCCCGGCCGCCCGGGTCCCGCGTCGAGCCAGACGGCCCGCATCATCTCGCCGTCCTCGGGGGCGAGGCGGGTGGAGGCCGCCAGCTCCCGTGCGCGCGAGCGGGCCTGGTCCTCCCCGTCGACCGCGACGCGCACCACGTCGGCCCCCATCGGGAGCGTCTCGGTGACCTCCGCCTCCAGGTCGTCCCGCAGCAGCCGCATCCGCAGCGCCGCGTGCCGCTCGGCGAGCGAGCGCACGGCTGCCTCGACGCGCGGCCGGGCGGTGCCGGCCGGCACGGGGAACACCATCGACTGCGTGAAAGCCCAGGGGTCGCCGCCCTGTTCGAGCCACCACCGCATGACCGGGGTGAGCGGGAGGCGGCCCGCCTCGGGGCCGTCCGTCGCGTCCGCTTCGCCGGTCGCCTCCTGGACGTGGAGGGCCAGCTGGGCGGGGGTGCGCAGCGTGAAGACGTCGCGCGGGGCCAGGACGAGCCCGGCCGCCGCGGCCTGTCCGGCCAGCTGGATGGCCATGATGCTGTCACCGCCGAGCCGGAAGAAGTCGTCGTCGGCCCCGGCTTCGGCGACGCCGAGGACCCGTGCGAAGAGGTCGCACAGCTCCTTCTCGCGGGCGGAGGCGGGCGCGCGCGTCGCGGTGGCGGCGCGCGGGGCGGGCAGGGCGGCCCGGTCGAGCTTGCCGCTGCGGGTCAGCGGCAGCGCG
>NZ_LIRJ01000267.1 GCF_001419745.1 Streptomyces silaceus | reverse complement strand
ACGGCGAGGTCCAGCAGCCAGGAACGGATGACCGTGCCCTCCTGCCAGGAGCGGAAGACCTCACGCACGTCCGTGACCGAGTCGACCTTCTCCAGGAGCTCCCAGCCCTCGGCGTAGGCCTGCATCATCGCGTACTCGATGCCGTTGTGGACCATCTTCGCGAAGTGGCCCGCGCCGACCTTGCCCGCGTGCACCGAGCCGAACTCGCCCTCGGGCTTGAGCGCGTCGAAGATCGGCTGCACCTTGGCGACGTTCTCCTTGTCGCCGCCGTACATCAGCGCGTAGCCGTTCTCCAGGCCCCAGACGCCGCCGGAGACACCGCAGTCGACGAAGCCGATGCCCTTGGCGGCGAGCTCCTCCGCGTGCTTCTCGTCGTCCGTCCAGCGGGAGTTGCCGCCGTCCACGACGATGTCGCCGGGCTGGAGCAGCTCGGCGAGCTCGTCGACGGTGGACTGGGTCGCGGCACCGGCCGGGACCATCACCCACACCACGCGCGGGCCCTTGAGCTTGCCCACAAGCTCTTCGAGGCTGTGGACATCCGCGAGGTCCGGGTTGCGGTCGTATCCGATGACGGTGTGACCTGCGCGGCGGATGCGCTCGCGCATGTTGCCGCCCATCTTGCCGAGGCCGACGAGACCGAGCTCCATCAGAGGTTCCTTCACTAGCGACGTGGCGTTACGGCACTTTCGTACCTGCGTCCGAGCCTACGCCCGGACGCACGCACACACCTGTGGGCTCAGCCGCTCAGACGTACCGGCATGATCAGGTACTTGTAGGCCTCGTCCGCCTCGGCGTCCAGGGCAGGCTTGCCGCTCAGCAGCGCCGGCTTCGTGGACGTGGTGAACGACAGCTGGGCGACCGGCGAGTCGATGGCGCTCAGGCCGTCGAGCAGGAACGTCGGGTTGAAGGCGATCGAGATGTCGTCGCCCTCCAGCTGGGCGTCGACCCTTTCCACAGCCTGTGCGTCGTCGCTGGAGCCGGCTTCCAGGATCAGCACGCCCTGCTCGAAGCTGAGCCGCACCGGGGTGTTCCGCTCGGCGACCAGGGCCACACGCTTGACGGCCTCCACGAAGGGGGCGGTCTCGATGACGGCCACCGAGTTGAACTCGGTCGGGAACAGCGTGCGGTACTTCGGCAGGTCGCCTTCGAGGAGACGGGTCGTCGTGCGACGGCCTGCGCCCTCGAAACCGATCAGGCCCTCGCCCGCACCCGAACCGGAGAGCGCCAGGGTGACCGTGTCGCCGCTCGTGAGCGCCTTGGCGGTGTCCAGGAGCGTCTTGGCGGGGACCAGGGCCACCGCGGACGCCTCGGGGTTCTCCGGCTTCCACAGGAACTCGCGGACCGCGAAGCGGTAGCGGTCGGTGGAGGCCAGGGTGACCGTGTCGCCCTCGATCTCGATGCGGACGCCGGTCAGGACGGGCAGCGTGTCGTCGCGGCCCGCGGCGATGGCCACCTGGGAGGCGGCGGAGGCGAAGACCTCACCGGGGACGGTGCCCGTGGCGGTGGGCATCTGCGGCAGCGCCGGGTACTCCTCCACAGGAAGGGTGTGGAGTGTGAATCGCGAGGAGCCGCAGACCACCGTCGCCCGTACACCGTCTGTGGAGATCTCCACGGGGCGGTTGGGGAGCGCGCGGCAGATGTCCGCGAGCAGCCGGCCCGACACGAGGACCGTGCCCTCTTCGTCGACCTCGGCGTCCACCGAGACACGTGCCGAGACCTCGTAGTCGAAGCTCGACAGGCTCAGCGCGCCCTCTTCGGCCTTCAGCAGCAGGCCCGCGAGGACGGGCGCTGGCGGCCGTGCCGGGAGGCTGCGTGCCGCCCACGCCACTGCCTCCGCGAGTACGTCGCGTTCCACCCGGATCTTCACCTAAGCCGCCCTCCTGCTGTTGCTGGCTGCTCTCGCCCGCTGGGCCTGTGGCCCTCGTCGTCTGACTCGGTGTCTCTCAGCCATGCCGTGGGAAGGACACCGGGGACCAGTCTGACGCACCGCACTGACAGTCGGTGCCTGTCGGGGTCAAGTCGTGCCGAGCGGCACCGGAGCTCCGGAGGGCGAGTTGTGCACAGGCCCCCCTTCCAAACGAATTCCCCGGACTCTCTAGTTGGGAGTAGTAGTAGGGGCTGTGGAAACCGTGGATAACCGCGAATGCGCTGGTCAGGGCAGGTTTTTTATCCACTGACCCTGTGGGCGGAGGCCGTGGACAACCGGGGTCTTCTGTGGACGGGCGAAAGTTCTGCACACCCGATGCACAGGGAGGGGCCACTTCTCCCCAGCGCTGTCCCCAGCTTTACCCAGCTTCCCCACAGGCCAACCGACCACGTTGGTGTGACGCCTTTCACTCGACCCGGTGAGAAGGCGCGTCGCGTTGCCGAACAGTGGACAGCAGTGTGGAGAAGCTGGGGACGGCTGGGGACAACGCGTCCGAGCCTGTGGGCAGCCGGTGGACAACTTCATGCACAGCCTGTGGATTACTTTTTGGTCCACAATCTGTGGACAGTCGTCGTCCACGAATCCACAGCCACCTGACCTGGCCTGATGATCCCTCAGCAGGGTCTCCTGTGGACAGCGTCTGGACAACTTCGCGGTCCCCAGGGTGTGGACGCGAAAAAGTTGGCACATCTGTGGAGAACCCCCGTCTGAGCTGGGGAAATCGAACAGCGATCACCTCCACGCGCGCGTGCCGGAGCCCTCGGAACGTCTCCGAGGACGGCTTCGGAGCCTCCGGAACACGTCCGCAGAGCGCGAGTCAGCGCCCCGGACACGTCAAAAGGGCGCTCCAGGAGATGTCCTGGAGCGCCCTCGGAGACGTTCTGGGCGGCTGTCAGCCGTTCTTGATGCGGTTGGTGAGCTCGGTGACCTGGTTGTAGATGGAGCGCCGCTCGGCCATCAGCGCACGGATCTTGCGGTCCGCGTGCATGACGGTCGTGTGGTCGCGGCCGCCGAACTGCGCGCCGATCTTCGGCAGGGAGAGGTCCGTCAGCTCGCGGCACAGATACATGGCGATCTGGCGCGCCGTCACCAGCACACGGCTGCGCGAGGATCCGCACAGGTCGTCCACCGTCAGGCCGAAGTAGTCGGCGGTCGCGGCCATGATGGCCGTCGCGGTGATCTCCGGAGCAGCGTCCTCGCCGCCCGGGATGAGGTCCTTGAGGACGATCTCGGTGAGCCCCAGGTCCACGGGCTGCCGGTTCAGCGACGCGAACGCGGTGACCCGGATCAGCGCGCCCTCCAGCTCACGGATGTTCCGCGAGATCCGCGAGGCGATGAACTCCAGCACCTCCGGCGGGGCGTTGAGCTGCTCCTGCACCGCCTTCTTACGGAGGATCGCGATACGCGTCTCCAGCTCCGGCGGCTGGACGTCGGTGATCAGTCCCCACTCGAAGCGGTTGCGCAGCCGGTCCTCCAGGGTGACCAGCTGCTTGGGCGGCCGGTCGCTGGAGAGGACGATCTGCTTGTTCGCGTTGTGGAGCGTGTTGAAGGTGTGGAAGAACTCCTCCTGCGTCGACTCCTTGTCCGCGAGGAACTGGATGTCGTCGACGAGCAGGATGTCCATCTCGCGGTAGCGCTTGCGGAAGCTGTCGCCCTTGCCGTCGCGGATGGAGTTGATGAACTCGTTGGTGAACTCCTCGGAGCTCACGTAGCGCACGCGCGTGCCGGGGTAGAGGCTGCGGGCGTAGTGCCCGATCGCGTGCAGCAGATGCGTTTTGCCGAGTCCCGACTCCCCGTAGATGAAGAGGGGGTTGTACGCCTTCGCCGGCGCCTCGGCGACGGCGACCGCGGCCGCGTGCGCGAAGCGGTTCGACGCGCCGATGACGAAGGTGTCGAAGAGGTACTTCGGGTTGAGGCGCGCGGTCGGCTCGCCGGGTCCCGTCGCGGGCGCCGGCTGCGCGGCCAGCGGGCCGGGGGCGCCGCTCGACGAGGTGGGACCGACCGGTCCGCCCCGGTGCACGCCGTGACCGCCGCTCCGGTGCTCCCCGGACGGCTCGGGCAGGTCGTGGCGCTCGCGCCGGTCCTGCGGCTCGGGGCGCTGCTGCTCGTAGGGCGGGCGCTCCTGCGGCGGCTGCGAGCGGTAGTCGTGCTGCGGCGGCTGGACCGGGTTCGCGTACGGGTCGCGGTCGGGGAAGCCGAGCCGCGGCTGCTGCCAGCCGTAGTCGTCCTGCTGCGCGTGCTGCTGCGGCCAGGCGCCGGGAGCCGGGCGCTGGTAGTCCGGGTAGGCGGGCCGCACGGTCGGCATCTGGTCGGACCGGCCGCCCCCCTGGTGCTCGTCGGAGGGGCGGTGTCCGTAACTCTCGTACGACTCGCGCCCCTGCCCGGAGACGGGCGGCAGCTCGGGCTCTTCGTAGCGCTGCTGGTGATGCTGCTGTTGCTGAGGGGGCTGCTGCTGGATCGGCGGCGCCGGCGGACCCACGGGCTCGCCCACGGAGTCGTCGACCGTGATGGCGATGCGGATCGGGCGGCCGCACTCCCGGCTCAGGGTCTCGCTGACCACGGGCGCGAGACGGCCTTCCAGTACGCCCTTCGCGAATTCGTTCGGCACGGCGAGGAGCGCGGTGTCGGCGACCAGCGCCAGCGGCTGGCAGCTCCTGAGCCACCGCTCGTCCTTCGCCTCGACGCCCTGCCCGCGGCCCTCACCCAGCAGATGTTCCAGAACTCGTGGCCACACTGCGGCAAGATCGGCAGGTACGTCAGCCACAGGGCACGCTCTCTCACGGGGTCCCACGAAGGTGTGGTTCATGGGACGGAAATCGGGATCGGCAGGGGGAAGGGAACGAATCGGAGTTCAGCCACGGTAGTCAGGGCGACGGCTGCGGTTCAAGTTGTTGTCCACAGGCTGTGCACAGTGTCTCTCCAAGGGGGCCGGTTTGACCGGATGGCGTAGCCCCGCGTACCGTAACCAGGTCGAGTTGTCGATGGCTGCTGCCGCCTGCCTCCGATGGGCAAAGATCACGATCAGTGATTGTGAAGCGGTGCACTCGGTGCGTATTCGCGAGCTTCTCGTGGGCGCACGGTGACAGCCAGGCGATGTCCCGCCATCAACGAATCATTTCTGGAGCCCCCGAGTGAGCAAGCGCACCTTCCAGCCGAACAACCGTCGTCGCGCCAAGACCCACGGCTTCCGGCTGCGCATGCGCACCCGTGCCGGCCGCGCGATTCTCGCGTCCCGCCGTGGCAAGGGTCGCGCCCGCCTGTCCGCCTGATCCCAGTCAGGTCATGACGTCGTGCTGCCTACCGAGCATCGGCTGAGGCGGCGCGAAGACTTCGCGACCGCGGTACGCCGAGGACGCCGGGCCGGACGCCCGCTCCTCGTCGTACATCTACGTAGCGGTGCAACGGACCCGCACGTGCCAGGGGAGAGCCCTCCTCCGACACGTGCGGGTTTCGTCGTCAGCAAAGCCGTGGGTGGAGCGGTCGTACGCAACAGCGTGAAGCGCAGGCTTCGCCACTTGATGCGCGACCGGTTGACCCTCGTGCCCCCCGGTAGCCTGGTAGTCGTACGAGCGCTGCCCGGAGCGGGCGACGCCGACCACGCACAGCTGGCCCGAGACCTGGACACCGCCTTGCAGCGGTTGCTCGGAGGGGGCGCGCGATGAAGTACCCGCTGCTGGCTCTGATCAAGCTGTACCAGTGGACGATCAGTCCGCTGCTGGGCCCAGTGTGCAAGTACTACCCGTCGTGTTCCCGCTACGGCTACCTGGCCATCGACCGGCATGGTGCGATCAAGGGGACGGCGCTCACCGCCTGGCGCATCCTGCGGTGCAATCCGTGGTCGCTCGGTGGTGTCGACCATGTTCCGCCGCGCAAGCGTCCGCGGTGGCACGAGATGCTGCGCGCTGCCTGGCGCGAACGCAAGGGCGGGCCCTCCGCCGCAGGCGAGCCGGCCGGGGATCTCCCCCGAGGGACGGCCGCCGAGACCGAGACCCCGTCCCATGCTCAAGGAGCCTGATTAGTGGACACGATTGCCAGTCTCTTCAGCTTTATCACGACACCAGTCTCGTGGATCATCGTCCAGTTCCACTCGGTGTACGGGAAGATCTTCGGTCCCGACACGGGCTGGGCCTGGGGCCTGTCCATCGTGTCCCTGGTGATCCTGATCCGGATCTGCCTGATCCCGCTCTTCGTGAAGCAGATCAAGGCCACTCGGGCGATGCAGACGCTGCAGCCCGAGATGAAGAAGATCCAGGAGCGCTACAAGAGCGACAAGCAGCGCCAGTCCGAAGAGATGATGAAGCTGTACAAGGAGTCGGGTACCAACCCGCTCTCCTCGTGCCTTCCCATCCTGGCGCAGTCTCCGTTCTTCTTCGCCCTATACCACGTGCTCAACGGCATCGCCACGGGCAAGACGATCGGCGTCATCGACGACCAGCTCCTGGAGAGCGCGCGCAAGGCGCACATCGTCGGTGCCCCGCTGGCCGCGAAGTTCACTGACAGCGCGGACAAGGTCGCCTCGCTGGGTGCCACCCTGACGGACGTCCGCGTCGTCACCGCGATCATGATCATCCTGATGTCGGCGTCGCAGTTCTTCACGCAGCGCCAGCTGATGACGAAGAACGTGGACACGACGGTCAAGACGCCGTTCATGCAGCAGCAGAAGCTGCTGATGTACGTCTTCCCGATCATGTTCGCCGTGTTCGGCATCAACTTCCCCGTCGGTGTCCTCGTCTACTGGCTGACCACCAACGTGTGGACCATGGGCCAGCAGATGTACGTGATCCGCCAGAACCCGACGCCGGGCTCCAAGGCGCAGGCCGCGTTCCTGGAGCGCCTGGGCAAGCAGATCGCGACTACCCAGAAGGTGCGGGGCCGCGGCAAGACCAACGTCATCAAGGCGATCGTCGCCAAGGGCCGGGACCGCAACGAGTTCGAGCGGAAGTTCATCAACGGCCTGAGCAAGGCCGGCCTCGCCGCGCAGGCCGACGGCACCATCGTCCAGAGCGAGACGGCCGTCGCCACGGAGACCGAGGACGGCTCGCCCGCCGCCGGCGCTCCCAAGCGCCAGCAGCCCAAGCGTCAGAGCAAGGCGAAGCGCCAGTCCGGCGGTACCACGCAGGCGGCCGCCAAGACGGACGCCCCCGCGGACGAGTCCGCCGGGACGAAGCCCTCCCTGGACAAGGCCGACAAGCCCCAGGACGACGCCCCCAAGACCAAGCAGGCCGGTGGCAGCACCTCGGGCGACAAGCCCGGCTCCGGTCAGCGCAGCCGTGCCAAGTCGGGACAGCAACGCAAGGGCCAGCAGCGGCCCAAGCACCCGTCCTCCAAGAAGTAGAAGGAGCCCATCCCGTGACGGAAGGCACCACCACCTCCGCCGCAGCCGAGGCCGGCGACACCCTCACCCGCCTCGAGCAGGAGGGTGAGATCGCGGCGGACTACCTCGAGGGTCTGCTGGACATCGCCGACCTCGACGGCGACATCGACATGGACGTCGAGGCCGACCGCGCCGCCGTGTCGATCATCAGCGACTCCGGCAGCCGCGACCTGCAGAAGCTGGTCGGCCGTGACGGCGAGGTCCTGGAGGCGCTCCAGGAGCTCACGCGTCTCGCCGTGCACCGCGAGACCGGCGACCGCAGCCGCCTGATGCTGGACATCGCGGGCTATCGCGCCAAGAAGCGCGAGGAGCTGTCCGAGCTGGGCGCCAAGGCCGCGGCCGAGGTGAAGAGTTCGGGCGAGCCGGTCAAGCTCAAGCCGATGACGCCGTTCGAGCGCAAGGTCGTGCATGATGCGGTCAAGGCCGCCGGTCTGCGCAGCGAGTCCGAGGGCGAGGAGCCGCAGCGCTTCGTCGTCGTGCTGCCCGCCTGATCGGCCCAGCGCATTTCCGGCCCCGTCTGTTCGCAGGCGGGGCCGATCTTTGTCAGCCTGTTAGTCAGCCACCCCAGTGCGGTACGGAAGGACGGTCCCCGTGACGGAGGCAGCGGAGCTCCCCCCGGCGCCGGAAGAGGCCCGGACAGTATTCGGTGATCGCTTCCCGGACGCGGTCCGGTACGCGGAGCTGCTCGCCGATGCGGGAGTGCAGCGAGGCCTGATCGGCCCGCGAGAAGTGCCCCGTCTGTGGGAGCGGCACCTGCTGAACTGCGCGGTGCTCTCGGAGGTCGTGCCCGAGGGCGTCACGGTCTGCGACGTCGGCTCCGGCGCCGGCCTGCCCGGCATCCCGCTGGCGCTGGTCCGCCCGGATCTCAAGATCACGCTGCTTGAGCCGCTGCTGCGCCGCACGAACTTCCTCACCGAGGTCGTCGAGCTGCTGGGCCTCGACCATGTGACGGTCGTGCGCGGCCGCGCCGAAGAGGTCCTCGGCAAGCTGCCGCCGGTCCACGTGGTGACCGCGCGAGCCGTCGCCCCGCTGGACCGTCTGGCGGCCTGGGGCGTTCCGCTGCTCCGTCCGTACGGGGAGATGCTGCTCCTCAAGGGCGACACCGCCGAGGAAGAGGTCAAGGCGGCAGGATCCGCCCTGAGCAAGCTCGGTGCGGTGGACACCTCGGTCCTGCATGTCGGTGAGGGCGTGGTGGATCCGCAGTCGACGGTCGTGCGGGTCGAGGTCGGGGAGAGCCCCGGTGGTGTGCGCTTCGCCGCCAAGCGCGCGAAGGCCGCCCGCGCAGGGCGTGCCCGGCGTCGACGCGGCTGACCGGACCCCGAATCCGCTCGTCGTGGTCCGACGCCTCTGATCCGTCCTGACGACGAGCCGTACTCCACAAAAGCTGTCAAACGTACGCATACCGGGGTGTCGCACCAGCGGCACCCCGGCTGCCGTGCATCGTGTTTCACGTGAAACGTCGCTCACTGCTGCATGGCATCATCAGTCGCGGCCGCGCTGCGGAACCTCGCGACCGTCGACCACTCGGTTCCCTCGATAAGGGCACGGAGTTGTCCACAGAGGTGGATTCGTCCACAGAAGCCAGGGCCTCGCTGGTTCACGAACCCGAAAGCATGGGAGGCTCTGTTCATTGCGAGCCTGATGTCGAGGAGAGTGAATCCTTGCGGTCCGACGCCAACATCGCGGGACCGATGACCGATCCGGTCCCCGGTCCCCGTACCGAGTCGGCGGGGGAGGATGTTTCACGTGAAACACCGACCCCGATGGACGACACACCCATCGGTCGTGCTGCCCAACTGGCGGTGGAAGCACTCGGCCGCGCAGGCGAGGGCCTGCCCCGCCCCGAGCAGACCCGCGTCATGGTGGTCGCCAACCAGAAGGGTGGGGTGGGCAAGACGACGACGACCGTCAATCTCGCCGCCTCGCTCGCTCTGCACGGCGCACGGGTCCTGGTGATCGACCTCGATCCGCAGGGCAATGCCTCCACCGCTCTCGGTATCGACCACCACGCCGAAGTGCCGTCCATCTACGACGTCCTTGTCGAGAGCAAGCCGCTCGCCGAGGTCGTCCAGCCGGTGCCCGACGTCGAGGGTCTCTTCTGCGCTCCCGCCACCATCGATCTCGCCGGTGCGGAGATCGAGCTGGTGTCGCTGGTCGCACGCGAGAGCCGGCTGCAGCGAGCGATCCAGGCGTACGAGCAGCCGTTGGACTACATCCTCATCGACTGCCCGCCGTCGCTCGGCCTTCTGACGGTCAACGCCTTGGTGGCCGGCGCGGAGGTGCTGATCCCCATCCAGTGCGAGTACTACGCGCTGGAAGGCCTCGGGCAGCTTCTGCGCAACGTCGATCTGGTGCGGGGCCACCTCAACCCGAACCTGCATGTGTCGACGATCCTGCTCACCATGTACGACGGCAGGACCCGGCTCGCCTCCCAGGTGGCGGACGAGGTGCGCAACCACTTCGGCGACGAGGTCCTGCGAACGAGCATCCCGCGCTCGGTGCGCATCTCCGAGGCACCGAGCTACGGCCAGACGGTCCTCACCTACGATCCGGGATCGAGCGGCGCTCTCTCCTACTTCGAAGCGGCACGCGAGATCGCGCTGCGCGGAGTCGGGGTGCGCTACGACGTCCAGCACGCCCACTCGGGCGCTCAGAACGACCAGCAGAGCATGACGGAGGGGATGCAGTGAGCGAGCGACGGAGAGGGCTGGGGCGAGGCCTCGGCGCCTTGATCCCTGCAGCCCCGACGGAGAAGCAGGCCCCGCAGAGCGTGAGTGGGGCGTCGACCTCCCCCACGGCGGTGCCGGTGCTCACGGCCGAGCGCGGAGTGGCGGCCGCGAAGGTGACGGCCCTTCCGCAGAGCCCTGTTTCACATGAAACGGTGGAGCCGCCCCAGCGGTCGGTGGAGGCGCCGGAGACCGCGGCCGTGGCCGGTGCGCACTTCGCCGAGCTTCCGCTGGACTCCATCAAGCCCAACCCGCGGCAGCCGCGTGAGGTGTTCGACGAGGACGCCCTCGCGGAGCTGGTGACCTCCATCAAGGAGGTCGGGCTCCTCCAGCCGGTCGTCGTACGGCAACTGGGCCCCGGGCGCTATGAGCTCATCATGGGTGAGCGGCGCTGGCGTGCCTGCCGTGAGGCGGGTCTGGAGCGCATCCCCGCGATCGTGCGGGCGACGGAGGACGAGAAGCTCCTCCTGGACGCGCTGCTTGAGAACCTGCACCGCGCCCAGCTGAATCCGCTGGAAGAGGCCGCCGCCTACGACCAGCTGCTGAAGGACTTCAACTGCACGCACGACCAGCTGGCGGACCGCATCGGCCGGTCCCGCCCGCAGGTCTCCAACACGCTGCGGCTGCTGAAGCTGTCGCCGGCGGTGCAGCGCAGGGTCGCCGCCGGAGTCCTCTCCGCGGGGCATGCCCGCGCGCTGCTCTCCGTCGAGGACTCGGAGGAGCAGGACAGGCTCGCCCACCGGATCGTGGCCGAGGGCCTCTCGGTGCGCGCCGTCGAGGAGATCGTGACCCTCATGGGGTCCCGTCCCCAGAGCGCCCCGAAGGCAAAGGGCCCGCGGGCCGGTGCCCGGGTCTCCCCGGCGCTGACCGGTCTCGCCACCCGGCTCTCCGACCGGTTCGAGACCCGGGTGCGGGTGGACCTGGGCCAGAAGAAGGGCAAGATCGTCGTCGACTTCGCCTCTCTGGAGGACCTGGAGCGCATCCTCAGCACGCTGGCTCCGGGAGAGGGGCCCGTCCTGAAGAACGGCCTCGCCGAGGACGCCTCTGACGAGGACTCCGAGGACGGCAAGGCCTGATCCGAAGATCCCGGCACCGCGAGAGCGGGCCGTGTCCGGTGTGTACCGGAACACGGCCCGCTCTTTGCTTTCTTACGGTATCGGTGCAATCACATCGTGGATACGATGCCGAGGGGTATGGCGCATCTACCTGACGGCACCTCATTGGGGAGGCGGGGGCCATGCGAGCGATGAGCCGCACCGGACTGATGACCGCGGGCCTCGGCCTGGGAGCGGTCGGCGGTTTCGTCGGCAGCCTGCTCAGGGAACGCAGCGCTCTGACAGCCGCTCGCAGCGCGGCGGGCGAAGGAAGTGAGGGACTGCCTTCATGGGGCGTCGGCTCGTACCGCTCACGCTGGACAATCTCCCGGACCTCCCCAATCGTTGCCGCGCGTGCGTCTTCTGGGAGCTGGACCCGGTCAGCGGCCAGGCCGCGGTAAAGGCCGGCACTCCGGAGCTGGAGAAGGAGGCGTGGATCTCCGCGGTCCTGCTGGAGTGGGGCTCCTGCGGCCGGGTCGTCTACGTCGACGACGTACCGGTGGGCTTCGTGCTCTACGCGCCGCCCGCGTACGTCCCGCGCTCCACCGCGTTCCCCACGAGCCCTGTGTCGCCGGACGCCGTGCAGCTGATGACGGCCTGGATCATGCCCGGCTATCAGGGGCAGGGGCTCGGCAGAGTGATCGTCCAGACGGTCGCCAAGGATCTCTTGCGCAGAGGGTTCAAGGCGATCGAGGCCTTCGGTGACGCGCGGTGGGAGAAGCCGGCGTGTGTGCTGCCGGCGGAGCATCTTCTGGCGGTGGGCTTCAAGACGGTCCGGCCGCACCCCGCCTATCCGCGGCTGCGCCTTGAGCTGCGTACGACGCTCTCCTGGAAGGAGGACGTCGAGCTGGCGCTCGACCGACTGCTGGGAGCCGTACAGAAGGAGCCGGCGCTGCGGCCGCTGTGATTCCCCGGTGCTGCCGGATGCACGCAGGCCCGCATGCTCGCTCGGCCAAGCCGCCCGACCTCGGCCGAGCCGCCCGGCCCATGAACGGCGAATGGACCAGCCCCCGGAGGGACTGGTCCATTCGTGTTTCACGTGAAACATCGCCGCCGAGTTACTCGGCGATGAAGTCCGCGAGGTCCCTCTCGATGGCGGCCTTCGGCTTGGCGCCGACGATCGTCTTGGCCACCTCGCCACCCTGGTACACGTTCAGGGTCGGGATGGACATGACGCCGTACTTGGCGGCCGTGCCGGGGTTCTCGTCGATGTTGAGCTTGACGATCTCGATCTTGTCGCCGTGCTCGGCCGCGATCGCCTCGAGGGACGGGGCGATCTGGCGGCACGGACCGCACCAGGCGGCCCAGAAGTCCACCAGTACGGGCTTGTCGCTCTTGAGGACGTCCTCCTCGAAGGAGGCGTCGGTCACGTTCTTCAGGGTGCCGGCCACGGCAGTCTCCTTAACTTGGTGCGGTGGGGAAAGAGGCGGGGGTCAGACGGTGGCAGCCGCGGTCTCGCTGTCGGCGAGAGCAGCGAGGAAACGCTCGGCATCGAGAGCGGCGGAGCAGCCGGTGCCGGCCGCCGTGATCGCCTGGCGGTACGTGTGGTCGACGACGTCACCGGCGCCGAAGACACCGGTCAGGTTCGTCCGGGTCGAGGGCGCGTCGACCTTCAGGTAGCCCTCGTCGTCCAGCTCCAGCTGGCCCTTGAAGAGCTCCGTGCGCGGGTCGTGGCCGATCGCGATGAACAGGCCCGTCACCGGCAGCTCGGACGTCTCGCCCGTCTTCAGGTTGCGCAGCGTCAGACCGGAGAGCTTCTGGTCGCCCTTGATCTCGGCGACCTCGCTGTCCCAGATGAACTTGATCTTCGGGTCGGCGAAGGCACGCTCCTGCATCGCCTTGGAGGCGCGCAGGCTGTCGCGGCGGTGCACGATGGTGACGGACTTGGCGAAGCGCGAGAGGAAGGTGGCCTCCTCCATCGCGGTGTCACCGCCGCCGATCACGGCGATGTCCTGGTCCTTGAAGAAGAACCCGTCGCAGGTGGCGCACCAGGAGACACCGCGTCCGGAGAGCGTGTCCTCGTTCGGCAGGCCGAGCTTGCGGTGCTGCGAGCCGGTCGTGACGATGACGGCCTTCGCGCGGTGCACGGTGCCCGCGGTGTCCGTCACGGTCTTGATCTCGCCGCTCAGGTCGACGGCGACGACGTCGTCGGGGATGAGCTCGGCGCCGAAGCGCTCGGCCTGGGCCCGCATGTTGTCCATGAGCTCGGGGCCCATGACGCCGTCCTGGAAGCCGGGGAAGTTCTCCACCTCGGTGGTGTTCATCAGCGCACCGCCGGCGGTGACGGCGCCCTCGAACACCAGCGGCTTCAGCGACGCGCGCGCGGTGTAGAGCGCCGCCGTGTAGCCGGCGGGCCCGGAGCCGATGATGATCACGTTACGGACGTCGGTCACGGCTTGATTCCTCGTCTCTGGGGACTGCTGCGTACTGCTCGTGGGTGCCTGTCTCAGGACTCTCACCCCACCCAACGGATCCTACGGGGCGTGCATTCCCCGACGTGTCCGAGCGCACGGAAGCGTGTCAGGGCGGGAGGGTGCCTTGCACCACAAGACTGCTGGCCGCAGCGTCGAGTGCCCGTAAAGGAGGCTGTGAAAAACCGGGGCGCCGGTGGCGGAGGCGTCCGCTCTTGAGACGTCAGTTCGTGAAGCCTGGGCCGAAGACGTCAGCCCCGGGGATACGAGTGCGTCTCCAGGACCTTGCCCGTCGACGGCGAGGACTTGCCCACGCAGGTGGCGTCGATGACGTACGCGGAGACCTTGGTGCTGTCCGAGGTATGGGGCACCACGACGAGGTAGGCGCGCTTGTCGTTGTAGGAGCCCTCTTCGGCGGCGAGCGGTGTCTTGTCACCGATGCCGCGCTGAATGCACTCCGGCACCTGGACCGAGGACTCCTCGCGCACCGGGGCCTTCGACTTGGGGGACTCCGGGCTGGAGCGCGTGTCGAAGGACGGTGACGACCCTTCGACCTTTCCGCCCTCCTTGGAACCCTTGACGGGCGTCTTGGCGAGGAGATCGGCGACCTGCCCCTTGAGCTTGCCCTCGGAGAAGGAGTTCGCGGAGTTCTGCCGTCCCGCCGTTTCACCGGTCGTCCCCGAGTCGCCGCCCATCGTCTGGATCAGCAGGGAGCCGAGGCCGATGGCGGCCGCGGTGAAGACGGCACCGAGCACGGCGGTGCGCCGTCGCGTCCGCCGCGGACGGCCGCCGCGTCCCGGTCCGGTGGTGGCCGCACGGGGGCGCCCGGCCGGACGGTCGGCGGTACCGGAGGACGCGGAGGACGAAGAAGCGGGCGATGTTTCACGTGAAACACGACCGGCGGTGTGCGGCGAAGGGGCGGACGTGCCCTCGGTCGCCGTTTCGGCCACGGGCTCGGACACCGTCTCGGTCGATACCCCGGACATCGCCCCGGACGTCGTGTCCGCGGTGAGAAGGCCGTCGGGAGCGGTGGAGTCCAGCAGTGCTTCGGCGGCCAGCGCGGCGTCGATGCGCCCCGCGACGTCGGCGGGCATGCGCGGCGGGCCCGGCAGGGTGCCGAGCATGCCGCGGATCTCCTCCAGAGAGGCGTAGACGTCGGCGCAGAGCTCGCAGCCGTCCAGGTGCTGTCGCACGTCGCTCGTGCGCGACGGAGAGAGCAGCCCTTCGGTCAGATCGGAGATCTCAGTGACTTCCGGGTGCCCGGCCGAGTCGGTCGTGGTTGTCACGCTCGCCCACCTCCGCCCTTCACGGCAGCTGAATCGCTTGGTCCTGTGTCCCGTGGCCCTGCTGCCGGTGGGACGGATGTCCCCTGCGTCCGGTTCCTTTCTGAGCCGGGCTTCTTGCTTCCGTTGTCGTCGCCGCTGTCCCCGTTCCGCGTGGGCGCTTCCGTGCGCAGGTGGGTGAGCAGCGGCAGCAGTCTGGCTCTGCCGCGTGCGCAGCGGCTCTTGACCGTGCCGGTGGGGACGTTCAGGATCCGGGCGGCCTCGGCCACCGGATAGCCCTGCATGTCGACCAGGACGAGGGCGGCACGCTGATCGTGCGGGAGCGTGCCCAGCGCCTCCACGAGCTCTCGGTGTACATCGCCCCGCTCGACCGGAGCGGCCGCCGACTCCTCCGGCTCCAGGAGCTGCTCCAGCCGTTCGTTGTCATCGATCGGGGAGATCTTGCGCGAGGCCGCCTTCCGCGCCCGGTCGAGACAGGCGTTCACGGTGATCCGGTGCAGCCACGTCGTCACGGCCGACTGACCGCGGAAGGTGTGCGCCGCGCGATAGGCGGAGACCAGCGCGTCCTGCACCGCGTCGGCCGCTTCCTCGCGGTCCCCCAGCGTGCGCAGAGCGACGGCCCACAGACGGTCGCGGTGGCGCCGCACCAGCTCACCGAAGGCGTCCTTGTCGCCGGCCACATGGCAGGCGAGGAGGTCCTGGTCGCTCATGTCACCGTGCGCGGTGCTGTCCACCGAACCCCCTCCTCCCCCTGTGAACCTCGTCGAGCCGGTCGCTCAGCCCTTGAACTTCACGTCCGTGATGCCTTGCTTGAATCCCGCTCCGTAGTACCCGTCCGTGCCGGAGTTGGGCACCTCGGTCATCCACAGGAGCACGTACCGCGACTTCACGGACTTCTTGCCCGCGATCTTCAGTTCCTTGCCCGATGTGGTGGCGGTGCCGATCTTCTTCATGGACTCGATGCCCGTGGAAGGCGTCAGCGAATCCGTCGCGTACAGCGCGGCCTTGGTGCGGTCGCCGCCGTAGCGAAGGCCTATCGACGCCTCGGAGACGTTCTGTTCGGAACCGAGGTCGTAGACGATACCGACACCGGGCTTGTACGGGGCAAGCTGCGGGCCGTCCTTGAACGTCTTGGTGCGCCAGAGCGTGGCCGGGTCCTTGTCGTAGGTGTTGCCGACGGTTTCCGGGCTCTGGGGACGGCCCTCCACGACGAACTCCTGGGCGCCCTTGACGCTGATCGGCTTCTTGGGCCGGGGCTGGCCCTTGTCGCCGCCGTCATTGGTGTGGGACGTGCCGGGGTCCCCGGAGTTCTCGCGGTCCATCAGGGCGTCAGCCAGCTGCCAGCTGCCCAGACCGAGCGCGGCGATGAGGAGCGCGGACACGGCCCATTTCAGGGCCCGGCCCGTACGGCTCTGCAGCGGGGGTGGCGGGGCCTGAACGGGCTGCGTGGCGCCCGGAGGAGTGCGGCCGTACGTGCCCTGCTGGTAGGTGGTGCGCTGGTACTCGGGCGGCGCGGTGAAGGCGGGCTCCGGCGGGCGGATGCGGGGCATCTCCCCGATGGCCTTCACCAGTTCCTCCGGCGTGGTGCACGGAGGTTCCTGGCGGGACGCGGTCGCCCCGTCGTTGACGAGCGCGCGCATGGCGAGCTCGGAGAGGCCGCGGTGGACGCCCGCGCGTACCTGGTCGGGGGCGATGAGCCCGACGCCCTTGGGAAGCCCGGAGAGGCCGTACGCATCGTCCTCGTAGGGCCAGCGCTGGGTGAGGGAGGCGTACAGAAGTGCGCCGATCGCCTCGGTGTCCGTGCGCTGCGGGGTGTCGGAGCTGATGCCGCGCAGCGCGGCGTTCACGGCGAGGCCACGGATGCGGTACTGGCCGGTGGACGTGCGCAGCACGGCGCTCGGCGTCAGCCGCAGATGCGCGAGGCCCTCGCGGTGCGCGGCGGCCATGGCCTGGGAGACCTGGCTGACGAGCTGGTACGCGTCGTGGGCCTCGAGCGGGGCCGAGGCGAGGAGCGTGGTCAGCTCCGTGGCGTCCGGAAGCCACTCGTGCACTACGTAGACGAGGTCGTTCTCCTCGACCGCGTCCAGGACCTGGACGAACCGCGGGTCGCCGAGCAGCGCCGAGGACCGGGCCGCGGCCAGCACCGAGCGGGCCCGGGGATGGTCCGCGGGCAGGAGATGCACGCCGACGGCTCGGCGCAGCTTCTCGTCGACCGCGCGCCAGCTGCTGAAACCGTCCAGACGGGTGACGCACTCCTCCAGGCGATAGCGTCTGGCGAGCTTGTGGCCACTGTGCAGTTCTGGGGGTGAGGAGGCCCCGCGGTCCGTGGGCGTGTCGGTCTTCTTCTCCGCCGCGTCTTCGTCTGCTGCCGTGTCCCGCTCCCGGGTCTGGGCCACCCCGTCGGCCGTGGCCTGCTCCGCCTTGGCGGTCAGCGGCTCGTCACCGCTGTTGTCTGCCACGTCGACGGCAGACGTGCTCCGTTCCGCCACCGTCGTTCCTGCCTCCCCATCCATTGCGCTTCGTCAGACGCCAAAGCCAATTGTGCCCACAGTCCGGCGCTATGCACGACACGCGGTGGCCCACGATGGTTGTGCGGGCCCCGTCTGTCTCAGCGGCCGAGACGCCCCCGGACCATGCCGACCATCGAGTTGAGCTCCGCGATGCGCATGCGCTTCGCCGCGACGAAGAAAACTCCGAGCAGCACCGCACCACCGGCGAGCAGTGCGGCCAAGGATCCGAGGACCCCCTGTCCGAGGCCCTGGGTGACCGCGTACGCGGCGCCGCCGCCGAGCAGCGCCGCGGGGACCGCGGCGATACCGAGACGGGCGTACGTGCGCATCACGTGGACGCCGTCCAGGTCGCCGCCGAGGCGCTTGCGCAGCCGGCGCCAGGCGACGCCCACGCCGATGGCGTACGCGAGGCCGTACACGGCCGCCATGCCGGTGACCGCCCACCGGGTCGGCAGCAGCATGTAGCAGGCCGCGGAGGCGGCGGCGTTGACGGCGGCGACGATGACCGTGTTGTAGAAGGGCGTCCGCGTGTCCTCGTAGGCGTAGAACGCGCGCAGCACCACGTACTGCACGGAGTAGGGGATCAGGCCGAGGCCGAAGGCCATCAGCATGAAGCCCATGTTCGTGGCCTGGGCGCTGCCCGAGGAGCCGAAGATCAGGGTGCACATCGGGATGCCGAGCGCCACGAACCCGAAGGCGATCGGGACGATCGCCACGGCCGTGGTGCGCAGCCCCTGCGAGATGTCGTCGCGGACGGCGCCGGTGTCCCCGTCGTGCGCGGACCGGGACAGCCGGGGCAGCAGGGCCGCCATGAGGGAGACCGTGATGATCGCCTGCGGCAGGCCCCAGATGAGCTGGGCGTTCGCGTAGGCGGCGAAGCCGATGCCGCTGATCGAGGGCAGGTCGGTGGTGGCCGCCGTGGCCAGCTGCGTGACGACGAGCGCTCCCGCCTGGTTGGCCAGGACGAAGAGGATGGTCCACTTGGCGAGCTTGGCGGCCTTGCCCAGGCCGTGGCCCTTCCAGTCGAAGCGCGGGCGCAGCCTGAACCCGGTCTCGCGGAGGTACGGGATCATCGCCAGGGCCTGCACGACCAGGCCCAGCAGGATGCCGATGCCGAGGA
>NZ_LIRJ01000266.1 GCF_001419745.1 Streptomyces silaceus | reverse complement strand
GGGGCAGGCCTGCCCCCTCGGTCCTCAGTGGTCCGTGAACGTCCCGTGGCGGCCGGCCCCCGCGGCGAAGCGGGCCGCGCCCTCGGAGGCCTCGGTCAGCGAGTGCAGGCCGTGGCCCAACTCGACCGCCATCGCGTCCTGTTCGGACAGGCCGCCCTGTTCGAGCACGGAGAGCCGGTCGCCGCGCAGGCAGGTCTGCGGAAACGCGGCGATCTCCGCGGCGAGCCGCTCGGCCGCCGCCCGCGAGGTGCCGGTGGGCACGGTGCGGTTGACCAGGCCCATGCCGAGGGCCTCCGCCGCGTCCACGGGGCGGCCCGTGAGGATCAGGTCGAGGGCGCGGCCCTCACCGATCAGCCGGGGCAGCCGCACGGTCCCGCCGTCGATGAGCGGGACGCCCCAGCGGCGGCAGAACACACCGAGGACGGCGTCCTCCTCGGCGATCCGCAGGTCGCACCAGAGGGCGAGTTCGAGTCCGCCCGCGACGGCGTGCCCGGAGATCGCCGCGATCACGGGCTTGGACAGCCGCATCCGGGTGGGGCCCATGGGGCCGTCGCCGTCCTCGGTGACCTCGTTGCCGTCCGGGGTGCCGATGGCCTTGAGGTCCGCGCCCGCGCAGAAGGTGCCGCCCTCGCCCCACAGGACGGCGACGGCGGCGTCCGGGTCGGCGTCGAAGTCGCGGAAGGCGTCCGCGAGGGCGCGGGCGGTGGGCCCGTCGACGGCGTTCCGCGCGGCGGGGCGGGAGAGGACGACGGTGGTGACGGCACCTGCGCGTTCGCTGCGTACGGGCATGGGGTCAGCCGACCACGGGAACGGGCGCCGGACAAGGGGCGGTCCGGGTCCCCGGATCACCCCTCACGACGACGGAGCGCCCCGCCCCCGGTGAGGGACAGGGCGCCGCGGTCGGCCCTGAGGAGACGCGTCAGGCCTTGCGGGCCCGCGTCGCCTTCGCGCCGGTCGCCTTCTTGGCGGCGGCCTTCTTGGCGGGAGCCGCCTTCTTCGTGGTGGCCGCCTTCTTGGCCGCGGTCTTGGCCGGGGCCTTCTTGGCGGCGGTGTCCGCCGTGACCGTGGCCGTCTTCTTCGTGGCCGTGGCGCTCGCCGCGACCGCCTTCTTGGCGGTCTTCTTCGCCGGGGCCTTCTTGGCCGGCTTGCGGCTCTGCGAGGGCAGCGCGTCACTGATCCGGTCGGCCGCGATGATGTCCCGCAGGAACTTGCCGGTGTGGCTGGCCGGTACGCCGGCGACCTCCTCGGGGGTGCCCTCGGCGATGACCAGGCCGCCGCCGCTGCCTCCCTCGGGGCCCATGTCGACGACCCAGTCCGCGGTCTTGATGACGTCGAGGTTGTGCTCGATGACGATGACCGTGTTGCCCTTGTCGACCAGGCCGGAGAGGACCGTGATCAGCTTGCTGATGTCCTCGAAGTGCAGACCGGTGGTCGGCTCGTCCAGGACGTAGACGGTCCGGCCCGTCGAGCGCTTCTGGAGCTCGCTGGCGAGCTTCACGCGCTGGGCCTCGCCTCCGGAGAGGGTGGGCGCGGACTGCCCGAGGCGCACGTACCCGAGACCCACGTCGTTGAGCGTCTTCAGGTGACGGGCGATGGCGGGCACGGCCTCGAAGAAGCCGAGCGCCTCCTCGATCGGCATGTCGAGCACCTCGGCGATGGACTTGCCCTTGTAGTGCACGTCCAGCGTCTCGCGGTTGTAGCGCGCGCCGTGGCAGACCTCGCACGGGACGTACACGTCCGGGAGGAAGTTCATCTCGATCTTGATGGTGCCGTCGCCGGAGCAGTTCTCGCAGCGACCGCCCTTGACGTTGAAGGAGAAGCGTCCGGGGAGATAGCCCCGCACCTTCGCCTCCGTCGTCTCCGCGAAGAGCTTGCGGACGTGGTCGAAGACTCCGGTGTACGTCGCCGGGTTCGAGCGCGGGGTGCGGCCGATGGGCGACTGGTCGACGTGCACGACCTTGTCGACCAGTTCGTCGCCGTCCACGCGCGTGTGGCGGCCGGGGACGCTCCTCGCGCCGTTCAGCTCCCGGGCCAGGTGCGTGTACAGGATGTCGTTGACCAGCGTCGACTTGCCGGAGCCCGAGACGCCCGTGACGGCCGTGAGGACGCCGAGCGGGAAGGAGACGTCGATGTCCTGGAGGTTGTTCTCACGGGCGCCGTGCACCGTGAGCTGCCGGGACGGGTCGGCGGGGCGGCGCACGTCCGGGACCGGGATGCTCTTGCGGCCCGACAGATAGGCGCCCGTCATGGACTCCTTGTTGCCGAGCAGCTCCTTCAGGGAGCCGCTGTGCACGACCTTGCCGCCGTGCTCGCCCGCACCGGGGCCGATGTCCACGACCCAGTCGGCGACCTTGATCGTGTCCTCGTCGTGCTCGACGACGATCAGGGTGTTGCCCATGTCGCGCAGACGCACGAGGGTCTCGATGAGACGGTGGTTGTCGCGCTGGTGGAGACCGATGGACGGCTCGTCCAGGACGTAGAGCACGCCGACCAGGCCGGAGCCGATCTGGGTGGCCAGGCGGATGCGCTGGGCCTCGCCTCCGGAGAGGGTGCCCGCGGCGCGGTTCAGCGACAGGTAGTCCAGGCCGACGTCGACGAGGAAGCGCAGCCGTTCGTTGACCTCCTTGAGGACCCGCTCGGCGATCTTCTTGTCGCGGGCGCCCAGCTTCAGCTCGGCGAGGAAGTCCGCGCAGTCGCTGATGGACATCGCCGAGACCTCGGCGATGGACTTCCCCATGACGGTGACGGCCAGGACGATCGGCTTGAGGCGCGTGCCCTCACAGGTGGGGCAGGGCACCTCGCGCATGTAGCCCTCGAAGCGCTCGCGGCTGGCGTCGCTCTCGGCCTCGCTGTGGCGGCGCTTGACGAAGGGGACGGCCCCTTCGAAGGCGGTGGTGTAGACCCGCTCGCGGCCGTACCTGTTGCGGTAGCGGACCTCGATCTGCGTCTTGTGGCCGTACAGCAGGGCCTTCTTGGCGCGCTGCGGGAGCCCGGCCCAGGGCATGTCGGTGGAGAAGCCGAGGGCGTCGGCGAGGGCTCCGACGAGCCGGCCGAAGTAGTCCTTCGTATGACCGTGCGACCAGGGGTGGATGGCGCCCTCGTCGAGCGACTTGTCCTCGTCCGGGACGATCAGCTCCGGGTCGACCTCCATGCGCGTGCCGATGCCGGTGCAGTCCGGGCAGGCGCCGAAGGGCGAGTTGAAGGAGAAGGAGCGGGGCTCCAGCTCCTCGAAGGACAGGTCGTCGTACGGGCAGTAGAGGTGCTCGGAGTACATCCGCTCGCGCTCGGGGTCGTCCTCGGGGAGGTCGACGAAGTCGAGCACGACCATGCCTCCGGAGAGGCCGAGGGCCGTCTCCACGGAGTCGGTCAGGCGGCGCTTGGCGGAGTCCTTCACCGTGAGGCGGTCGACGACCACCTCGATGGTGTGCTTCTCCTGCTTCTTGAGCGTGGGCGGCTCGGAGAGCTGGATGGTCGCGCCGTCGACCCGCGCGCGGGAGTATCCCTTGGTCTGGAGGTCCGCGAAGAGGTCGACGAACTCGCCCTTGCGCTCGCGCACCAGCGGCGACAGGACCTGGAAGCGGCTGCCCTCGGGCAGCTCCAGGACCTTGTCGACGATGGCCTGCGGCGACTGCCGGGAGATGGGCCGGTGGCACTCGGGGCAGTGCGGCTTGCCGATGCGCGCGAAGAGCAGACGCAGGTAGTCGTACACCTCGGTGATGGTGCCGACCGTCGAGCGAGGGTTGCGCGAGGTGGACTTCTGGTCGATGGAGACCGCCGGGGAGAGCCCCTCGATGAAGTCGACGTCGGGCTTGTCCATCTGGCCCAAGAACTGCCGGGCGTACGAGGACAGCGACTCGACGTACCGCCGCTGGCCCTCGGCGAAGATCGTGTCGAACGCGAGCGAGGACTTGCCCGACCCGGAGAGTCCGGTGAACACGATGAGGGAGTCACGCGGGAGGTCGAGCGAGACGTTCTTGAGATTGTGCTCGCGCGCGCCACGGACGATGAGACGGTCGGCCACGCCGGTCCGCACCTTTCTTGAGAGTGGTGACAGGGGCAAGACCCCCGTCGTTCACAGACTAGGGCGAGCCACTGACAACGCCGGGCCGCTTCGCTGGTTCACGACGGACCCGGACCATCAAGCATGCCCGACGCCGCCGTCGACCATATAGCACGTGCATTCGATTTGCGGGGCTGCCCCGACACCTTCACCCGAACGTGTGCCGCGACTATCGTCGGGCGCATGATTGATCATGTGCGCGACCTGGCGTCTGTACGTGACGCGACCGACCGGCTGCTCACCGCGGTCACGAAACTGAACAACGATTCGATCGCTGAACCGTCACGGCTTCCGGGCTGGACCCGCGGCCATGTCCTCGCCCACGTCGCGCGGAACGCCGACGCCCTCGTGAACGTGCTGGCGGGCCGCCCGATGTACGCGAGCGCCGAGACGCGGGACGCGGACATCGAGCGGGACGCGCCGCGGGCGCTGGCGGCGCAGCTGGCGGACGTGCGGGAGAGCGCGGGGCGCTTCGAGGCGCAGGCCGCCGTCCCTGCCGACTGGTCCCGCACGATCACGATGCGCAACGGGGTCACCGACTCCGCGTCGCGGGTGCCGTTCCGGCGCTGGCTCGAGGTCGATCTGCACCACGTCGACCTCGGCATCGGCTACGAGCTGGAGGACCTGTCCGAGGAGTTCACGCAGCGCGAGATCAACTTCCTCGCCGACCGGTTCCGTGACGCCCCGGGCCTGCCCGCGGTGGCGATCCGGCAGGACGACGGCCGGACCCTGTTCACGGGTGCCGTGCAGGGCTTCACCGAGGAGCAGGTCAGGAGCGGCGCGGAGCCCGCCTGGGACATCACCGTCAGCGGCCGGCAGGCCGACCTCCTCGGCTGGCTCGCCGGCCGCCGGGACGGCTCCGCGCTGACGGCCGAAGGGGGCCTCCTGCCCGCCCTGCCCCCGCTATAGGCTGACGTACATGACGTACAGCGGAGCGGTGAAGGTCGGCGGGCCCGCGGATGTGCACGAGCTGCCGGACCTGATGATTTCGAAGGTCGCGGTCGGGCCGATGGACAACAACGCCTACCTGCTGCGGTGCCGGGCCACCGGCGAGCAGCTGCTGATCGACGCGGCGAACGACGCCGAGACGCTGCTGACGCTGATCGGTGACGACGGCATCGCGTCCGTCGTCACCACGCATCGGCACGGCGACCACTGGCAGGCGCTCGCCGCCGTCGTCGGCGCGACCCGCGCGCGGACGTACGCGGGCCGTGAGGACGCCGAGGGCATCCCCGTGCCGACGGACGTCCTGGTGGACGACGGCGACACCGTCCGGGTCGGCCGGGTCGAGCTCACGGCCCGCCACCTGGTGGGCCACACGCCGGGCTCGATCGCGCTGGTCTACGACGACCCGCACGGCCACCCGCACGTGTTCACGGGCGACTGCCTCTTCCCGGGCGGCGTCGGCAACACGTGGAAGGACCCGAAGGCCTTCGCGAGCCTCATCGACGACGTCGAGACGAAGATCTTCGGGACGCTGCCGGACGAGACGTGGGTCTATCCCGGCCACGGCAACGACACGACGCTCGGCACCGAGCGCCCGCACCTGGGCGAGTGGCGCGCGCGGGGCTGGTGAACGGAAGGGGTACGCGGGACCGGAGGGGCACGCGGGACCGGTGAGCCGGTGCGGGGCGCGTCAGGCGCCCGCGGCGACCAGCGCCGCCACCCGCTCCACCGCGAACGCGTACCCCTGCACGCCGCACCCCGCGATGACGCCGTCGGCGCGCTGCGAGACGTAGCTGTGGTGCCGGAACGCCTCGCGCTGGTGGATGTTGGAGATGTGCACCTCCAACACCGGCAGCCCGTCACAGGTGTTGAGCGCGTCCAGGATCGCGACGGACGTGTGGGAGTAGGCGGCGGGGTTGATGACGATGCCCGCGTGGTGCTCGCGCGCCTCGTGGATCCAGTCGACCAACTCGCCCTCGTGATTGCTCTGTCGCAGGTCCACGGTCCCGCCGTGCGCGGCCGCGGCCTTGGCGCACAGGGCCTCGACGTCGGCGAGGGTATCGGTGCCGTAGATCTCGGGCTGACGGAGGCCGAGGAGGTTCAGGTTCGGGCCGTTCAGGATCATGATCGGGGCGGTGGCGAGGCTGCGGGTCATAAGGGAGGTCTATCACGCCTCCCGCGCGCGGGAGGCGGCGCGAACCGGGTGCGGGAGCCCGCACACGTCGGGAGCCCGCACACGTCAGGGGCGCTCTCCGCGGGGCTTACGTCAGCCGCGCTCTCCGCGGGGCTTAAGTCAGGTGCGCTCTCCGTAGGGCCCCGCCTACGCTCCCGGCATGACCGTCGAACCCGTGTACCCGCCGAAGCCGTCCCCGGGCGACCGTGTCGCCGTGCTCTCGCCCTCCAGCGGCCTGCCGGAACTCTTCCCGCTCCCCTACGAGCTGGGCCTGAGGCGGCTGCGTGAGGACTTCGGCCTCGAACCCGTCGAGTACCCCACGACCCGGAAGATGGGCACCACGGCGCGGGAGCGGGCCGACGACATCCACGCGGCGTTCGCCGATCCGACCGTCAAGGCCGTCATCGCGAGCATCGGCGGCGACGACCAGATCACCGTGCTCCCGCACCTGGACCGGGAGTTGATCCGCGCGAACCCGAAGCCGTTCTTCGGCTGGAGCGACAACACCAACCTGCTCGCGTACCTGTGGCAGTGCGGAATCGTCGCCTACCACGGGGCGAGCGTCATGTGCGAGCTGGGCCGCCCCGGGGCGATGGCGGAGCAGACGGCGGACTCGCTGCGCGCCGCGCTCTTCACCTCGGGGCCCTACGAACTGCGCCCGGCCGAGCGCTTCCGCGACGTCGACCTGCCCTGGGACGACCCCGCCACGCTCACCGCGGAGCCGCCCACCGAGCCGGCGGGCGGCTGGCTCTGGCACGGCCCCGAGCGGGTTGTGGAGGGGCGCTCCTGGGGCGGCAACGTGGAGATCCTCTCCTGGCTCCTGATGGCGGACCGGGAGATCGAGCGCGACCCGTCCGCGTACGACGGGTGCGTGCTGTTTTTGGAGACCTCCGAGGAACTGCCCAGTGCCGACGAGGTGTTCCGCATCCTGCGCGGCATGGGCGAGCGCGGACTGCTGGGCCGCTTCCCCGCCCTCCTGATGGGCCGCGCCAAATCCTGGTCCTTCACCCGCCCGTTGGAGGGGGACGCGAAGGCCGCGTACGGGCGCGAGCAGCGGGAGGCCGTGCTGCGCGCGCTCGGCACGTACGCCCCGGAGGCCATGGCGGTCTTCGACGTGGACCTCGGGCACACCGACCCCCAGCTGGTCATCCCCTACGGCGGCACGGTGCGGGTCGACGGACCGGCGCGGCGCATCACGGTCACGTACTGACGAGGAACGATCACTCTCGAACACCCAGAGTGACGGGCAATTACTCTGGGTATCTTATCCGGCATGCGCACTTCTGCACCCCCGCCGCCCGGACCGCCGCCTCCGCCACCGTCGTTGCCGCGCCTCGCCGCCGCCTCCCTCGCCGGAACCGCCATCGAGTTCTACGACTTCTTCATCTACGGGACGGCGGCGGCGCTGGTCCTGGGGCCGCTGTTCTTCCCGACGTTCTCTCCGCTGGCGGGCACGCTCGCCGCCTTCGCGACCTTCGGCGTGGGGTTCGTGGCGCGCCCCCTCGGCTCGGTCGTCTTCGGGCACATCGGGGACCGGCACGGACGGCGGCCGGTGCTCATCGCGTCGCTGCTCCTCACCGGCCTCGCGACGGTCGCCGTCGGCTGCGTACCGACGTACGAGTCCCTCGGGATCGCCGCTCCCCTGCTGCTCCTCGTGCTGCGCTTCCTGCAGGGGCTCGGACTCGGCGGCGAGTGGGGCGGGGCAGTGCTGCTGACCGCGGAGCACGCGCCGGCCGAGCGGCGCGCGCTGTGGGCGAGCTTTCCACAGATCGGGCCCGCGGTCGGCTTCCTGCTGGCCAACGGCATCATGCTGGCCCTGTCCGCGCTGCTGACCGACGCGCAGTTCGCGGCCTGGGGGTGGCGGGTGCCGTTCTGGGCGGCGGGGGTGCTCGCGACGGCCGGGCTCGCGCTGCGCACCTCGCTGGCGGAGAGCCCGGACTTCCTGCGCCTGCGCGAGCACGCGCGCGTGCCGCTCGCCGAAGTGGTGCGCGAACACTGGCGACTGGTGCTCCTGACGGCGGGGGCGCTCGCGGTCGGGTACGCGGTGTTCTACGCCGTGACGACCTGGTCCCTCGCCTACGGCGTGGAGCGGCTCGGAGTGAGCCGCACCGTGATGTTGGCCTGCATCATGGCGGCGGTGGTGGTGAAGGGCGCCCTGACACCGCTGGTGGCCCTGCTCGGCGACCGGTACGGACGGCGGCCGCTGTGCCTGCTGGGGTGCACCGCCTGCGCGCTGTGGATGTTCCCGATGATCGCGCTGCTCTCGACCGGGCAGCCGCTGCTGATGTTCTGCGGGTTCCTGGTGGCGATGCTCGCCTTCATCACGATGTTCGCGGTGATCGCCGCGTATCTGCCGGAGCTGTACGCGCCGCGGGTGCGCTGCACCGGCGCCGCGGTCGGCTACAACCTCGGCGGGGTCCTCGGGGGCGCGCTCACCCCGATCGTGGCGACCGCGGTGGCGCGGGGAGAGGGGACGCCGTGGGGTGTGGCCGCGTACCTGTCGGGCGTCGCGCTGCTCAGCCTGGGGTGCTTCGCGCTGCTCCCGGAGACACGGCCGGTCACGGCCGCCGACCCGGCGGCCGTGACGGGGTGACCTCCGGGGCGCTGGGAAGTCGCCGCTACGGGGTGATCGCGAGTTCCAGGAACGCCGCGAAGAGCACCAGGTGGACGCCGCCCTGCAGCGGTGTCGCGCGCCCCGGCACGACCGTGAGCGTTCCGACGATGACGGTCAGCGCGAGCAGCACCATGTGGGTGGAGCTGAGGCCGAGCACCAGCGGTCCCGACAGCCACACGGAGGCGACCGCGACGGCCGGGATGGTCAGGCCGATGCTCGCCATCGCGGAGCCGAGCGCGAGGTTCAGGCTGGTCTGCACCCGGTCGCGGCGGGCGGCGCGGGCGGCCGCGATCGTCTCGGGGAGCAGCACGAGGAGCGCGATGATCACGCCGACCACGGCGTGCGGCAGCCCGGCGCTCTCCACGCCCGACTCGATCGTCGGGGAGACGCCCTTGGCCAGGCCGACGACGCCGATCAGCGCCAGCGCGAGCAGCACCAGGCTGGTCAGCGCCGCCCGGGAGGAGGGGCCCTCGGCGTGGCTGTCGGCGTCGATGGGCTCGCCCTGCTTGGTGACCGGCAGGAAGTAGTCGCGGTGCCGCACGGTCTGGGTGGTCACGAAGATGCCGTACAGGATGAGCGAGGCGACCGCGGCGAAGGTGAGCTGGGCCGTGGTGAACTCCGGGCCCGGTTTGGTGGTGGTGAACGTCGGCAGGACCAGACAGAGCGTGGCCAGGGTCGCGACGGTCGCGAGGGCGGCGCCGGTGCCCTCGGGGTTGAAGATGGCGACGCGGTGGCGCAGGGCGCCCACCAGGAGGCAGAGCCCCACGATGCCGTTGCAGGTGATCATCACGGCGGCGAAGACGGTGTCGCGCGCGAGCGTGGAACTCTTGTCGCCGCCGTCGGCCATGAGGGTGACGATCAGCGCCACCTCGATGATGGTCACCGCGACCGCGAGGACGAGTGAGCCGAAGGGTTCGCCGACGCGGTGCGCGATCACCTCGGCGTGGTGGACGGCGGCGAGCACCGCGCCCGCCAGGACCAGCGTCACCAGGGCGACGAGCGGGCCCGGCAGATCGCGCCCCCAGGTGAGGGCGAGGAGCACCACCGCGAGAATCGGCACCACGGCTGTCCACTGCATGCCGAGCGCCCGGAGCCGAGTGATCATGACTCGATGCTGCCCCGGGCGCTCGGGTACCGCGACTTGGTGCGAGGTCCTCCGTGCCGCCCGCCCGGCGGCACGGAGGGGGGAAGGTCAGGCCTCGACGCTGTCCTTCGAGGCCTCGCCCGAGTCCGCGTCCTCGGCGGCGTCCTTCGCCGCCTGCTTCTTGGAGGCGATGAGGCTGGTGATCGTGGTGATCACCAGGACACCGCAGATCACGGAGAGCGAGAACGGGATCGAGATCTCCGGGACGCTCACCCCGTTCTCGTGCAGCGCGTGGAGCACGAGCTTCACGCCGATGAAGCCGAGGATCACCGACAGGCCGTAGCTGAGGTGGACCAGCTTCTTGAGCAGTCCGCCGATCAGGAAGTACAGCTGTCGCAGACCCATGAGGGCGAAGGCGTTGGCGGTGAAGACGATGTACGGGTCCTGGGTGAGGCCGAAGATCGCCGGGATGGAGTCCATCGCGAAGAGCACGTCGGTGGTGCCGATGGCGAGCATGACGACCATGAGCGGGGTCATGATCTTCTTGCCGTTCCGCTGGACGAAGAGCTTGGTGCCCTCGTACCGGTCGGAGACGCCGAACTTCTTCTCGATGGACTTCAGGAGGCGGTTCTCCTCCCAGTCCTCTTCCTCCTCGTCGGCACGCGCCTCCTGGATGAGCTTCCAGGCGGTGTAGATCAGGAACGCGCCGAAGATGTAGAAGACCCAGGAGAAGTTGGCGATCACGGCGGCGCCGGCGGCGATGAAGATCGCGCGCAGGACCAGGGCGATCAGCACACCGAAGAGCAGCACACGCTGCTGGAGGTGGCTGGGCACCGAGAACTTCGCCATGATCAGGATGAAGACGAAGAGGTTGTCGACGGAGAGCGACTTCTCGGTGATGAAGCCGGCGAAGAACTCGCCGGACGCCTGGCTCTCGCCCGCGACCAGCAGGCCGATGCCGAAGAGCACCGCGAGGATGATCCAGACGATCGTCCAGATACCGGCTTCCTTGATCGACACGTCATGGGGCTTGCGCCCGATGAAGAAGTCGACCGCGATCAGGGCACACAGACCGAGAACGGTCGCCACCCACATGGTCATAGAAACGTCCACTGCGCCTCCGGCTTCGTACGGCTATTGATCAGCGTCGTCGCTGCCGGAGGTCTCTTCCACCCGAGGCGCGTGCGCCAGGTCGGGCCGACGCCCCGGGACCGATGGCGGTCCGTATTGACGGGTACGTCGCAGCCGGGAGTACTCCCCTCCGCGTACAGCAGCCTACGCGAAACACCAAGGATTGGTAAAGGCGCTGGCAAACAAGAGCCAAAAGACCAGGTCAGGAGAGTACAAAGTCGCTTTACCGTCAAGCGCCGAGGGCCCGGCGGAGCCGCCGGGCCGTCGCGGACGGGCCCCGGCCCTCGGGGGGACGGTCAGCGGCCGCCGTTGCGCCGGGCCGTCGCGACGTGCTCCAGGACGTCGTGCAGGACCTGGCTGCCGAGCGGGAAGGCCGGCGGGTCGTACGTCCACGCGTGACCGACCCAGGGGTCGGCGAGGTGGTCGTCGGGCACCGGCGTCAGGCGCAGGAGCGCGCGCCACAGGGGGTCGAGCAGCGGGCCGTACTCCGCGGCGTCCTCACGGTCGGCGACCATCATGAGGTGCACGCCGACGGCCGGGCCCTCGTCCGCGAGGTAGCGCAGCTGGGTGACGGCGCGGTCGTCGAAGCCGTGCGGGAAGTCGTTGACGATCAGGAGCTGCTGGGCCATGTCCACGTCCGGCGGCAGCGCGTCGGACGCGCCGCCGCGGAGGGCCATCTGCACCAGGTCCACGCGCTGCGTGAGCCTGGCGAGGACCGTGGCGACCCCGGCCGCGCCGGTGGCCGGCGGTTCGGCGAGGACGCCGGCCGTCACGAGCGGTGCGAGCGGGCCCGCGGCGGCGCCCGCCGCGTCGATGACGTGCACCTGGAACTCACCCGCCGGATAGGCCGCGAGCAGCCGCGCCGCGTGCGCGACCGCGGTGTCCATGGCGAGCCGGCGCAGCTCGGCGGAGTCGATGAAGGAGTTGGTGAGGGCCTTGCCGCTGTCGATCCACAGGCCGCGCTCCAGGGGCAGCCGGACGAGCATCGGGATCCGCAGGTCGGTGCGCTCGGGGAGGTGGAGGTCGCCGAGGCGCAGCGCCATGGGGATCTCCATGGGCGCGCGGTAGCCCTGCCAGACGGGGCTGCTCCACGCGGCGTAGGCCGGGGGCAGGGCGGGCTCGACGACCTCGGCCTCGGCGGCGAGCTGGCCGAGGTCGCGGTCGAGGGCGGCCCTGGCCTGGCCGACGAGGTCGGCGTGCTTGGCGCGGGCCTGCTCGCGCGCGGCGTCGCCGGTGTTCCCGATGCGGCTGCGCGGGTCGGACAGGACCTTGTCGAGCTCCTGCTCCATGCGGGAGTCGGCGAAGTCGACGGCGCTCCGGTACGCCGCCGTGGTGCGGGCCAGGTCCTCGAACATGCCCCACACCTGGTTGTAGAGCCGCTCCTCCATGGACCAGCCGGTGGCGTCGCCCGCGACGGGCTGGGCGGGCTGCCCCGGGCGGGCCGGGGG
>NZ_LIRJ01000265.1 GCF_001419745.1 Streptomyces silaceus | reverse complement strand
CCCTCGACCGGGCGGAGCTGGGCTACCTCGGCTCCGGCCGCACCGCCCTGACGCTGACGAACGAGACGGACACCGCGGCGCGCGTGATCCTGCTGGGTGGCACGCCGTTCGAGGAGGAGATCGTCATGTGGTGGAATTTCCTCGGCCGCAGCCACGAGGACATCGTCGAAGCCAGACAGGCGTGGGAAGCGGCCTCCGACCGCTTCGGAGAGGTCGAGGGCTACCCCGGCGCCCGCCTCCCCGCGCCCGCCCTCCCCAACGCCACCATCGCACCGCGCAAGAACCCCGCGCGTACCTGACGCTTCCCAGAAAGGCAGTACGACGATGACGCAGTCCGAAACCACCCCGACCGTCCGGCGCGTGGACGCCAGGCACCGCTACGAGATCCTCGTCGACGGCGAGAGCGCGGGCTTCACCGCGTACCGTGACCGCGACGACCGGCGTGTGTTCTTCCACACCGAGATCGACGACGCCCACGCCGGACAGGGCCTGGCCTCGATCCTCGTGCGGGAGGCCCTGGAGGACGTGCGGAGCGCGGGTCTGCGCGTCGTGCCCGTCTGCCCCTACGTGGCGAAGTTCCTCAAGAAGCACGAGGAGTTCGCCGACCTCACCGAGCCGGTGACGCCCGAGGCCCTGGAGTGGCTGGACAGCGTCCTGAAGCGCTGAGCGCCGACGGCAGGGGCGAAGCCATGAGCGAGGGGAGTACGACCGGGGCCGGGTCCGGGCTCGGCGCACCGGAGTTGACCGGGCGCGAGACGCAACGCGCGGTCATCGACGCGGCCCTGGCAGGCATCGCCACCACCGGGGCGTCCGTCATCCTGCGCGGCGACCCCGGCACGGGTCGGACGGCCCTGCTGGCAGCGGCCGAGGCGACGGCCCGCCGGGCCGGTCTGCGGGTGCTGCGGATGACCGGCGCGGAGGCCGAGTCGGAGCTGCCGTTCGCCGCCCTGCACCAGGTCCTGTGGCCCCTCCTCGGCGACTCCGACGGTCTCTCCGAACACCAGCGGCACGCCCTGGAAAGCGCGTTGGGCGTCCGCGAGGGCGCCCCGCCCGAAGGGTTCACGGTGGCGGGCGCCGCCCTCACCCTGCTCGCCCACGCCGCCGCACGCCGCCCCCTGGTCGTACTCCTGGACGATCTGCAGTGGGCCGACCCGTCCAGCGTCGCCGTGTTCGGATACGTACAACGGCACGTGGCCCCGCTGCCCCTGGTCGCGATCGCGGCGACCCGGCGCACCGGGACCGCGACCGGCCGCGGCCGGGCCGCCGACCGTGCGGAGCACGACACCACCGCCTGCCTGGCGGGACAGGTGATCGACCTGCCGCCGCTGGACGCGCCTCAGGCCGAGCTGCTGCTGCGGACCCGCCACCCGTCCCTGCCCGAGGGGGTGCGCCGCAGGGTGCTGCGGGCGGCCGCGGGCAACCCGCTCGCCCTGCACGAACTCCCGGAGCAGGTGGGGCGACTGGCCGCCGACCGTGCCGAATCCCTCGCGAGCCCCGCGTCGCCGCAGATGCCCGAGCTGTTCGACGCACTGCCCCTGGGGGAACGCCTGGGGCGGCTGTACGAGGACAGGCTGCGCGCCCTGCCCGCCGCCGCCCGCGACCTCCTGCTCGTCGCGGCCCTCGGCGATGCCTCCACCCGGCACCGCACGACGCTGCGGAACCTGGCGGAGCACGCCGCGGGCTCACCCTGGCACCGGATCGAAGAGCACATCGAACGCTCCGGGCTCGCGCACCTCGACCCGGAGCGGGAACTCCTGGAGTTCCACCACCCCCTGGTGCGCGCCTCCCTGGCGCACCTCGCCTCCCCGGCCGAACTCCGCGCCGCCCACCGGCAGCTCGCCGACGCCCTGCCCGCCGAGGACGCGCGGCGCACCCTGCACCTCGCGGCCGCCGCACTCGGCACCGAGGCCGAACTCGCCGCACGGCTGCACGCCGAGGCCGACCGTATGTCCGCCCAGGGCGGAGACGCCGAGGCGGCGGTACTGATGGCGCGCGCGGCCGGACTCAGCCCCGACCGGACGAGCAGGATCGCCCGTCTCGTCGCCGCCGCGGCCCTGGCCGTACGCGCCGGTCGCCCGCACCTGGCGGCGGAACACCTCGCCGAGGCCGAGGCCGCGGCACGCCCCGGCAGGCCCGAACCCGCCGCCCCGTACGCCTTCGCCGTCGCCTGCACCCGACTCCAGCTCGACGCCGACCCACGTCCCGCCATCGAGTTGCTGCCCGCCGTCCTGGACGCTCCGGTCCCGCCGGACGCCGCGGACCAGCACGCCGCACTCATCGGCCCGATCCTCTTCCTTCTCCTCGTCGCCGCAGCCCTCACCGGGGACGAGCGGGCGTGGGGCGCCGTCGACCGGCACGCGGCGCACCCCGACGCTCCCACCGGGGCGGAGCTCTGCCGACAGGCCTGGTCCGGCCCCGGCCCGGCAGTCCACGAGGTGCCGCGGCGGCTGCGCGAGGCGGTCGCGGCCCTGCCCGCGGACCGCGAGACCACCGCTGCCTGGCTGCTGCTCTGGACGGCCGCGGCCGTCGATTCCCTCGGTGAACACTGCGCGCTCTGGAGCGCGTTCGCCCGCAGGCACGCGTACGCCACCCAGACGTTCACGGACAGCCTCCGGGCCCACGACGACTTCCTGCACGGGAACTGGGACACCGCCCTGGCCGCCGCGCGCGCCGGCGCGCGAACCTCCGCGGAACACGGCTACGCGCTGGCCGAGACGCTGTTCCTGCAGACCGCGGGACAGATCCTCGCCGCCCGCGGGGACCGGGCGGGGCTCGCCGCACTGGAACCGGTGCTCGGCACCCGGGCATGCGAACGCCGTCTGCGCCTGGTCACCGACCTGTTGAGCGGGATGCTGACGCTGTGCGCCCTCGGCAACGGGCACGCCGAGGAGGCATGGCTCCACGCCTGTGACCTCACCGCGCCCGGTGCGGTCGAGGACCGCGGCCCGTGGACGCATCTCTCACTGGTCGACCGGGTGCAAGCCGCGGTCGACAGCGGACGGACCGAGGAAGCCCGGCGCCATCTGAGGGCGGTCCGCTCGTCCGGCCTCGCCCGCGTCTCGGCGCACCACACCTTTCTGGTGACCGTCGCCGAGGCCATCGCCGCCGCCGACGACGAGGCGGACGAGCGGCACGCGGCCGTGTACGCCCAGCGGGACGCGGAGAACTGGCCCTTCCCGCTCGCCAGGGCCCACTTGGCACACGCCGTGCGGCTGCGCCGGCAGCACCGGCCCGAGGAGGCGAGCGCGCACTGCCGTGCCGCGCTCACCGTCTTCACCCGCCTGGCCGCCACGCCCTGGGCCGCGCGGGCCTCCCGTGAACTCGCCGCGGCCGACGCGGACATCGAGGCGGCAGGCGGGACAGCCGGGCACCACCCGCTGCTCACGGCGCAGGAGACACGGATAGCCCGGCTCGCGGCCCGAGGCCTCACCAACCGGCAGATCGGCGCGCGGCTCTCGCTCTCCCCGCGGACGGTCGGCGCGCACCTCTACCGGATCTTTCCCAAGCTCGACATCACCACCAGGGCAGGAATCGCACGGGCCCTGGAAGCCTCTCAGGTTCCGTCCGTGAACCCCCGCGGGTGAGCAGCGCAGTGCACTGCCGGATCACTGGCGAGGTCGAGCGGTCCCCGGCGCGGCGGCGTCGGCCAGGTCCACGCCCTCGGGGACGGTACCGAGCGAGGCGGGGCCGACCGCCACCCGCTCCGCCCACGCGTGGGGGAGCCGTTCCCACGGCGACGCGCGTACCTTCGGGCGGCCCCGAGCCGTCGGACGCGGCGCGCACCACGATGCCGGCCGCGCCGTCTGCCGCCTTCTTGGAACCCTACGCAGGACCGGGACAGCGACCAGATCCGTGAGAATCAATCAGTTGACGATCTGTGTCAGAGCACCCGCGAGAGCCGCCCGCGACGTGACCCCCAACTTCGGGAAGATCCGGTAGAGATGAGCCCCGATCGTGCGGGGCGACAGCTGGAGCGCGGCGCCGACCTCCTTGTTCGTGAGCCCGGTGGACACGAGGCGGGCGACGCGCAACTCCTGCGCCGTCAGCTCGGCGGCCGGGACGGTCGTGCCGTTCGACGTGCGGTCCGCGGCCCGCAGTTCGGCCCGGCACTGCTCCACCCACGGATCCGCACGCAGCCCCTGGAAGGCACGGACGGCGGCATGCAGCGTTTCGACCGCCTCGGCGCGGCGTCCCCGACGGCGCAGCCCCGCCCCGTGCAGCAGCCGCAGGCGTGCCATGTCGAAGACCCACTCACCGGCTCCCGGCACCGCGCAGGCCGCCGCGTACGCCGCGTCGGACTCCCTGTCGTCCGCCGTGACCGCGGCCGCGGCCGCAAGGAGGAAGGCGTGGTGCGCGGAGACGGAGTCCATCCGCGCGGCCCGCCCCGCCGCGACGTGGGCCAGCGCCTCCGCCCGGCGGCCGCAGCGCAGGCTCGCCACGACGAAGTCGAAGAACGGGAGGTGGAACCACGCGAGGCCGCGCGGCAGCCGGCCCGGCGGCATGATGCGGCGCAGCAGGAGGTACGCCTCCTCGTGCCGCCCGTGCGCCAGTGCGGCGAGCGCGTCGAGACGGTCCAGGTGGTCCGTGACGAACCGCATCCGTGCCGACGTCGCCACCGGCCCGATCCGCGCCCGTACTTCGCGCAGCCCGCGCTCGTCGCCGCGGCCCGCCAGGAAGTGCGCGTAATAGTGCCGGAAGAGCAGGGCGTTGCAGTGGTACCCGAGCTCCTCCGCGGTGTCGGCCTCGCGCAGACACTCCTCGGCGGCGTCCCAACGACCCCGCAGGAACGCCTGATGGCATCGTGCCTTCGCGACGGACCCCTGGGTGGCGTACGTGTGCTCGTCGTCGAAGAGCCGCCGCAGCTCCTCGTCGGCCGCGTCCACCGCCGACGCAGCCCAGAGCAGCAGCCAGGCACCGGCGGTCTCCCGCCGGGCCGCGACGCGCGCCACCAGGGACCGCAGGTCCGTCTCCGCGCCGTGCGCCGTGCGCGGCGGGTCCGCCCACGCGCGGTGGCACAGGCGTACGGCGGGGGAAAGGTGCCCGCGATGCCGCTCGAGCACGTCCCAGCCGCGCGGGTCACCTGTGTAGGCCGACGCGAGCAGCAGCTTGAACGCCATCTGCTCGACGAGATCACCGAAGACCGGTGCGCCGGGCGCCGTGAGCGCCTCCAGCGCCCCGGGCAGCAGCTCGAAGGACGAGGCGAAGTCCACGTGGTGGCTCTGGTCGACGTACACGACCGCGTAGGCGAAGAGCGGGGCGATGTCCTCCGGCACGGGACCGCGCCGGATCTCCCTGAGGAGTTCCCCCGCGTACGCGAGCCGCCCGCCCCGCGCCGACATCACGGCGGCCCACGTCAGACGACGCGCACGGTCGCCGGGACCGGTCCCGAGTGCGGCCGCTCGGTCGAGCAGCATGGCCCCCTCCGCGTCACCGCCGCGCAGCGCGATGCGGGTGCCCGCCTCCTGGAGCCGGGCGGCGAGCCGTTCGTCCGGGCCCTCGGCGGCGGACGCCTCGTGCAGGAGCCGACGCGGGTCGTCCTCGCGCAGCCGTCCCGCCAACGACCGGTGCGCGGACCGCCGTTCGGCGTCCGGGGCGGCGGCGATCACAGCGCTCCGCACCAGGGGATGCCGGAAGACCAGCCGTCCCGCGGCGTCCCAGCGTGCGAGCCCGCTCGCCTCGATCGCGTCCGGAACCCGTTCGGCTCCGCCCTGTTCTCCCGGGCGCAGGGCATCGCCCGCGACGTCCGCCGCGTCGTCCAGCGCGGCGAGCAGCAGGACGCGCGCCGCGCTCCCGGGCAGCGACCGCACCCGCCGCGCGAACACCTCCTCCAGACGGCTGCCCAACGGCAGCCGGTCCGGGAGCGGTACGACGCGCCTGCGATGCCCGTCCGCCAGTCGGCCGGGCAACTCGGCCAGGGCGAGGGGGTTGCCCGCGGCCGCCGCGAGCACCCGCCGGACGGCACCGGCCGCGAGCCCCGGGTGCCGGCGCCGCAGCAGCGTCCGCGCGTCCTCGCCCGACAGCGCCTCGACGTCCACCGGGTGGGCGGGCCAGCCCTCCAGCGCGGACCCGTCCGACCGGCTCGCGCACACCATGACCACGGGCAGACCGACGATCCGCTGGTGAAGAAAGACGAAGACGGCGGCACTGGAGGGGTCCACCCACTGGAGGTCGTCGACGACGATCAGCACCGGGGCGCGGCGCGCCTGTTCGGCGAGCAGCGCCAGCGCGGCAGCGCCCACCATGAACCCCTTCGGCGGCAGCCCGTCGCGCAGCCCCAGGGCCCGTTCCAGGGCGAGCCGCTGGTGCGGGGACAGCCCGCGCGAGTTCTCCCGCAGCGGCAGCAGCACACGGTGCAGCGCACCGAAGGCGATGCCGGACTCCGACGCGCTGCCCACCACGCGCAGGACGGTGAACCCGTCGCGCGTCGCGCGCGTGGCCGTCCACTCCAGCAGCGCCGTCTTCCCGATGCCCGCTTCGCCGCGCAGCACCGTCGCCGAACCGTACGCCCCGCTGCGCGCCGCATCGAGGGACCGCTCCAGCAGCGCCTGTTCGCGCCGACGGCCGACGAGCGTCCTGTCACCCTGCCCGCTGCCCATGACTCTCCCCTGGTCGCCTGCGACCACCGTGGCACCACCGCGTTGCCTGTGCGTGCACGGCTCGTGCCCCTGCCCGCACAGCAGGCCGCACGATCTCGTCAGGCGGGTCCGACCGCAGCAGGCTGATCGCGTGACGACGACCACGCCCACCCCCACCACGGGGGACACCTACGCAGACCGCACGCTCGGCTTCCTCCGTATCCGCACGTTCCGGGGAGCGGCGCGCCCGGTCCGGCACGTTCCCGACGCAGACGCCGCGACCGACCCGTACGTCCTGCTGGGCTTCCACACCGAGGGGCGGGCCACGCTCGGCGGGCCGGGCAGCACCGAGGTCTGCCTGCCCGGAGACGTCTTCCTCCGCGACGGCGCGCATCCCCTCACCCTGAAGGAGACGGAGGAGTTCGAACTGCACCTGGTGCACGTCCCGCACCGGGCCCTGGCGCTCACCGACCGGCAGGCGCGCGACCTGACCGGACGGGCGCCGTTCGCCGACGGGAACATGGCGCCGCTGCTCGGCTCGCTCCTGAGCGAGATCGCCGCGGCGGAACCCGGTCCCCCGTCACGGGCCGCGCTCCGCTCGGCCGGGGCGGTCGCCGACCTCGTCGCGCTGCTCGCCGTCGAGGACGCGGGACCCGGCTCCCCCGAGGACGGACAGGACCGCGAGGCCCTCGTCCGCAGACTGCGCGCGTACGTCGACGCGAACCTGCGGGACCGGAACCTGACACCGGCCACCGTCGCCGAGGCCCAGCACATCTCGATCCGCTATCTGCACAAGCTCTTCGAGGGGCGGGGCAGCACGGTCGGCCGGTGGATCCAGCACCGCCGCCTGGAGGAGGCCCGTCGCGAGCTGGCCCGTCCGGCACGCGACGACATCACGGTGGCGGCGGTCGCCAGACGCTGGGGATTCGCCAGCGCCACCCACTTCAGCCGCAGTTTCCGTACGGCATACGGCATGTCGCCCAGCGACTGGCGCGACGGCCGGACCAGACCCGCCGAAGGACCTGGCACCGGTCGCCGCTGACGGCACCGTCAGACACGCGCCCTCGGGGCGTCGGCCGTCCCGGACATCGCCATCCGCCGCCACTGCTGCGGCGGGTGGCCGTAGACGGACTTGAACGCGCGGCTGAAGTGCGCTGGACTGCGAAAGCCCCAGCGGGCGGCGACCACGGCGATGGACGGACTGCTCCGGCCGCGCCGCGCGAGCTCCCCGGCGCACCGCTCGACGCGCTGACGCTGGATCAGCCTGCCGACGGTGACGCCCTCGGCCTCGAAGAGGCGGTGCAGATAGCGGACCGAGATGAGGTGCGCCGCGGCGATGAGGTCCGCGGACAGTTCCGGGTCGCCGAGGTGACGGTCGATGTACTGGCGGATGGTGACGACCAAGGGGTGCCGGTCGTCCTCGGGTGGTCCTTCCGTGTCCTCGGCGAGGTCCTCGACGAGCCCGGCGACCAGATCTGTGACGAGACCGCCGAGTCGTTCGCCCAGCGGGGCGGACACCCGCGGGGCCGAGGTCTCCAAGTGCCGGAGCAGGGCAGGGAGAACTGCCCCGGAGCCCGCGGGGGGCAGGAGCGCGCGGGCCGTGAGGGACCGCAGGGGGACCGAGGGAACGTGCAGCGCGTGCAGGGGCAGCCGCAGGAAGAGCGTGCGGGCCGCGCCCTCGTGCTCGACGGTGAAGGCGCGCCGCAGGTCGATGAGCGCCGACTCGCCCGGTACCACGGACGCGCCGCGTCCGTCCTGGACCAGCCGCACCGTCCCCACGCGCGGGACGAGCAGCGCGACCGCTTCCTCCTTGCCCGGCGCGGCCGGGCGGGGGGCGCGGACCAGCCGCAGCGGCCCTGAAGCGCAGGTGAGCATGCGGACGTAGCCGAACTGCCGGAGCGACACGGACCCGTCCGCCCGCCTGTCGGTGTCGTCGGGTGTCACGAGGGGAGTGAGCCAGCGCGCGAAGGCGGACTCCACGTCGGTCGAGGTCTCGGTGCCCGGCGACACGGCCGTTGTGGATCGAGTGCTCACGGAGGGCTCCCTTCAACCGTCCCCGGGCCGGTGCCCTGTGCGTGGCAGCGGGGGACGGTCACCCCTGGTCCACGGCCCATGACCGTGAGTCTGAGCCGCCGACCGCAGGAGGCGTTAGGTCATATGACTGCCTTTCGCGTCCGCCTCGGGCGCCGCGCCCGAAGTGTGCACGCAGCGGCACGGATCAGCGGGGCCGCCGGTCCCTTTTCCGGCCGATGGCGTCCTAGGGTGAGTACTCCGAGCCGGCGGAGCCGCGAACGGCACCGCGATCCGCCCCCTGCGCAGGAGTCCCCGTGGAAGCAGACGGTCCAGTCGTCGGGGAGAGACCTGTGCTCGAACGGCACACGAGGGTCTTCGCCGAAACGTATGCCTGTCCCTCCTGGCCCGAGTCCGAGTCCGAGTCCGCGTCCGGACCCGGATCCGAACCCGGGTCCGACGACCCCGCCTTGTCCAGGTCCCGCATGGCCGCCCTGTGGGACGGCGGCGGCGCGGACGACCCGGACGTCGAGGAGGAGTGGCTGGCACTGCCGGGGCACGACGGGAACCGCATCAGGGTACGGATCCTGCGCCCGGCCGGTGCCGACGAGCCGCTGCCGGTCGTGCTGTACCTGCATGGCCTCGGCTGGATGCTGACCGACGCGTACGCGCACCGGCGGCTGCTGGCCGACCTCGTGCTCGGCGCCGATGCCGCCGTGGTCGTCCCCGAGTACGACACCCCGCGCGACGCCCGCCATCCGCACGCCGTGGAGCGCGCCTACACGGTGGCCCGCTGGGTCGCGGGGCACGGCGCGGTGTGCCGCCTGGACGGGGCCAGGATGGCGGTCGTCGGCGCCAGCGCGGGCGCCCAGCTGGCGGCGGCCCTCACGCTCGTGGCGCACGAGCGCGGCGGGCCTGACTTCCGGCACCAGGTCCTCGTCTGCCCGGTGACGGACTCGGCGATGGATACCCCGTCCTACCGGCGGTTCGCGGACGGGTACTTCCTCGGTCGCGCCGCCATGCACGGCTACTGGCAGCAGTACGCGCCCGACCGCGAGAGCCGGGAGCACGGGACTGTCTCGCCGCTGCGCGCGCCGGTGAGCAAGCTGCACGGTCTGCCGGCGGCGCTGGTCCTGACGGCCGAGGCCGATGTGCTCCGCGACGAGGGCGAGGCGTACGCGGCCCGGCTGAGGGAGGCGGACGTGCCCGTCGTGTCGATCCGCTACCAGGGCACGATCCACGGCTTCGTGCTCTTCGACCTGCTCCGCGGGACCGAGGCGTCCCGGGCGGCCCGCATCCAGGTGACGGACACACTGCACGCCGCCCTGCACTCGGCCTGAGCGCCGCTCCGTACCGGCGCTCCTCAACCGCCGTCGGTGCTCGCGACGTCGCGGTGCCGGCGCCACTCGCTCGGGGACGTGCCGTACGCCGCCTGGAAGCGGCGGCTGAAGTGACTCGGGCTGGTGAACCCGCACCGCGCTCCCACCGCCGCGACGGTGAGCCGGTCGTAGCGGGGCGCGGTCAGCATCGCGCGCGCCTTGGCCAGACGCTCGGTGATGAGCCACTGCTCCAGTCTGATGTCCGCGTCGTTGAGCAGGGCGTAGAGCTTGCGCACCGAGACGGCGTGCTCCCGTGCGATCCGCTCCGGTGTCAGGTCGCGGTCGGCGAGGTGGCGGCGGGCGTACGCCAGGACCCGTGTGAGCAGCGTCTCGTCCATCGCCGAGCGGACGGCAGGGGACTCCTCGGCGTGCGCGGCGGAGACGAGCAGCGCGCGGACGAGCTCGGTGGTGGCCGTGGCGAGGGCTCCGGCGCCGGGGTCGCCCTCAAGACGTCCCGGATCGCGCCAGACCCCGCGCAGATGGTTGAGGACCAGGTCGTACATGGGGCTGGCGCGCAGTTGCAGTGAGGCCTTCACCACGGCGTCCACCGGCACGTCCAGGCGGTCCATGTCGAACATCATGGACCGGGACGCGCCGTCGCCCGACCAGCCGTAGACCCGGGGCGACAGCTCGTGGAACACGCAGATGTCGTCCGGTCCGAGGACCTGCTGCCTGCCCGCGATCTCGGCCCGATGGACGCCTTCGGGCTGGAGCGAGACCGAGATCACCGGCCGGCTGCGGTGATGGCGCACGTGCCGGTCGTTGCGGCGCACCTCGAAGCCCGAATTGCGGGTGGAGAAGAGCCCGAGCCCACCCACCTGCCACAGCTCCATGCGCGCGTGGATGCCCGTCTCCGGCTCCTCGTGGACCACTTCATTGGGCACCAGCGAGTCGGTCAACGCATGATGAAACGCGTCCGCCCGCTCGCGTGGCGCCACGGTGGACAGATCGACGAGCAGCACACGACCCCCAAGACGACTACCCCCATGAAGCAGACATTCTGCCTCATGGGGCAGAGGCGCTCCGCCGCCCGCGCTGTGCGCGGCCCGCCACCGGCAGGGACACGAGTCGCGCGTACGTTCAGGCCGTGGGCACGCGGTCGAGGAATCCGAGAACGGCACGGATCCGGCCGTCGTCGGCCAGCGTGATGACGTCGAACACGGCGACAGGGGCGGTCCGGGTCGCACGAGCTGACCGAGACCAGTGCGGGGGAGCCAGATTTCTGTGGGCAGTGTTGCATTCGCTCCCCCAGAGGGTCGGGTCGGCTGCCGGTGGCTCGGTCGGCTTGAGCCTTGGGGTGGCGAGGCGGTAGCAGTCGGTACCGGTCTGGATGATGGCCCCGCTGAAGGTGGGACGGCCGATGATGGCCGCGCAGATCCTTCTCAACCACCCGCGGTTCGGCGCCCGGGTGAATCCGGTGTCGAGGCGGCTTTCGCGCATCCATCGAGAGCCGCGGCGGGGACCCGAGTGGCGATCGTGCCCCCGCCCCCGGCCAGTGAATTCCATCGATCGGTTTCCGTCGCCGCCACGACGGCCTAGGGATCCTTTCCCTCCGCGCAGAGATCATCACGGCACGGAGCGAGGCACAGGAATCTTCGGGAGCACGACCGAGGCCGGCAGGCGCGCAGGAGGGGGCACGGGCTGCTGCGCGCTGCCGAGACGCCCGGCTGGCTCGACGGTGCATGGAATGGGCGGGGCCTGTGGCGGTCAGCTGCTGACGCGTGGGGGAAGCGGGTAGGCGTCGAGGTCGACGGGGCCGGGGAGGTTGGACGCGGGG
>NZ_LIRJ01000264.1 GCF_001419745.1 Streptomyces silaceus | reverse complement strand
CCCCCGGAAAGACCGTCCACCCCTCAGTCCCGCACGCCCCTAAGCACCCCATTCATTCCCATACGTCCAGGAGCGATTCATGCGAACCCCGAGCCGACGGAGGCCGCGCACGCTCGCCGCGGCCGCCGCAGGGACGCTGCTCGCCCCGCTGCTCGCCGGCTGCTGGACCGGCGCCGGCGGGACCGGTTCAGGCGGCGACTCCATCAACGTCCTCATGGTGAACAACCCGCAGATGGTGGAGTTGCGCAAGCTCACCGCCGCCCACTTCACCAAGGAGACGGGCATCAAGGTGAACTTCACCGTCCTGCCCGAGAACGACGTCCGCGACAAGATCAGCCAGGACTTCGCCAACCAGGCGGGCCAGTACGACGTGGCGACCCTCAGCAACTACGAGATACCGATCTACGCCCGCAACGGCTGGCTGCACGAGGTCGGTTCGTACGCCCGCGAGGACCGGACGTACGACGAGAAGGACATCCTGCCGCCCATGCGCCAGTCGCTCACCGGCGCCGACGGCAAGCTCTACGGACAGCCCTTCTACGGAGAGTCGTCCTTCCTGATGTACCGCAAGGACGTCTTCGAGAAGGCGGGCCTGACCATGCCGGAGAAGCCCACCTGGCAGCAGGTCGCGAAGCTCGCCGCCCGGGTGGACGGCGCGAAGCCGGGCATGAAGGGCATCTGTCTGCGCGGCCTGCCCGGCTGGGGCGAGGTGATGGCGCCGCTGACCACCGTGGTGAACACCTTCGGAGGCACCTGGTTCGACAAGGACTGGAAGGCCCGCCTGGACTCCCCCGAGTTCGAAAAGGCAACCCGCTTCTACGTAGACCTCGTTCGCGAGCACGGCGAGTCCGGGGCCGCGCAGTCCGGCTACGCCGAGTGCCTCAACAACCTCACCCAGGGCAAGACCGCCATGTGGTACGACGCGACGGCCGCCGCCGGATCGCTGGAGTCCGCCAAGTCGCCGGTCAAGGGCAGGATCGGCTACGTCCCCGCCCCCGTGGTGCGGACCGCGAGCTCCGGGTGGCTCTACACCTGGGCCTGGGGCCTGCAGAAGGCCTCGCGGAACCCGGACAAGGCCTGGAAGTTCATCTCCTGGGCGTCGGGCAAGGAGTACGAGAAGCTCGTCGGCGAGAAGACCGGCTGGTCGAACGTGCCCGCCGGCAAGCGCGCCTCGACGTACGCGAACCCCGCCTACCGCGAGGAAGCCGCCGCCTTCCAGGACGTCACCCGCGCCGCCATCGAGGGCGCGCGGCCCCGTGACCCGGGCGTGCAGCCCCGGCCCGCGCCCGGCATCCAGTTCGTCGGCATCCCCGAGTTCACCGACCTCGGCACCAAGGTCTCCCAGGAGATCAGCGCCGCCATCGCCGGACGCCAGTCCGTCGACGCGGCCCTGCGGAAGTCGCAGCAGCTCGCCGAGAAGATCTCCGAGGAGTACGAGGGACGATGACCGCCACCGCGAGCACCACCGCCGCCGGGCACGCGCGCGCGTCCGACGCCCGCACACCGAGGCCGCCGGGGACACCGGGACGGCTGCGCGCCTGGGCCACCAGGGCGCCCCTGCTGCCCGCCCTCGTCTTCATGATCGCCGTGACCCAGCTGCCGTTCGTGGCCACCCTGGTGATCTCCTTCTTCGACTGGAACGCCCTCTATCCGGACGCCCGCAGCTTCACCGGGTTCGCCAACTACACCGAGGTCCTCACCGATCCGGACCTGCGCAAGTCCGTGCTGACCACGATCCTGCTCACGGCCTCCGTCGTGCTCGCGAGCCTCGTGATCGGGCTCGGCCTCGCGCTGCTCCTCGACCGGAAGTTCAAGGGGCGCTCCCTGGTCCGTACGCTGCTCATCGCGCCGTTCCTGCTGGTCCCCGTGGCCGCCGCGCTGCTGTGGAAGCACGTGCTCTACAACCCCGAGTACGGGCTCTTCAACGGCCTGCTGCACGGGATCGGCGGGAACTCCGCGGCCCAGCCCGACTGGATCTCCAACACCCCGCTGCTGGCCATCGAGGCCTCGCTGGTGTGGCAGTGGACGCCCTTCATGATGCTGATCCTGCTCGCGGGGCTGCAGAGCCGCGATCCCGAACTGGTCGAGGCGGCCCGCATGGACGGCGCGGGCAACTGGCAGGTCTTCCGCCATCTGACCCTGCCCCACCTGCGCCGCTACCTCGAACTGGGCGCCCTGCTCGGCTCGATCTACATCGTGCAGAACTTCGACGCCGTCTTCACCATCACCTCGGGCGGCCTCGGCACCGCCAACCTCCCGTACACCGTCTACCAGAGCTTCTACCAGGCGCACGAGAACGGCCTGGCCTCCGCCGCCGGTGTGCTCGTCGTCATCGGCTCGCTGATCATCGCGACCTTCGCGCTGCGGGTCGTCTCGTCCCTCTTCCGTGAGGAGGTGTCCCGCTGATGGCCGCGTCCGTGAAGTCCCGTCCCCGCGCGCGGGGGGCCACGCTCGGCCTCGCCGCCTGGCTCGCCGGGATCCTGTTCTTCCTGCCCGTCGCCTGGATGGCGCTGACCTCCTTCCACTCGGAGGAGGACGCCGCGACCAACCCGCCCTCGCTGGCCGCCTCGCTCACCCTGGACGGCTACCGCGACTTCTTCGGCGCGGGCGGCGGCGCGAGCCCCTGGCCCTCGCTGGTCAACTCGACGGTGGCGTCGGTCGTCTCGACCCTGTGCGTGCTGGTCCTGGCCCTGCCGGCCGCGTACGCCCTGTCCATCCGCCCCGTGAAGAAGTGGACGGACGTGCTCTTCTTCTTCCTGTCCACGAAGATGCTGCCGGTCGTGGCGGGCCTCCTGCCGCTCTACCTCTTCGCCAAGAACACCGGCCTGCTGGACAACATCTGGCTGCTGGTCCTGCTCTACACCTCGATGAACCTGCCGATCGCGGTGTGGATGATGCAGTCGTTCCTCGCCGAGGTGCCGAAGCCGGTCATCGAGGCCGCGCAGATCGACGGAGCGCGGCTGCCGACGATCCTCGCGCGCGTGGTGGCGCCCATCGCGCTGCCCGGGATCGCCGCGACCTCGCTGATCTGCTTCATCTTCAGCTGGAACGAACTCCTCTTCGCGCGGGTGCTCACGGGCGTCGTCGCCCAGACCGCGCCCGTCTTCCTGACCGGCTTCATCACCAGCCAGGGCCTGTTCCTGGCGAAGGTGTGCGCCGCGTCGCTCGTCATCTCCCTGCCGGTGCTCGCCGCGGGGTTCGCCGCCCAGGACAAGCTGGTCCAGGGCCTGTCGTTGGGAGCCGTGAAATGAAGGCAGCGATCGTCGAATCGGTGGGCAAGGTCGTCGTCGGCGAGGTGCCCGACCCGACGCCGGGCCCCCGCGACGTCGTCGTGGAGGTCGCCGCGTGCGGGCTGTGCGGGACCGATCTGCACATCCTGCAGGGCGAGTTCGCGCCCACGCTGCCGGTGGTGCCGGGCCACGAGTTCGCGGGCACCGTCGTCGGCCTCGGCCGGGACGTGAGCGGACTGGCCGTCGGCGACCGGGTCGCGGTGGACCCCTCCCTGCACTGCCACGAGTGCCGCTTCTGCCGGGCCGGGCGCGGCAACCTCTGCGAGCGATGGGCCGCGATCGGGGTGACCACGGCGGGCGGCGCCGCCCAGTACGCCCTCGCGCCCGCCGCCAACTGCGTCCGGCTGCCCGACCACGTGCGCACCCAGGACGCGGCCCTCATCGAGCCGCTCTCGTGCGCGGTGCGCGGCTACGACGTGCTGCGGTCCCGGCTCGGGGCGCACGTCCTGATCTACGGCTCCGGGACGATGGGCCTGATGATGCTGGAGCTGGCCAAGCGGACCGGCGCCGCGAGCGTCGACGTGGTCGACCTCAACCCCGAGCGGCTCGCGACGGCCGAGCGGCTCGGCGTCTCCGCGTCGGCGGCCGGCGCCGACGAGCTCGACCGGCCCGGGGGCTGGGACGTGGTGATCGACGCGACCGGCAACGCGGCGGCGATCCAGGACGGCCTCGACCGCGTCGCCAAGGCGGGCACGTTCCTGCAGTTCGGTGTCGCGGACTACGCGACGCGCGTGACCATCGACCCGTACCGCGTCTACAACCAGGAGATCACCATCACCGGCTCGATGGCCGTCCTGCACAGCTACGAGCGGGCCGCCGAGCTGTTCGCCGGCGGGGTGCTCGACCCGGACGTCTTCATCAGCGACCGGCTGCCGCTGGACTCCTACCCGCGGGCGCTCGACCAGTTCGCCGCCGGCGTGGGCCGCAAGATCGTCGTGGTCCCGTAGCACGGAGGACCGTCGTGGTCCCGTAATTCGGTACCTCTCGGCACGGCCGCCGCCTACGCTCGCGGCCATGCCGAGACCTCATGGATTCACCTACGAACAGCGTGCCGACGGCTCCGTCGTGATCACGCACGGCGGACGGGCCGCGGGGACCCTGCGCGGGGCCCGCGCCGAGCGCTTCCTCGCCGAGGCCGAGGGCGGCGACGCCCAGCTGGTGATGGCCCGCTGGACCGGCAACTACAAGCACGGGAACGAACGCTCGGCGCGTTCGCACCCCCGCAATCGCGGCTGAGAAAATCCTTGCGCGGGTAAGGGAACGGTAAAGCGGGGTCGTTCGTTACCCCTGGCATGACAGCTATGACCCCCGGCTCGAACATCCCGCTGACCGCCGCCCGCGTGGCGGTGGACGTCGCCGCTCCGGTGCGGCTCGACGTATCGGGCCTGCTGCTCACCGCCGACGGCAAGGTGCGCTCCGACGACGACTTCATCTTCTTCAACCAGCCC
>NZ_LIRJ01000263.1:17904-22646 GCF_001419745.1 Streptomyces silaceus | reverse complement strand
GTCCCCGCCCCGGATCCATCTCGATCCGAGATTTCTGTGGGTGACAACCGCCTGTGGTCCGCGGCTTCTTCCCGGGGTCGAATGAACCCCGGCACGCGGCACGGACAAGGGAGCGGTGGACATGGTGGATCCGAACGCGCTGGTCGTCAGGGGCGAGGACGCCGAGCGCGTACCCCTCCCGCACGGCGGCGGCTTCCGGCTCCTCGCCGACGCGAGCGGCACGGGCGGCGCGCTCGGCGCGAACACCCTGGCCCTCGGCGAGGGCGCCGACGGCGCCCGCCCGCACTTCCACGCGGTCTCGCACGAACTCTTCTACGTCACCGAGGGCGCCGTCGACTTCCTGCTCGACGGCGACCCGGTGACCGTGGGGGAGGGCGGCCTGGTCGTCGTCCCGCCGCGCATGCCGCACGCGTTCGGCGCCGCGCCCGGCACCACGGCCGAACTGCTCGCGGTCCTCACCCCGGGCGTCGAGCGCTTCGGCTACTTCCGCGCGCTCGGCCGGATCCAGCACGGCCTGGAGCCCTTCGACGGCCTGCTGCCCGAGCAGGACCGCTACGACGTCCACTTCGTCCCCACGGCGGGGCCCTGGCGGTGAGTCTCCCCGATGAGCGGCGACGCTTCGGTCCGCGCCGAAACGTCGCCCCCTTACCGTCGGGTCATGACACTTCGGTACGAGGAGTTCCGCGACCTGCACCGCGCCGGTGCGCCCCTGCTGCTTCCCAACGCCTGGGACCACGCCTCGGCCGCCGCGCTCGCCGCCGCCGGGTTCCGCGCGGTCGGCACGACCAGTCTGGGCGTCGCCGCCGCGGCGGGCCTGCCCGACGGCACGGGCGCCGCCCGCGCCGAGACCCTCCGCCTCGCCCACGGCCTGACCCGCCTCGACGCGCTCGTCAGCGTCGACGTCGAGGGCGGCTTCAGCGACCGCCCCGAGGAAGTCGCCGTGCTGGTAGCCGAGTTGGCCGACGCGGGCGCCGTCGGCGTCAACATCGAGGACGGGCGCCCGGACGGCACACTGCGGGACCTCGGCCACCAGTGCGAGATCCTCCACGCCGTGTGCGAGGCGGTGTCCGGCCGGCTCTTCGTCAACGCGCGCACGGACACGTACTGGCTGCCGGGCGACGACGGCCGCGCCGCCCGGACCGAGGACCGCCTCGCCGCGTACGAACAGGCCGGTGCGGACGGCCTGTTCGTGCCGGGACTGCGGGATCTGCGCGCCGTCGCCGCGCTCACCGCCGGGCTCGACGCCCCGCTCAACGTCCTCCACGCGCCCGACGGGCCCGCCCTGCCGGACCTCGCCGAGGCGGGCGTGCGGCGGGTCAGCTGCGGCTCGCTCCTCTTCCGCGCGGCGCTCGGAGCGGCGGTGGCGGCGGCCACGGCGGTGGCGGACGGCCTGCCATCGCGCACGCCGGACGTCCCCTCGTACGCGGAGACGCAGGCGCTGTCAGAGGCGTTCGCCTAGAGTCGCGGCGGGGGTCACGCGGGCGGTCAGTCGTCAGTAGCGGCGCGGAGTCCGCCGACGAAGGCGGACCAGGCTCCGGCGCCGAGGACCAGGGCGGGGCCCTGGGGATTCTTGCTGTCCCGCACGGGGACGACGCCGGGGACTCCGTCTGCGACCTCGACGCAGTTGTCGCTGTCGCCGCTGCTGTAGCTGCTCTTCCGCCAGCGGGCGTTGCTCAGGTCGTACTCGCGCATCGTCTGTAGTCCTCCGCCACCGAGTCGATCAGGGCCAGGGACGCCTCTGATGGCAGCGAGGCGGCCCTGAGCAGATCGTAGGACTCTTGGACGCGCCTCACCACTGCTGGATCGTCCAGCAGCGTCGATGAATACACGCCCTCTGTATAAACAGTTGGTGGGGCGTCCTCGAACTCCATGAGCTTCATCATCTTGCCCATCTTCGTGTGCGCCCCGACTGCGAACGGGAGGACCTGAACCAGCAGGTGCTGCTCCCGCGCCATCGCGCTGAGGTGGTTCAGTTGGTCGGCCATGACGGCGGGGCCACCGACCGGCACGCACAGGGCGGTCTCGTGCAGGATCAACCAGTACACGGGGCGAGTCGCACCCTTGAGCAGGGGAGCGCGGTCCATGCGGGCCCTGAGCAGTTCCTCGATGCGTTCGTCCGTGGCGAAGGGATCGCTTGCGACGAAGAGTGCACGGGCGTAGTCGGGGGTTTGGAGCAGACCTGGTACCAACGTTGGCTCGAACTCGCAAAGCTTGGTCGCCAGCCGCTCAAGTTCTGCCACATGCGCGAAATACTCCTCATACGGCTGTTCTTTGATGAGCTTGCGCCAGAGTCGCTCGAAAAAACCTCCGGTTTGTAGCGCCTCGTCGATACGTTGAGCCACATCCAACTGTGGACGTCGAATTGCCTGTTCGAACTGTCCGACGTATCCCCCCGAAACGAAAACCCGCACCCCCAAGGCCGACTGACTCAGCCCCGCGTCCTCGCGCCTTCGTTTCAGCTCCGCGCCGAAGAACTCCCAGGCCGCCTGCCTCGAACCATGTGAACCATTGGCCATGGCCAACCGCCTTCCGCAGCCCCGCAGTTGTAGAGGACAGACTCCTGCCGAGTGTAGGCGCAAGCCGTCATCGTGGTGGCGGGAAGAGTGAAATCCGACAGGAAAGGGGAGCCACGTGACGACCGGAGAAAGGCCCCATGCGGTGGCCTGCGTGGAGCACGCGGAGGAAACAGTGGACGAATTGCGCACCGCACTGGCACGTGCGGGAATTACGCTGCCGTCATTGCGGATCGACCCCGTCGCCCTCGCGAGGGAGGCGCCATGCCCGCGCGTCGAATTGGGGGGATGTTCCGTCGATCAGGCGGCCCGGCTGGCCGCCGCCCTGAGGAGGGAGCCATGAACCATCCCGTGCACCTCCCCGTCGGCTCGTACGTCGTGGACACCCGCAACGGCCGCGTCGGCAGGGTCATGGGCCACGAGGGCCCCTACGTCCAGCTCCGCCCCTACGGCGGAGGCAGGGAGTGGGACTGCGCCCCCGAGGCCGTCCGGACGGCGACCAGTGCGGAGCGGCTGCGCGCGGCGACGGCGTACGCGAACGCGCGCAGCCGGGGCGAGGTCCCCTGAGAGCGGGGGCCCCTGAGGTGAACCCGGGCCCGGCCACCCCGTGGCGTGCGCGAGAATGGGGCCATGAGTCTGTTCCGCGACGACGGCATCGTGCTGCGCACCCAGAAGCTGGGTGAGGCGGACCGGATCATCACCCTGCTCACCCGCGGTCACGGCCGTGTGCGGGCCGTGGCCCGCGGGGTGCGGCGGACCAAGTCCAAGTTCGGGGCCCGCCTCGAACCGTTCTCCCACGTCGACGTGCAGTTCTTCGCGCGGGGGAGCGAACTGATCGGCCGCGGACTGCCGTTGTGCACGCAGAGTGAGACGATCGCTCCGTACGGTGGCGGAATCGTCACCGACTACGCCCGGTACACCGCCGGGACGGCCATGCTGGAGACCGCCGAGCGGTTCACCGACCACGAGGGCGAGCCCGCCGTGCAGCAGTATCTGCTGCTGGTGGGCGCGCTCCGGGTGCTCTCGCGCGGTGAGCACGAGCCCCACCTCGTCCTCGACGCCTTCCTGCTGCGCTCCCTGGCCGTGAACGGCTACGCGCCGAGTTTCACCGACTGCGCGAAGTGCGGGATGCCCGGACCGAACCGGTTCTTCTCGGTCGCGGCGGGCGGATCGATTTGCGCCGACTGCCGGGTGCCGGGCAGCGTCGTGCCGTCGGCGGAGGCGCTCACCCTGCTCGGGGCGCTGCTCACGGGCGACTGGGAGACGGCGGACGCCTGCGAGGCGCGGCATGCCAGGGAGGGCAGCGGGCTGGTTTCGGCCTATCTGCACTGGCACTTGGAGCGCGGACTGCGTTCACTGCGGTACGTAGAGAAGAACTGAAACCAGCTAGGAGAGAGCCCCCCATGGCACGACGCGGAATCCTCGGACGGAACCGCCGCGAGTACGCGACGCCCGAACCGCACCCCTCGGGCGCGCAGCCGCCGAAGATCCCCGGCGAGCTGGTGCCCAAGCACGTCGCGATCGTCATGGACGGGAACGGCCGGTGGGCGAAGGAGCGCGGGCTGCCGCGCACCGAGGGGCACAAGGTCGGCGCCGAGCGCGTCCTCGACGTGCTCCAGGGCGGCATCGAGATGGGCGTCGGCGCGATCTCGCTGTACGCGTTCTCCACCGAGAACTGGAAGCGCTCGCCGGACGAGGTGAAGTTCCTGATGAACTTCAACCGCGACTTCATCCGCAAGACCCGTGACCAGCTCGACGAGCTCGGCATCCGGGTGCGCTGGGTGGGCCGCATGCCCAAGCTGTGGAAGTCGGTCGCCAAGGAGCTGGAGATCTCCCAGGAGCAGACGAAGGGCAACGACAAACTGACCCTGTACTTCTGCATGAACTACGGCGGCCGTGCCGAGATCGCGGACGCCGCTCAGGCGCTCGCCGAGGACGTGAAGGCGGGCCGGCTCGACCCGTCCAAGGTCAGCGAGAAGACCTTCGCGAAGTACCTGTACTACCCGGACATGCCGGACGTGGACCTGTTCCTGCGCCCCAGCGGCGAGCAGCGCACGTCCAACTACCTGCTGTGGCAGAGCGCCTACGCCGAGATGGTCTTCCAGGACGTGCTGTGGCCGGACTTCGACCGCCGCGACCTGTGGCGGGCCTGCCTGGAGTACGCCTCGCGCGACCGCCGCTTCGGCGGGGCGATCCCGAACGAGCTGCAGATCGCCAAGAGCTGAGCCC
>NZ_LIRJ01000263.1:0-17895 GCF_001419745.1 Streptomyces silaceus | reverse complement strand
CCCTCACGTACGGACGGCTACTTCTTCGCGCACTCCGCGCACGTACCGAAGATCTCGACGGTGTGCGCCACGTTCACGTACCCGTGCTCGGAGGCGATGGCCTCGGCCCACTTCTCCACCGCGGGCCCCTCCACCTCGACGGCCTTGCCGCAGACGCGGCAGACCAGGTGGTGGTGGTGCTCGCCGGTCGAACAGCGGCGGTAGACCGTCTCGCCCTCGTTCGTGCGCAGCGCGTCGACCTCGCCGGCGTCGGCGAGCGACTGGAGCGTGCGGTAGACCGTGGTCAGGCCGACCGAGTCGCCCTTGTGCTTGAGCATGTCGTGCAGCTCCTGGGCGCTGCGGAACTCGTCCACCTCGTCGAGTGCCGCCGCCACGGCCGCGCGCTGGCGGGTCGACCTGCCTCGAACCGGGGCTCCCACAGTTGCCTCCTCGCGTCTGCGCTCTGGTCTGGGCCTGCCGGGCCATTGTGCCAGGTCGCTCATGAGGCGGGTCAGGTCTTGGCCACCGGCTGGGCCGGTACGGCGCACTCCACGGGATCGCCGGCGGCGGCCTCGGCCGCGGCGGTGGCGCGCGCCCTGCGCCGGGCCAGCGGCGTGGCGAGGACGGTCAGGGCGATGAACACCCCGATGGTCAGGAGCACGATCGTCGCGCCGGGCGGCACGTCCTGGTAGTACGAGGTGACCGTGCCGCCGAGCGTCACCGCGACGCCGATGGCCACGGAGATCGCGAAGGTCGCCGCGAAGCTGCGGGTGAGCTGCTGGGCGGCCGCCACCGGCACCACCATCAGCGCGGAGACCAGGAGCAGGCCCACGACCCGCATGGCGACGGTGACGGTGACCGCGGCGGTGACGGCGGTGAGCAGGTTCAGGGCGCGCACCGGCAGGCCCGTGACGCGCGCGAACTCCTCGTCCTGGCTGACCGCGAAGAGCTGGCGGCGCAGGCCGAGCGTGACGAGGACCACGAACGCGGCCAGCAGGCAGATCGCCGTGACGTCCTCCTCGGAGACCGTGGAGAGCGAGCCGAAGAGGTACGACTGGAGGTTCGCGTTCGAGCCGCCGGGGGCGAGGTTGATGAACATGACACCGCCCGCCATGCCGCCGTAGAACAGCATCGCCAGCGCGATGTCGCCGCGCGTCTTGCCGTACCAGCGGATCAGCTCCATCACGACGGCGCCGACGATCGCGACCGCCGTCGCCATCCACACCGGCGAGGTGGAGAGCAGGAAGCCGAGGCCGACGCCGGTCATCGCGACGTGGCCGATGCCGTCGCCCATCAGGGCCTGGCGGCGCTGGACGAGGTAGATGCCGACGGCGGGCGCGGTGATGCCGACCAGGACGGCGGCGAGCAGCGCCCGCTGCATGAAGGCGTAGTCGAGGAGTTCCATCGTTCTCGCGTCCTCAGGTGAGCAGGCCGGTACGGACCGGCTCGGCGTCGGCGGTGTGCGGGTGGACGTGGTCGTGGCCGGGCAGCGCGTGCTGGCCGACGGCCTCCGGGGGCGGCCCGTCGTGCAGGACGCAGCCGTCGCGCAGCACCACGGCGCGGTCGATCAGCGGCTCCAGGGGGCCCAGCTCGTGCAGGACGAGCAGGACGGAGGCGCCCCGCTCGACCTGGAGGCGCAGGGTGTCGGCGAGGACCTGCTGGCTGGCCAGGTCGACGCCCGCCATCGGCTCGTCCATGATCAGCACCTCGGGCTCGGAGGCGAGCGCGCGGGCGATGAGGACCCGCTGGTGCTGGCCGCCGGAGAGGGCGTTCACGGAGTCCTTGGCGCGGTCGGCGAGGCCCACCAGATCGATGGCGCGGGCGACGGCCTCGCGGTCCGCCTTGCGCAGCACGCCGAAGCGGGCGCGGGAGAGCCGGCCGGAGGCGACGACCTCGGTGACCGTGGCGGGCACGCCGCCCGCGGCGGTGGTGCGCTGCGGGACGTACCCGACGCGGGACCAGTCGCGGAAGCGGCGGCGCGGGGTGCCGAAGATCTCGACCTCGCCGCCGGTGACGGGCACCTGGCCGATGACCGTGCGGACGGCCGTGGACTTGCCCGAGCCGTTGGCGCCGAGCAGGGCGACGACCTCGCCGCGGCGCACGGTGAGGTCGATCCCGCGCAGCACGGGGCGCGAGCCGAGCTCGGCCGTGACCCTGCGCAGGGATATGACGGCGCTGTCGGTGCTGCCGGCGTCGCCCGGTTCGGCTGACTTGCTCATGGCTCGTGCCTCCAAAGCCGCGGGGGAGAGGGTCACTTGGCGCCCAGGGCCTTCTGCAGCGCCTTCAGGTTGGACTCCATGACCTGGATGTAGTCCGTGCCCCTGGACTTGTCCGTGATGCCCTCGATCGGGTCGAGCACGTCGGTCTTCAGACCGGTGTCCTTCGCGAGGGTCTTGGCCGTGCGGTCGCTGACGAGCGTCTCGTAGAAGACGGTGGTGACGCCGTCGGCCTTCGCCATCTTCTGGAGGTCCTTGACGCGCTTGGCGCTGGGCTCGCCCTCGGGGTCGAGGCCGCTGATGGCCTCCTCGGTGAGGCCGTAGCGCTCGGCGAGGTAGCCGAAGGCGGCGTGGGTGGTGATGAAGACCTTGGAGTCGGTGTCCTTCAGGCCGTTCTTGAAGGCCTTGTCCAGGCCACCGAGCTTCTTCACCAGGGCCGCGGTGTTCTTCTCGTACGTCTTGGCGTGGTCCGGGTCGGCCTTCTCCAGGGCCTTGCCGACGCCCTCGGCGACCTCGGCGTACTTCACCGGGTCCAGCCAGATGTGCGGGTCGGCGCCCTCGTGCGAGTGGTCGTGGCCGTGGTCGTCGTGACCCTCTTCGTCGTGCTCGGCGGCGTGCCCGCCGACCTCGTTGCCGTGCTTCTCCATGTCGGTCAGGGAGGTGGCGTCGACCTTGTTCTCGATCCCGGACTGGTCGATCGCGTCGTCGACGGCGGGCTGGAGGCCCTTGAGGTAGAGGGCGACGTCGGACTCCTCCAGCTGTCCGCGCTGCTTGGCGGAGACGTCCAGGTCGTGCGGCTCCTGGCCGGGCTCGGTGAGGTTCGTGACGGAGACGTGGTCGCCGCCGATCTGCTCCGCGAGGTACTGCAGGGGATAGAACGACGCCACCACGTCCAGCTTGCCGTCCTTGTCGTCCGCGGCCGAGGAGGAGCAGGCGGTCAGCGCCGTGAGGCCGAGGACCGTGGCGGAGGCGAGGGCGGCGGTGGGTATGAGGCGTCGTACGTTCATGACAGTCATTTTCAACAAATGTGGAAACGATTGTCAACAAGGGGTCCGGTCCCGGTCCGGGCCCGGTGCCGTACCGGAACCGATTTGATTAGGGGGGTAAGGCCGCCGGTAACCTGAAGCATTCGCTCCCGGAGCGCGTATTCCCGCTTCGTCCGCCGTCGTCATGAAGAGAGCACCGTGGCCGCCGACAAGATCGACACCATCGTCAGCCTGAGCAAGCGCCGTGGCTTCGTTTTCCCCTGCAGTGAGATCTACGGCGGTCAGCGCGCCGCCTGGGACTACGGACCGCTGGGCGTCGAGCTGAAGGAGAACCTCAAGCGCCAGTGGTGGCGCTACATGGTCACCTCGCGCGAGGACGTCGTCGGTATCGACTCGTCGGTGATCCTGGCCAGCGAGGTCTGGCAGGCCTCCGGCCACGTCGCGACCTTCTCCGACCCGCTCACCGAGTGCCTCTCCTGTCACAAGCGCCACCGCGCCGACCACCTGGAAGAGGCCTACGAGGCCAAGCACAACCGTCCGCCGGCCAACGGCCTCGCGGACATCAACTGCCCCAACTGCGGCACCAAGGGCCAGTTCACCGAGCCCAAGCAGTTCTCCGGCATGCTCGCCACGCACCTCGGCCCCACGCAGGACAGCGGCTCCATCGCCTACCTGCGCCCCGAGACCGCGCAGGGCATCTTCACCAACTTCGCCCAGGTCCAGCAGACCTCGCGCCGCAAGCCGCCGTTCGGCATCGCGCAGATGGGCAAGTCCTTCCGCAACGAGATCACGCCCGGCAACTTCATCTTCCGCACCCGCGAGTTCGAGCAGATGGAGATGGAGTTCTTCGTCAAGCCGGGCGAGGACGAGAAGTGGCAGGAGTACTGGATGGAGCAGCGCTGGAACTGGTACACCGGCCTGGGCCTGCGCGAGGAGAACATGCGGTGGTATGAGCACCCGAAGGAGAAGCTCTCCCACTACTCCAAGCGCACCGCCGACATCGAGTACCGCTTCCAGTTCGGCGGCAGCGAGTGGGGCGAGCTGGAGGGTGTCGCCAACCGCACCGACTACGACCTGTCGGCGCACTCCAAGGCCTCCGGCCAGGACCTGTCCTACTTCGACCAGGAGGCCGGCGAGCGCTGGACTCCGTACGTCATCGAGCCCGCGGCCGGTGTCGGCCGCACGATGCTCGCCTTCCTCCTCGACTCCTACATCGAGGACGAGGCCCCGAACGCCAAGGGCAAGCTGGAGAAGCGCACGGTCATGCGCTTCGACCACCGCATCGCCCCGGTGAAGGTCGCGGTCCTGCCGCTGTCCCGCAACCCGGAGCTGTCCCCGAAGGCGAAGGGCCTGGCGACCGCGCTGCGGCAGAACTGGAACATCGAGTTCGACGACGCGGGCGCCATCGGCCGCCGCTACCGCCGCCAGGACGAGATCGGCACGCCGTACTGCGTGACGGTCGACTTCGACACCCTCGACGACAACGCGGTGACGGTGCGCGAGCGCGACTCGATGAAGCAGGAGCGCGTCTCCCTCGACCAGATCGAGGGCTACCTGGCCGCGCGCCTGGTGGGCTGCTGAGGCCTGACGCCCAGGCGCGTGCCCTCGGCGTGACGCCGTAGGAAGCTCGTGGAAGCCCCCGGTTCCGGGTTATGGAACCGGGGGCTTCTGTGCACACTGAAGCGCATGCTTCCGATGACCACGAGCAAGGTCAGCAGATGGGACCAGCACGGACGCGAGCACGTCGTGCGGGTCCAGAAGGCGGGCATGCAGCGGCAGTTGAGCTGCGGGACCTGCGGATGGCGCAGGAAGGCGCAGTTCCTGCCGTGGCTCAAGGCCGAGGAACACCTGGCGGAGGAGCATCAGGCGACGGTGGACCCGTCGGGCTCCTAGCCGCGGGGTTCCTGCCGGGTCAGGACCAGGATCGCGGCGTCCGGGGCCTGCGGGGTGAGCAGGAGCGTCATTCCGTACCGGCGGGCGGGGCCGCCGTCCTCGGGGACGAGCGCGACCGTGCGCGCGGCGAAGTCGCCCACGGACCGGCAGGCCCACCACGCCGACAGGTCCGGCCGCGCCGCCTCCAGGCGGGCGGTGAGCCGGCGGAAGTCCGCGGAGTCCGGGCGGCGGTCCGCGCGGGTGCGCAGATGCCGGTACAACTCCGTGGCCACCGGCTCCCAGTCGGGCAGCAGCCGCTGGTGCCGGGCGTCGCCGACCAGCAGGAGCAGCAGGTTGCGCCGCTCCGGGGGGAGGTCCGCGGGATCGGGCCACAGGGCGGCGTACGCGCGGTTCCAGGCCAGGATGTCCAGGGCGGGGCCCAGGAGCAGGGCCGGGCTGTCGGGCCAACTGTCCAGCAGGGCGCGCAGAACCGGGTCGTCCGGGGTGCCCGGCTCCTCGGCCGCGGGGGCGAAACCGGCGAGGGTCAGGGCGTGCCGGTGGGCCGCGGCGTCGAGGCGCAGGGCGCGGGCGACGGCGTCGAGCACCTGCCGCGAGGTGTCCACGCGGCCCTGCTCCAGCCAGGTGTACCAGGCCACGGAGACGCCGGACAGCGCGGCGACCTCCTCGCGGCGCAGGCCGGACGTGCGGCGGCGGGCGGTGCGCGGCAGCCCGACGTCCGCCGGGGAGAGTCGCTCGCGGTGGGCGCGCAGGAACCCGCCGAGGCCGCGCCGGAGCGCGTCGGCGGGGGCGGTGGCCTGCTCGGTGGTCTCCATGACCTCAGCCTATGACCTGGACTCACCCGCACAGATGCCCCTCTGGCTGGGGGAGTTGGGTGCGGCGAGGCTGGTCGCATGACCGAAACACGTACGGAAGCCGTTGCCGGGACCTCTGCCGAAGTCTCTGCCGAAGCCTCATCCGCAGCCCCTGCCGAGACCCCGACGATGTGGCGTCGTCGCAACGACTCCTCGGACCTGGCCGAACCCCGCCCCCTCATCCGCGTCTACACGGGCCCCGGCACGCTGGACGCCGTGGCGGCGTCCTACGAGCGACTCCTGGGCACGGAACGGGACATGTGGTTCGCGTACCCCGCGAAGAAGCTCAACCTCGCGGTGGTGGGCGCCTTCCTGCTCATCGAGGGCACGGAGGAGACGCTGGCGCCCTTCCGCGCGACGCACGGGACGCTGCTGGTCGACTCGGCGCACGCGTACCTGGAGCGCCTGGCGGCGGAGGGCGCGGAGATCACGGATCCGCTGATCAAGGTGCCGACGGGTTCGGGCTTCACGGCCCGCCACCGGGACGGCACGGTGATCGAGTACGTGGAGCACAGGCCGACCGAGGACGGACTGTAGGGAGCCTCGGCCGCCGTCGTGGTTGTCGGAGGGAGGCCCTAGGGTCCGTGTGTGACTGAATCCTCCACCTACCTCGCCGAGACGGCGGACGCCTACGACGCCATCGCCACCGTGTACGCGGGACTGGCCCGCGACGACCTCAACGGCCCCACGCTGGACCGCGCGATGATCGGCGCGTTCGCCGACCACGTACGCGCCGACGGCGCGGGGACCGTCGCCGAACTGGGCTGCGGCCCCGGCCCGGTGACGGCCCTGCTGCGGGACCTGGGCCTGGACGTCTTCGGCGTCGACCTGTCGCCGGCGATGGTCGGCCTGGCCCGCGAGACCTACCCCGACCTGCGGTTCGAGGTCGGCTCCATGGACGCCCTCGACCTGCCCGACGGAGGTCTCGCGGGCATCGTGTCCTGGTACTCGGTGATCCATGTGCCGCCGGGTGAACTGGCGCCGTACTTCACGGAGTTCCACCGGGTCCTGGCTCCCGGCGGCCACCTCCTGCTCGCCTTCTTCGAGGCGGAGGGCGACCCGGTCACGCCGTTCGACCACAAGGTGACGACGGCGTACCGCTGGCCGATCGACGCCCTCGCGGAGCGGGTGACCGGCTCCGGCTTCACCGAGATCGGCAGGATGCTGCGCGAACCGTGGGAGGGGGAACGGTTCCGGCGGGGTCACTTGTTGCTGCGCAGGGATGCCACGGGCTGAGGGTCCGGGGCGATCAGACCGGTCGGACGGTGGCGGGCCGGTAGGTGAAGCCCGTCAAGGGGGCGAGGACCTTCCAGTCCAGGGTTTCGTAGAGGGCTCGGCCCTGGACGGTGGCGCCCAGGATGCCCGTGGTCGCGTCGTGCTCGATGGCCGCCTCGGTGAGGGCGGCCATCACCACCGTGCCGAGGCCGCGGCGCTGGTGGGCCTCCTCGGTGATGATCTGGTCGAAGACGCAGGCGGTGCCGCACAGGCCCACTTGGCCGCGCGCGGCCACCTGCCCGTCGGCGGCCAGGACGCGCACACTGACGAGGCCGTCGGCGGTCCCGGTGGTGGCCGTGTAGCCGTCAGGCGCGCGCACGGTGGACGGGCGCAGCTCCACGGCCATCAGGAAGCAGGGGTCGATCGGCTCCCAGGCGGGCGAGAACCACGGCGCCATGACGTCCGGGGCCAGGAAACCCTTGACGCAGGTGGTCGGTTCGGTGACCGTGCCGACCAGCTCGCGGGCGGTCCCGGCGTCGGTGTCGAGCAGGACGTGACGCACCACCTGGGTCGGCAGCCCGACGTCGACGCTCAGTCCCCACGGCGTGTCCACCGGCTTCGGTGTCCGCCGCGAGACGGTCCATCCGTCGACCCACGAGCGCGCGATCTCCCACATCCTGGCCCCCTCCGAGTAATGACTGATACCCCGCCGGGGATATTACGCCAGCGGGGTGGCCGTCATCGAGGGTTCAGGCCCTGACGCCTCGTACCGTCAGGTCCACCACCGCCGTGAACGCCGCCCCGATCTCGGGGCGCGACCAGTGCGGGGCGTAGGACGGGTCGTGGAAACGGCTCGTGGCGTCGAAGATCGCGCGGGCCGTCGTCGCGGCGTCCGGCGCGGTGAAGTCGCCCGATTCCACGCCCTCCTGGACGATCGCGGTCAGCTGGCCGGTGAGGTCGGCGATGTGGGCGTCGACCACGTCGCTGTTCTCGTCGGTCAGCACCGTGTACGTGGCGAAGAGCTCGGGGTCGTCGCCTGCCTTGTGCTGCTTGGCCTCGAAGAGGCCCGCCAGCCAGTGCCGCAGCTTCGCCTCGGGCGGCTCGGCGCCGGTGACGATCCCGGAGAGGGTCCGCGAGGTGCGGTCCAGCCAGCGCCGCGTCACCGCCCCGCGCAGCTCCGCCTTCGTGCGGAAGTGGCGGTAGACCGTGCCGTGGCTCACCCCGAGGGCGCGGGCCACGTCGACCACCGTGGCCTTGGCCGCGCCGTGCCGCCGCAGCACCTCCTCGGTCGCCTCGAGGATGCGTTCGGGGGTGAGGGGAGCCGCGGTCGCCATGGCGTAGACCGTACCCGGGGGAAGGTCAGCGTTCGCTGTCGAGGTGTGCCATCTGCGCCTCCGGGTAGCGCGCGCCGGCCGCCGCGCCCGCGGGGACCGCCGCCTCGATCGCGGCCAGGTCCGCGTCGTCCAGCGTCACGCCGAGCGCGCCGAGCGCCTCGTCCAGCCGGTCCCGGCGCCGGGCGCCGACCAGCGGCACGATCGCCGCGCCGTGCCGGGGGCCCTGCGCGAGCACCCAGGCGATGGCGGTCTGCGCGACGCTGACGCCCTTCTGGTCGGCGATCTTGCGCAGCGCGTCGACCAGGTCGAGGTTGCGGTCGAGGTTCTCGCCCTGGAACCGGGGGCTCATGGCGCGGAAGTCGTTCGCCGCCAGCTGCCGGTCGCGGGTGAAGTGGCCGGAGATCAGGCCGCGCGAGAGCACGCCGTACGCCGTGACGCCGATGCCCAGCTCGGCGACCGTCGGCAGGATCTCCGCCTCGATGCCGCGCGAGATCAGCGAGTACTCGATCTGGAGGTCGGAGACCGGCGCCGTGGCCGCGGCCCGGCGGATCGTGTCGGCGCCGACCTCGGAGAGGCCGATGTGCCGCACGTACCCCTTCTCGACCAGCTCGGCGATGGCGCCCACCGTCTCCTCGACGGGCACGTCGGGGTCGATGCGGGCGATCCGATACACGTCGATGTGGTCGACGCCGAGGCGCTGCAGCGAGTACGCGGCGAAGTTCTTGACCGCTGCCGGACGCCCGTCGTACCCGGACCAGCCGCCGTCCGGGTCGCGCAGGGCGCCGAACTTCACGCTCGTGAGCGCCTGCTCGCGGCGGGCGGCCGGGGCGGAGCGCAGGGCCTCGCCGATCAGCATCTCGTTGTGCCCCATGGCGTAGAAGTCGCCGGTGTCCAGGAGCGTGACGCCCGCTTCGAGGGCGGCGTGGATGGTCGCGATGGATTCGGTCCGGTCCGCGTCGCCGTACAGCGCGGACATGCCCATGCAGCCGAGGCCGAGGGCGGAGGTGCGGGGGCCGGTGTTTCCGAGGGTGAGAGTGCGCATGCCTCCACCATGACATGACAGATGACAGATTTCAATATCTGTCATCTGATACCTGTCATCTGTCATCCGTCATCCGTCATCCGTCATCTGTCATCTGCGATTCGTCGGGCGGGGGTGCGGGGGTGCGGGCCCTCAGGTGTTCGTCATCTGCCGTCCGTGACCTGCGGCGCCGCCTTCGGCTCCGGCTCCGGCTCCTCGAACCGCTCCGCCGCCCGCCGCGCCGTCTCCCGCGCCCACCGCCCGCTCGTCAGCGCCCCCAGCAGCAGCACCGCCACACCGCAGCCCGTGATGATCCACCAGGCCGGACGGCTCGCCTCCGAGAAGCCGGTCGCGTACGAGGAGGACGCGACGCCCGACGCCAGGACCGCGCCGATCACCGCGACGCCGAGCGTCGAACCGATCTGGCGGCTGGTGGACGCGACCGCCGCGGCCACGCCCGCCTGGGCGCGCGGCATCCCGGCGACCGCGGTGTTGGTGATCGGCGCGTTCACGAAGCCGAAGCCCAGGCCGAACAGGACGTAGGACAGCAGGCGCGTCCCGCTGGAGTCCTCCGCCTCGAACGCGGCGAACAGCAGGCTCGACGCCGTCAGCGCCACCCCGGCCACCAGCAGGGAGAGGCGCGGGCCGCGGCTGCCCACCAGGCGTCCCGACAGCGGCGCGCAGACCAGCGTCATCGCCGCCATCGGCAGCATCCACAGCCCGGCGTGCAGCGCGTCCAGGCCGCGTACGTCCTGGAGGTAGAGGGTGGACAGGAACAGGAAGCCGCTCAGCGACGCGAACGCGGCGATCGCGATCACCGTCGCCCCGCTGAACGGCGCCGACCGGAAGAACCGCAGGTCGATGAGGGGTTCGGCGCGGCGCGGCTCGTACAGGAGCAGCCCGATCAGGCCGAGCAGCGCCGCGCCCGCGAAGGCGAGGATCAGCGGCGACGTCCAGCCGGCCTTGGGCGCCTCGATGATCGCGTACGTCAGCGCGCCGAGCAGCACGATCACGAGCAGCTGCCCCACCGGGTCGGGGCGCCGCGGCTTCGGGGCGCGCGACTCGGGGACGTACCGCAGGGTCAGCAAGAGCGCGGCGAGGCCCACCGGCAGGTTGACCCAGAAGATCGAGCGCCAGCCGACGGAGTCCACGAGCACCCCGCCGACCAGCGGGCCCGCCGCCATGGAGATGCCGACGACGCCGCCCCAGACGCCGATGGCGCGGGCCCGTTCGCGCGGGTCGGTGAAGGTGTTGGTGATGATCGACATCGCGACCGGGTTGAGCATCGAACCGCCGACCGCCTGAAGCATGCGGAAGGCGACGAGGGACTCCAGGTCCGGGGCGAGCGAACAGAGCACCGAGCCGAGCGTGAAGATCACCAGGCCCGCCCGGAACACCTTGCGGCGGCCTATCCGGTCGGCGGTCGAGCCCGCCAGCATGAGCAGCGAGGCGAGGACGAGCGTGTACGCGTCGATCGTCCACTGCATGCCCGCGACGCTCGCGTCGAACTCCTTCTGCATGGTGGGGAGGGCGACGTTCAGGACGGTGTTGTCGAGGCTGACGATCAGCAGGCTCATGCAGCAGATCGCGAGGACGAGCATCCGTCTGCGGTGGGTGAGTTCAGGGGGCATCTTTCGACGGTAGTCCTCGGGGCGGCCGTCCGCTCAGGCCGCCCTGGGCGCCGCCGGCCGAGCCGGAGCCCAGGGCGCTCGGGCACCGTCAGCCGAGTCGGAGCCCAGGGCGCGCGGGCACCCTCAGCCGAGCCGTCGCGGCAGGCGCAGGCTCAGGAGCGCGAGGCCGAGCAGCCCCGCCAACTGCGCGCCGAGCACGGTCACGAACGCGTCCCGCATGCCGAGCGACGGCACCAGCGCGAGGAAGAGCGAGCCGAGCGTCGCCACGCCCACGGCCAGGCACGACTGCTGCACGGTCGCCGCGAGCCCGCTGCCCGCGCCCGCCCGCGCGGCCGGCACGGCGGCGAGGACGATCCGGTAGTAGAGGGCCAGCTCGACGCCCTGGCCGAGGCCGCACAGGACGAGTCCCGGCGCGAGCGCCGGCGGGCCGAGCGCGGACCACGGCGTCCCCAGGACGGTCCCGGCGAGCACCACCAGACCCGATCCGTGCACCAGCGCGCACACCGCCATCGCCCGGCCGCCCAGCCGCGCCGCGAGCCGCGGCGCGAGGAACGACGCGGCGCACTGCGCGACGCCCATCGGGATCAGCGTCAGACCGGCCTTGAGCGCCCCGTACCCGAGGCCCCGCTGGAGGACCACCGCCGTGACGAACATCCAGCCGCTGAACCCGATGAAGATCGGCAGACCGAGGACGAGCCCCCTGCCCACGCCGGGTTCGCGCAGCAGCGACGGCGGCAGCAGCGGGCTGCCGCCGCTCTCCTCCGCCCGCCGCTCGACGGCCGCGAACGCCAGGGCCAGGAGCGGTGCGGCGGCCAGGAGCAGCACCGACCAGAGAGGCCAGCCCGTGGCCCGGCCCTCCGACAGGGGGAGCAGCAGCGCGGTCAGCGCGGCGCCGAGCAGGACCGTGCCGCCGAGGTCCGAGCGCCGGGGCCGCTCGGCCCGGCTGTCCGGCACCGCCCGTACCCCGCACAGCAGCGCGGCCACCGCGACCGGCACGTTCACCAGGAACGCCATGCGCCAGCCGGTGCCCGCGAGGTCCGCGGCGACCAGGACCCCGCCGAGCACCTGCCCGAGCACGACCCCGAGCCCGCTGACCGAGCCGTACACCGCGACGGCCCGCGCGCGCCGCTCGCCGCGCGTCGTGGCGTGGATGGTGGCGAGGACCTGCGGCAGCATCAGCGCGGACGCGGCGCCCTGGGCCGCCCGCGCCGCCACCAGCCACCACGCGCCGGGCGCGAGTCCGCAGGCCAGCGAGGTCAGCCCGAAGGCGGCCACGCCCCACAGGAAGAGCCTTCTGCGTCCGTACGTGTCGCCGAGCCGGCCGCCGAGGACGAGCAGGACGGCGTACGCCACCGCGTAGCCCGCGACGACCATCTCCAGCGTGGCGGGAGAGGCGCGCAGGTCGCGCTCGATGCTGGGCAGGGCGACGTTGACGATGAAGAAGTCGATGCTGGAGAGGGAGGCCCCGAGCAGGACGGTGAACAGGCCCAGGGGGGTGAGGGAGGCCGCGGTTCTCGCACGAGGCCCGGAGCCGGATTCGGAGGTGGAGGTGGAGTCGGAGCCGGAATCGGACCGGGAATCGGAGTCGGAAACGGAGGCGGTTGCGTCGGTAGGGGGCGAGGCAGTCACGGATACGACGGTGTTACGGCCCCCAAGGGGGTACCAGAGCCTCCTTATCCTGGTACCGGGCGAACCTGGAAACAGGCTGCGGGATGGCCCAGCCTGGAGAGGTGACCGTTACCGCGCCCGCCGGGGCAGACATCCGCCGTCAGGAGCTCGCCGCCTTCCTCCGCAGCCGCCGGGAACGCGTCTCGCCCGAGCAGGCCGGGCTGCCGCGCGGCGCCCGCCGCCGCACACCGGGCCTGCGCCGCGAGGAGGTCGCGCACCTCGCCGCCGTGGGCGTCACCTGGTACACGTGGCTGGAGCAGGCCCGGCCCATCAAGGTGTCCGCGCAGGTCCTCGACGCGATCGCCCGCGCGCTGCTCATGGACCCCAGCGAGCGCGCCCACCTCTTCGCGCTCGGCGGGGCCGTCGACCCGCGCCCCGAGGCCGAGTGCACCGCGCTCTCCGCGCCGGTCCGCCGTCTCATGCACCGCGTCGCCCCCTACCCGGCCACCGTGCAGAACGGCCGCTACGACGTCCTCGCCCACAACCGCTCCTGGACCCACGTCTTCGGCGACTTCGACGCGATGGCGCCCCGCGACCGCAACTGCCTGTGGCTCCTGGCCACCAGCGACAGCTGGCGCGAGACCTTCCTCGACCGGGACGAGATGCTGCGCGACCTGGTCGCCAAGTTCCGGGGCTCCATGGCCGAGCACGGCGCCGAGCCCGCCTGGAAGGAGCTGCGCGACCGGCTGCTCGGGGCGTCCGCCGAGTTCCGCGCGCTGTGGGAGCGGCACGAGGTGGCGACGATGTCGCCGCACGTCAAGCGCTATCAGCACCCGGAGGTCGGCCTGCTCCGCCTGGAGCACCGCATGCTGTGGATGGCCCCGCTGGCCCAGGCCCACCGCCTGATCGCGTACGTACCGGCCGACGACGAGACCGAGGAGCGGTTGGAGCGGCTCGCGGAGCAGTCGCGGGAGTGAGGGACAATAGAGGCTTGCCCCCTTGCCCGTACGCCCCGGAGAGCCCGATGCCGTCCCAGCCGCAGCCGTTGTCGATCGGCCCGCACACCGTGCAGCCGCCCGTCGTGCTCGCCCCCATGGCGGGCATCACGAACGCGCCGTTCAGGACGCTGTGCCGGGAGTTCTCGGGCGGCAAGGGCCTCTTCGTCAGCGAGATGATCACGACACGCGCCCTGGTCGAGCGCAACGAGAAGACCATGCAGCTGATCCACTTCGACGAGACCGAGAAGCCCCGGTCCATCCAGCTGTACGGCGTCGACCCCGCGACCGTCGGCAAGGCGGTCCGCATGATCGCCGAGGAGAACCTCGCCGACCACATCGACCTGAACTTCGGCTGTCCCGTCCCCAAGGTCACCCGCAAGGGCGGCGGCTCCGCGCTCCCGTACAAGCGGCCCCTGCTGCGCGCGATCCTGCGCGAGGCGGTCGCGGGGGCGGGTGACCTGCCGGTCACGATGAAGATGCGCAAGGGCATCAACGACGAGCACATCACCTTCCTCGACGCGGGCCGGATCGCCGTCGAGGAGGGCGTCACGGCCATCGCGCTGCACGGCCGCACCGCCGCCCAGCACTACGGCGGCACGGCCGACTGGGACGCCATCGCCCGCCTCAAGGAGCACGTCCCCGAGATCCCGGTGCTCGGCAACGGCGACATCTGGTCGGCGGCCGACGCGGTCCGGATGATGGACGAGACCGGCTGCGACGGCGTCGTCGTGGGCCGCGGCTGCCTCGGCCGCCCCTGGCTCTTCGGCGACCTGGTCGCCGCCTTCGAGGGCACGGGCGCGCCCAAGGCGCCCGACCTGCGCGAGGTCGCCGCCGTCATGCTGCGGCACGCCACCCTGCTCGGCGAGTGGATCGGCGACGAGTCGCGCGGTGTCATCGACTTCCGCAAGCACGTCGCCTGGTACCTGAAGGGCTTCGCCGTGGGCTCCGAGATGCGCAAGCGCCTCGCGATCACGTCGTCCCTCGCCGAACTGGAGGACGGCCTGGGCGAGTTGGACCTCGACCAGCCGTGGCCGGCCGGTGCGGACGGGCCGCGCGGGCGCACCTCGGGCAACAACCGCGTGGTCCTGCCGGACGGCTGGCTGAAGGACCCCTACGACTGCGCGGGCGTCAGCGAGGACGCGGAGCTGGACACGTCCGGGGGCTGACTCCCGCGTCGGGGGCGATCCTCACGTCAGGGTGACCGTGACGGGCAGTTCCTTGATCCCGTTCACGAAGTTCGACCGTACGCGCCGCACTTCACCGGCGACCTCGATGTCCGCGATCCTGGGCAGCAGTTCCTCGAACATGACCCGCATCTCCAGGCGGGCCAGCGAGTTGCCCAGGCAGAAGTGCGGGCTGCCCTTGCCGAAGGTGACGTGGTCGTTGTTCTCGCGGGTGACGTCGAAGCGGTACGGGTCCGGGAAGACGCTCTCGTCGCGGTTGCCGGAGGCGAACCACAGCACGACCTTGTCGCCCTCCCTGATCCGCTTGCCCCCGAGCTCGACGTCCCGGGTCGCGGTGCGGCGGAAGTGGTAGACGGGCGAGGCCCAGCGCAGGCACTCCTCGACCGCGGCGGGGATCAGCGAGGGGTCGGCGACCAGCTTGGCGCGCTCCTCGGGGTGCTCGATCAGCGCGAGCATCGAGTGCGAGATGGCGTGCCGGGTCGTCTCGTTGCCCGCGACGACGAGCAGCAGGAAGTAGTTGTCGAAGTCCGTCGCGGAGAGCGGCACGCCGTCCTTGGGTGAGCTGTTGACCAGTGTGCTGACCAGGTCGTCGCCGCTGCCGCCGCGCCGTTGCTTCGCCAACTCCCTTCCGTACGCGAAGACTTCGAGGGACGCGGGGGAGCGGAAGGGCAGATCGCGGTACCGCTCGCTCTCCGCGCTCTCCAGGAGGACGTCGGCGTAGTCGGGGTCGGTGTTGCCGATGATGCGGTTGCCCCAGTCGATGAGCTGCTGGGTGTCGTCCTCGGGGACGTCGAGCATCCGCGCGAGCACGTTGATCGGGAAGTCGGCGGAGATCTCCCTGACGAAGTCGAAGGTCCCCTTGGGCAGGGCCGCGTCGAGGGTGCGGGCGGTCAGTCCGCGCAGGAACGTCTCGTACGTGGCGACGGCGCGCGGCGTGAACCGCTTCTGGAGGATGAGCCGCATCGCCCGGTGCCGCAGGCCGTCGGTCTCCAGGAGAGAGCGGCGCAGGGCGATGTAGTCCTCGTCGACCTCTTCGAGGTTGGTGAACCGCTCCGAGGTGAACGTCTCGGGGTCACGGTCGACGCGCACGATGTCGGCGTGCCGGGTGACCGCCCAGAAGCCGGAGTTGGGCGGGGGTTCGGGCTGCCAGTGGACGGGGTCCTCGCGGCGCAGCACGTCGAACATCCGCCAGGGCAGCGCGCGGTCGGTGAACCGGTCGTTGTCGGCGAGGTCGACGTCGGAGAGGGAGAGGGGCGGCGGGGTTGCCGTGCGCATGGACGTGCTCCTCCGGGACGCTTCTTCTGGTTCCTCGTGGAGTTCGGTGTGTGGTGGTCGGTGGTCGGTGGTCGGTGGTCGGTGGTCGGCTCTCGGTGTTGGTGTTCTGTGGTTCTGGGGGTCCTGGGTTGTTCTTCCGGCTGGGGGCTCTGGGGGCTCTGGGGGAGTGTGTTCAGATGAGGAACGCGTACTCCGTGAACTCCCAGTCCGTGACGGCCTGTTGGTAGCGCTCGATCTCGTCGCGCTTGTACGTCAGGAACGCGCGCGTGAAGCCCTCGCCGAGCAGCCCCGTGAACGCCTCGTCGGCCTCCAGCGCGTCCAGGGCGGCGCTCAGCGTGCCGGGCAGGCGGGGCGCGGACGCCTCGTCGTAGCCGTAGCCCTCCAGCGGGGCGGGCGGCTCGGGCTTGTCGCGCAGGCCCAGCAGGACGGCGGCGACGGTGCCCGCGACGACGAGGTAGGGGTTGGCGGACGCGTCGCCGAGGCGCAGTTCCAGGCGGGCTCCCGCGCCCCGCTCGGGCGGTATCCGCACCATCGCGCTGCGCTTGTCCAGGCCCCAGTCGATCAGCCAGGGGGCGAGGGTGTCGGGGCCGAACCGTTTGTAGGAGTTGACGGTCGGGTTGGCCAGCGCGGTGAGGGCGGGCGCGTGCCGCAGGACGCCGGCGACGGCGTGGCGGGCGGCGTCGGAGAGGCCGTCCTCGCCGCCGGGGCCGTCGAAGAGGTTCCGGCCGGAGCCGTCGACGAGGGAGAGGTGCAGGTGGAACCCCGATCCGCCGAGCCCTCCGAACGGCTTCGCCATGAACGTCGCGAGGCGGCCCTCGCGGCGGGCGGTCTCCTTGACGGCCGCCTTGAACAGGAACGCGCGGTCGGCGGCGTCCAGGGCCTCGGAGTGGATGAGGTTGACCTCGAACTGCCCGCCGTCGAACTCGTGGTTGCCCGCGATGACGCCGATGTCGAGGCCGGCCAACTGGCGCAGGGTGCGCAGCAGATGGCCGTCGGGGTCGCCGCGGCGGCCCGCGCTGTAGACGTTGCCGGTGGCGCCGCCGTAGGGGGTCCAGCCGGAGGGGGCGGCGGGGTCGGGGTCGCAGAGGAAGTACTCCAGCTCGGGGCCGACGACGGGGTGGACGCCGTCGGCGCCGGCAAAGTCCCCGGCGTACGCGGCGCTCTGGTCGAGTACGTGGCGCAGGAGGGCGCGGGGTGACTCGGCGACGGGGGCGCCGGTGAGAGGGTCGACGGTGTCGCCCAGGCACCAGGCGACGCCGGACTCCCAGGGGAGGGGCTTCAGGGTGTCCAGGTCGGGGTGGACGCAGAGGTCCGGGAGGCCTTTGTCGAGGCCGCCGGGGATGGGGACGACGTCGCCTCGGGGGGTGGTGTGGTAGACGGCGCGGCAGAAGGTGAGACCGTGCCCGCAGGCGCTCGGCAGGTGGCCGAGGAGGACGTCGCGGCCCCGGTCGGCGCCGATGAGGTCGGGGTAGATGACGCGGACGACGTCGGTGCCGGCGGCGCGCAGCGACTCGACGGTCTCGGTGACGGTGACGGCTTCGTGTGCGGCGCTCGCTTCATCGCTCACCCGGGTCCCATCCTTTCTGCGGGGTGGATCGGGGCGTGTGCGCGTTCTATTGTTTGACCTCAAACGATATGGCGCCACGGGCCCCGGAACAAGGGTCCTGGCGCCTGCGCCTTGGGCGGGGGCGCCTGTCGTCCGTC
>NZ_LIRJ01000262.1 GCF_001419745.1 Streptomyces silaceus | reverse complement strand
CCGCTGCCCCGGCAGACCCCCGTACGTTCGTACCCCCAAGGAGTCGATCCACCATGGCGAGCGATGCGCCGACCGGCCATGTATCCGATCTCGACTGGCTGATGAGCGGCCTCGTGCAGCGCGTGCCGCACACCCACAGCGCCGTCCTGCTCTCCTCCGACGGACTCGTGAAGTCGGTGCACGGTCTCGACCCGGACAGCGCCGACCACATGGCGGCCCTCGCCTCGGGGCTCTACTCCCTCGGCCGCAGCGCGGGTGTCCGCTTCGGCGACGGCGGGGACGTCCGGCAGGTCGTCGTGGAGCTCGACTCCACGCTCCTGTTCGTCTCCACGGCGGGGTCGGGCACCTGTCTGGCGGTCCTCGCCGGGCGCGACGCGGACGCGGCCGTGCTCGGCTACGAAATGGCGATGCTGGTCAAGAGCGTGCGGCCGTACCTGATCACCGCGCCCCGGCAGCCGGCCGGGGAACCCGCGCCGATGAGGCGCTGAGTATGGCGGCCCCGCACGACGGGCCCTGGCTCGACGACGCGGCGGGCCGGCTCGTTCGCCCGTACACCGTGAGCAACGGACGGACCAGACCGAGCAGCCGGCTCGACCTGCTCTCGCAGGTGATGGCGACCGGCTCCCCGCCCCTCGGCTACCTCGGGCCCGAGCACAACGAGGCCGTCGGCCTGTGCGAGGCCCCCACCTCCGTCGCCGAGATCGCGGCCCAGCTCAAGCTGCCCGCGGTCGTCACCAAAGTGATCCTCTCCGATCTCCTCGACTGCGGGGCCCTCACCACGAAGGCCCCGGACTTCCACCACAACCCCACTGACCGGTCCCTGTTGGAGGCAGTGCTCGATGGATTACGACGACAGCTCTGACCCCTTCCCCACCGCGCTGAAGATCTTGGTCGCGGGTGGCTTCGGGGTCGGGAAGACGACCTTTGTGGGCGCGGTCAGCGAGATCGCGCCGCTGAGCACCGAGGAGTTGCTCACCACGGTCAGCGAGGGCACCGACGACCTGTCGGGTGTGGAGAACAAGACCACGACGACCGTCGCCATGGACTTCGGACGGATCACGCTCGACCCGGAACACGTGCTGTACCTCTTCGGCACACCGGGGCAGGAGCGGTTCTGGTTCATGTGGGACGAGCTCTCCGAGGGCGCGCTCGGCGCGGTGGTCCTCGCCGACACCCGGCGCCTGGAGGACTGCTTCGCCGCCGTGGACTTCTTCGAGCAGCGCGGCATGGGCTTCATCGTGGCGATCAACGAGTTCGACGGCGCCTACCGCTACGAGCCCGAGGAGGTGCGGTCCGCGATCGACCTCGACCCCGAGGTGCCCGTCGTACGCTGCGACGCGCGGATCTCCAGCTCCGGCATCCAGACGCTCCTCACCCTCGTGAAGCATCTCCTCAACCATGCCCCGGCGCCCAGCTACGGAGCCCACACGTGATGTACGACCCGACCGGGCACCTGCTGCTCACGCCGGTGGACAAGGAGGCGCCCGCCCGGGTGCGACGGCTGCGCGGGCTCGGCATCGGGCAGCGCCCCGAACCGGCCTTCGACGCCTTCGCGGACCGGCTCGCCGAGCTGACGGGCGCGCCGTACTCGATGGTCAACTTCATCGACGAGGAACGCCAGTTCTTCGCCGGCCTGCACGCCCCGGAGGGCGCGTGTCTCAGCGCGGAGCAGACCGGGGGCGCCGCGCCCGCCGGTGCGGGGACGCCCCGGGCGAGCGGCGAGGCGCGCCGGTATCTGGCCCGCGACCACGGGTACTGCCCGCACGTCGTGGTCCGCCGCAAGGCCCTCGTCCTGGAGGACGTCCGCGACTATCCGCGGTTCGCGGGCAACCCCGTGGTCGACGAGATCGGCATCCGCTCCTATCTGGGCGCCCCCCTCGTCGACCGCACGGGCATCGTGCTCGGCACGGTCTGTGTCGTGGACGTCGAGCCGCGCCGGTGGGGCAGAGCGGGGCTCGACACCATCAAGTCCATGGCCGCGGAGCTGGTCGACCAGATCCACCGGCGGGAGGACGGCGGTCTCTGACCGTCTCAGAGACGCAGTTCGGTGCCGTCGGGGAAGCGGACGCCGACACCGCCGTCGTCGTGCACGGCACAGACGACGGACTCCCGCAGCGCCTGCGGCCGGACGGTGTCGCGGGACAGCGCGACGAGCGTCACGTGCACGCTGTCGGCGCCCGGACGCGCGGCGCACGACAGGTACGGCGTGGCCGAGTGCGGCCCGAACGCGTTGGCCGCCACCTCGCGGGCGATGCCCGCGTCCTCGTCCCAGCCGTGCAGCGCGACGACCGCGCTGGTCAGCCCCGACTCCGTACGCACGAGCGCCCAGCCGGGCCCCTGCTCGGCGTGCGGCCTGCTCTCGTCCGCCACCGCGTGACCGCCCTCGCGGACGGACAGCTCCGCCGGCGCCTGCACGCGGTGCACCCGGATCTCCCAGGGGCCGTGCAGCGCGCTCGTCGTCTCCACGGGGAACGTCTCCTCCCGGCCCGGGAGCCGGGCGTCGTGCCGCGACGAGGCCACGCGGCCCTCGCAGCTCAGCGGGTGGATGCGCAGACGGCGCGAGGCGGTGCCGTCCGCGTCGAGCAGCGCCACGTGACCGTCGACGGCGCGCTCCCACGCGCGCGGGGCGGTCTCCGGGGCCGTCGCAGTGGAGTAGCCGAACTTGGCGTAGTGCGGGTCGTCCTGGGCGGGCCCTTCGAGGGGGTTGTGGTCGCTGCCGTGGTTGACCAGGCGGACGATGCCGTCGTCCCGGGTGCCGTGCAGGAGCCAGCCGGGCCGGGGCAGGGCCGTGTACTGGTCGGACCGCTCCACGGGGAGCGGGACTTCGCGCTCCGTCCACACCGGGTGGTCGGCGGGGATCAGCAGCCCGAGGAAGCCCTTGCTCGCCCAGTACGGTGACGCGGGCCCCGAGTAGGCCTGCGTCGCGGGCAGGAACGTGCCGTACCAGCCGAGCGGGAGCAGCCCCCGCTCGTCGGGCACCCCGCGCTCCACGAAGTGCCGCGCGGTGCCGGAGGCGAGGCGCCGGGTCAGGCCGGGGGCGAGCGGGGTGCAGTCGGCGAGCGCGCCCAGCCACACGGGGGCGGCCGCCGCGAACCGGTACGTCAGGGAACGGCCCTGGTGGACGGGGGCGCCGTCGCCGCCGAAGAAGTGCGGGTAGGCGGTGAGGAACAGGGCCAGGCGCTCGCGGTACACCGTGGCGCGCCCGCCGTCCGCGTCGCCCGCCATCCGGGCCCACAGCAGCGGGTACAGATGCATCGCCCAGCCGATGTAGTAGTCGAAGTTGCGGCCGTCGCCGTCGCTGTACCAGCCGTCGCCGCGGTACCAGTCCTCGATGCGGTCGAGGCCGCCGTCGATGTCCGCCTGGCTGTGCGGGGCGCCGACCGAGGCGAGGAACTGCTCGGACACCACCTGGAAGAGCCGCCAGTTGTTGTCCCAGGTCTTCTTGCCGACGAAGCCGGAGAACCAGTCGACCACCCGCTCCTGGACCCGGGTGTCCAGCCGGTCCCAGATCCAGGGGCGGGTCTCGTGCAGGCCGATGGCGATCGAGGCGGCCTCCACCATCTGCTGGGAGCAGTCGGTGAGTTCGGGCCAGGCCTCGCCGCTGGCGCGGTCGGTGCCCGTTGTCAGACCCCGCGCGTAGCGTTCGACGAGACGGGGATCCACCTCGCCGCCCGCCCCGGCGATCCGGAAGGAGGCCAGCAGGAAGGACCGCGCATATCCCTCCAGGCCGTCCGAGACGACCCCCGACCAGCTGTTGCGCCCGGGGAGGCGGTACTGCGCGAAGCCGGGTGTCGCGTAGGGGACGAGCGCCTCCAACTGCCGGTCGGCGAGCGCCTCCCAGTGGGCCCTGGTCCAGCCGGTGAGCGGGGACAGGACGCGGTCGGTGGGCGGCAGGGACAGATGCGGTGCGGGCATGGGGTCCGTGACTCCTCGGTGGGCGGTACGGGTTGATCGGTGACGCTATGTGGGGCGGAGGGGACCGTCCACGGCCGGGCGGGGCGCCCCGCGAGGGGCGCGGGGAAGTGCGCGCCCAGCCACGTGGATGAGTAGGACCCGCCCGCCCTCACGCGAGCTCGGCCCCATGCGCATGGCCGCGCGAGCCCCCGACCCGGACGGTCACGACGGGACGTCGGCCCACGGTCACCGACACCGTGTCGTCGGCGCGCACCACCTTCCGTACGGGGAAGGGCAGTTCGACGTCCAGCGTCGTCTCCGTGCGGCCGGGATCGGCGACGGCCACCGACACACCGCGGGGTCCGCGCCGGACCAGCACCGTGCCCGCCCCGGACGAGGAGAGCCCCCCGACCCTGCCGGGCCGCCAGAAGTGCGCGGCCAGCAGCCCCTCGCGGCGCGCCTCGACGGCCTGGGCGGTCGCGTCGTTGGCGAGGATGCGTACGGGCCGGGCGCGCGCCCAGGCCGCTGTCGCGGACGCGCTCGCGCCGGGCAGCAGGACGTACGCGTACGACGCCCCGGCTGGGGAAGTGCCGTGGTCGAACCAGAGGGTCAGATAGCGGCGCGTGACCGGCGTCGCGCTGCCCCCGGTGTCGGCGCCGGTGTTGATGTCCCGCCATGAGCCCGTGCGGCGCTCGCGCAGCGCGCGCAGGCCGGGGCCGGCCGCGCGGCCGGGGACGTCGGGGAAGACGTAGCCGCCGGTGCCGTTCAGGTGCGCCCACCCGGCCTCGCCCAGCCGCGCGGACCAGCCGTCGTGGCCCGGCTGCGGGCGGCCGTCCACGGTCAGGCGGCGGGCGGGGCCTTCGGCGTGCAGATTGCGGTTCTCCACGACCGTCTCGACGGTGCGGCCGTCGCCCGCGGTGATGTCCGCGCCGAGCGCGACGACCGCGTTGTCGAGGCAGAACCAGGTCTTGCGGGCCCGCAGGGAACTGCCGTCGGCGAGCAGTTCCATGGCGGCGGCGCCGTAGCGGCCGTCCAGGACCGCGCCGCCCGCCACGGCGTTCTTCGGGCGGTACGTGCCCGTGCCGCCGCCCGTGCCGATGTCGGCCCGCGCGCGCGTGTCCACCGTCGTGCCCGGCAGCCGGTAGGGATCCACGGTCGCCCAGAAGCCGTCCCCGAACTGCCCGAGGTCGTCGCCGTCGTAGAGGTAGGCCATGCCGTCGCCGGTGTACCAGCCGTGCAGGTTCTCGCCGTTGCCCGCCTCGTACGCGGCGATGCGCTTCGAGGAGAGCGACAGGGCCAGCGCCCAGCCGGGCCGCCGGTGCACCACGCGGTCCATGTCGGCGAACGCGAAGTGCCCGGTGAGCCGTTCGGCGGCCGGTACCGACGCGTCGTCGAGGACGGCCTTGGCGCGGGCCAGCGCGGGGATGCCGACCAGGCCCACGTAGGGGGTGCTCCTGTTGCGGCGGATCCAGCCCTTGGCGAGCGCACGCCAGCGGCGCGCGTACGCGTCCGGGGCGCCGGACGCCAGTTGCAGGATGTGGGAGAGCGTCGCCGCGCCGTCGTGGTGGTCGCGCGCCTTCTCGCGCGATATGGCCCGCCCGCGCACCGCGTCCATCATCAGCCCGTCGAGGACCACCGGCGCGAACGTCCGGTCCACCGCCTCGTACAGCACGGACGTCCTCGGGTCGACGACCGCCCACGGCGAATCCGCGAGCAGCGCGATGAGCTGGCCCGCCGCGCCGAGCAGGACGCTGCCATACGTGCCCGTGTAGGCGACGGAGCCGTGCTGCACGAACGACCCGTCCTCGTAGAAGCCGTCCCCCGACGTCACGTACGTGAAGAGGCTGTTCCGGCCGCCGTCGCGCACGTCGGACAGGCCGTCGCGGGCCAGCGCGACCGTGTCCGCCTCGCGGGCGAGCAGTCCGCGCAGGGCGACGATGACGGCCTTGTCGGCGCGGTTGGCGCCGGTCTCGGCGAGCGAGGGGGCGCTGGTGCGGCGGTCGGGGTCGGGGCAGAACGCCGCGACCGTCGCGGTGTAGCCGGCCAGGTCGTCGGCGGCCAGGCGCGCCCGCAGGAGCACGCAGGTGTCCATGAGCGCGCGGGGCGCCCCGATCTCCCAGAACCACCAGTTGCCCGACTCGGGGCGGCCCGGGTGGTAGGCGGTGGAGTGCAGGAAGCGCAGCGCGTCCAGCAGGGCGTCCGCGGTCTCGGCGCTGTCGGTGAGGGAGGTGCCGGGCGTGGCCCAGGCGACGGCGAGGGTGCGCAGGCGGGTGTAGCTCTGGCCGAAGTTGCCGGGGTCCGTGGCGGGGGAGAGGTCGGGCCACAGCGCGGTCCGGCCCGTCGAGCGGTCCAACTGCCGCCACCAGGTGGACGCCTGGGTGTCCAGGGTCTTCAGCGCGGCGGCGAAGTCGGGGTCGCCGGCGTCGAAGGCGCCGCCGGTGAGCTGGTCCGCGGCGCGGGCGAGCAGGGTGTCGTACGGGTCTTCGGCGGCGCCCTCGACGTCTTCGACGGCGGCGTCTTCGGTCGTCTCGGCGGCGGCGGCCCAGGCCGTGCCGCCCGCCGCCGACGGCACGACGACGGAGGCGGCCCCGGCCGCCAGGAGGACGCGACGGCTGGGCCCGGAGGAGTCGGAGACAGGCGTGGGCATGCGAACTCCCAGAGGTGTCGGGGGCACGTGAGGCGATCCCGCGACAGCATGTAAGCGGTTTCTTCGCCGCGCAAGAGGGGGCGGAGTGTTTCTCTGTTCTTTCTGCTTCACCAGCGGGGTTCGGTGTCGGTCAGGGGGAGTTAACCGCTTTCATCGACCGCTGTCATCGACCGCTGTCACCGGAGCATGCCGGGGCGGGGCCGGACGCGCGCCGCGTCACCGAGTCGCGGACGACGATGTGCGTCCCGAGCCGCACGCCGCCCCCGGCCGTCGGCCGCCACGCGTCGGACTCCGTGTCCGGCACGGCGATCCGCACCGCCTCCCGCCCCATCTCCTCCAGCGGTACGCGCACGGTGGTCAGCCGCGGCCGGAGCGTCGCGGCGGCGGGCACGTCGTCGTAGCCGACGAGGGACACGTCGTCGGGGACGCGGAGTCCGGCCTCCTCCAGGGCCCGCAGCGCACCGATCGCGACCATGTCGTTGGCCGCGAAGACCGCGCTGAACTCCGGTCCGGAAGCGAGGAGATGGGCGAGTCGCTGATGACCGAAGGCCGGGCTGAACGCCCCGGTGTGCACCAGCTCGGGCGGCGCCGCGGCGCCGGTCCGCCGAGGTAGAGGATCCGCTCGTGGCCCTGGGCGAGCAGGTGGTCGGTGAGGGCGAACGCGCCGCCTTCGTTGTCGTACTCCACCGAGAGCGTCGGCACGTCGCGGCCCACCGACGGCCTGCCGCACAGCACGAGCCGCGCGCCGCCGGAGTACAGGCTCCGTGCCCTGCGGGCCACTTCGCGCGCGTAGGCCCGGTCCTGGTGCGCGCCGCCGACCAGCACGACCGCGTCCGCCCGCTGTTCGTGCAGCAGGTCCACGAACGCCAGCTCGCGCCGCGGGTCGCCGTGCGTGCAGCAGACCATGCAGAGCCGGCCCGCCNNCCGGCGCGGTGTCCGGCCGCGTCCTTCTGCCGACGGGTCTGCCATGGGTCCGTCCTCCCGTGCGGGATCGTCGTGGCTCGTCACGCAGGTCCCCGTGCCTCCTGGAAGGGGCCGGATCTCCCTGGTGTCGACGGTAAGCGTGTACTGAGAAGGGCCACGACGCCAGAGGATGGCGAAGGAAAGTCCAAGTACTGCACTGTGCCTGGGTGTTGACCGAGACAGTAAGCGATTACTACGTTGCCGCCCCATGGCTGAGAAAAGGACCCGAACCGCGCGTGCCGCCCTCGCGACGGCGACGGCGGCCGCCGCCACCCTCGCGTTCGCCGCTCCCGCCCAGGCGCACCCCTTCACC
>NZ_LIRJ01000261.1 GCF_001419745.1 Streptomyces silaceus | reverse complement strand
AGGCACCCACGCGCGCGTGGGCGACGCGGCTCGTCACCGTCGGCATCGTCCTCGCGGCCCTCAACCTCCGCCCGGCGATCACCAGCCTCGGCGCCCTCCTCGAAGAGGTCCGCGACGGCCTCGGCATGAGCGGCACCCTCGCCGGACTGCTCACCTCCGTGCCGCCGCTCTGCTTCGCGGTCTTCGGCGTCATGGCGCCCCGCTTCGCGCGGCGCTTCGGGCCGAGTGCGGTCGTCTGCGTCGGCATGGCCGCCATCGCCGCGGGCCTGGTGATCCGCCCCTTCGTCGGCGGCACGGTCGGCTTCCTCGCCGCCACCGCCCTCGCCCTCATGGGCATCGCGGTCAGCAACGTCCTGATGCCGGTGATCGTCAAGCGGTGGTTCCCCGACCGCGTCGGCTCGATGACCGGCCTGTACTCGATGGCGCTCGCGCTCGGCACCTCCCTCGCCGCGGCCCTCACGGTCCCGGTGACCGACGCCCTCGGCGGGCGCTGGCAGAGCGGCCTCGCCGTGTGGGCGGTCCTCGCCGTCGTCGCCGTGGTCCCCTGGATCCCGCTCGTCCGCGACCGGGGCGCGGCCGGTGCCGCCGCCCCGGAGCACGTCAGCGCCGCCGTGCGCCAGGAGGATGACGGGCTGCGCATCACGCACAGCCGCACCGCCTGGGCGCTCGCCGTCTTCTTCGGGCTCCAGGCCACCGCCGCGTACATCACGATGGGCTGGATGCCGCAGATCTTCCGCGACGCGGGCGTGCCCGCGAGCGAGGCCGGCGTGCTGCTCGCCGTCACCATGGCCATGGGCGTGCCGCTGGCCTTCGTCATCCCCAGGGTCGCCACGCGCCTGACCAACCAGGGCCCCGTCGTCATCGTCCTCGGCGCCTGCGGACTCGCCGGGTACGCCGGTCTCTACCTCGCCCCGGCGGGCGGCGCCTGGGCCTGGGCGCTGCTGCTCGGCATCTCCAACTGCGCCTTCCCGCTGGCCCTGACGATGGTCGGCATGCGGGCCAAGAGCAGCGTGGGCGTGGCCAAGCTGTCCGCCTTCGCGCAGAGCACCGGCTACCTGATCTCGATCCCCGGTCCGCTCCTGGTGGGCGTGCTCTACCAGCACAGCGGCGGCTGGGGCCTGCCCATCGCGCTCATGGCGGGCCTGATGGTGCCGCAGATCGTCATCGGCACCCTGGCGGGCCGCAACCGCACGGTCGAGGACGAGGTGGCGGCCAGGGCCAAGACGGCCTGACCCCGCCGGAGGGAGGACGGGCAAAGGGTGCGAGACTGGCCGTATGCCCGTCCTCGACCCGAACCCCCAGAACGGCCAGAAGAAGCTGCTCATCGTGCTCGGCGCGATGCTGGCCATCACCGTGATCATCGGCATCGTCGCCTCCGTCGCCTCGCCGTGACCCCGGCCCCGCCGTGGATCCCGCCCCCCGGAGGGGCCGGCTCCGGCGGGGCCGCGACGCGTCGGTGGTGGTGCTACCCCCCCATCCCCTAGGGGGTCAGTGTCAGGGTCAAGTGGGTGGATCTCCGGATGGGTTGAGGGGCGCCGATCACCTAACTTCGAGTTGTGCCCGCGAAGACGCGGCGCGGATCGCTCGAAGACCACGGAGGCGGCATGTCGGCCCGAACGCACACCCGGCGCGACCCGGCGGATTCGGGCAGCGTCGAGATCCAGCTCCCGTGGTGGGCCGTCGCCCTCCCCGCCATCGCCTTCGCGGCCCTGCTCCTGCTGATCCTCAATCCGGTGGACGCCCACGCCGCGACCAGCGAGCCCGTCGTCACCAACCTCCTGGAGCGCATACGGACGATGGTGCTGCACACGGCCCCGTGAGCCCCCCTTCGTCCATGGCGTCACCCGTGGTGGGGGACCACGTCAACTCCCTGCGCCCATTGGCGCGTTTCATGCGAAGCTGGGATGCATGAGCGTCGCAGAACCCCGCAGGATTGTCCTCTTCCGACATGCGAAGGCCGACTGGCCGCAGGTGTCCGACCACGAGCGGCCGCTCGCCGAGCGCGGACGCAGGGACGCCCCGGTCGCCGGGCGCAAGCTGGCCGACAGCGGCATCGCCTTCGACCTGGCCCTCTGCTCGACCGCGGCCCGGACCCGCGAGACCTGGAAGCTCGCCGTCCAGGAGCTCCCGCAGCGGCCGAAGACCGTCTACGAGGAGAGGGCGTACGAAGCCTCTCCCGGCGAGCTGATCGCCGTGCTCAACGAAACCCCGGACGACGTGCGCGACCTCGTCCTGATCGGCCACAACCCCGGAGTCCAGGGGCTCGCCGACGTCCTGGCGGGCGAGGCCGAGGGCGACGCCCAGGTGCGGATGAACCGCCGGGGCTTCCCGACCGCGGCCTTCGCCGTCCTGACCTACACCGGGTCGTGGAAGGCCCTGGAGCCGGGCGTCGCCACGCTCGTCGACTACTGGGCGCCGTCCGAGTAAACCCTCCTCCGTCCACCGTGAGGGGCCCGGCACCGAGGCGGTGCCGGGCCCCTACGACGTATGGGGGACGAGAGGCGCGGGACGTACGGAGAGGCGCGGTGCCGTCAGTCGGTGTGCGTGTCCGCCGCCTCGACCTCTTCGCGGGTGATGCCGAGGAGATAGAGGACGGTGTCCAGGAAGGGCACGTTCACGGCGGTGTGCGCGGCCTCGCGGACCACGGGCTTGGCGTTGAAGGCGACCCCGAGGCCCGCCGCGTTCAGCATGTCGAGGTCGTTCGCGCCGTCGCCGATCGCGACGGTCTGCTCCAGCGGAACCCCGGCCTCCGTGGCGAAGCGGCGCAGCAGGCGGGCCTTGCCCGCGCGGTCGACGATCTCGCCGGTCACCTTTCCGGTGAGCCTGCCGTCGGCGATCTCCAGGGTGTTGGCCTGGGCGAAGTCGAGGCCGAGACGTTCCTTCAGATCGTCGGTGACCTGCGTGAACCCGCCCGAGACGACGCCCACTTGGTAGCCGAGGCGCTTCAGGGTGCGGATGAGGGTGCGGGCGCCCGGGGTGAGGCGGACCTCGGAGCGGACCTTGTCGACGACCGAGGCGTCGAGGCCGGCGAGGAGCGCCACGCGGGCGTGCAGCGACTGCTCGAAGTCCAGTTCGCCGCGCATCGCCGCCGCCGTCACCTCGGCGACCTCGGCCTCGCACCCGGCGTGCGCGGCGAAGAGCTCGATGACCTCGTCCTGGATGAGCGTCGAGTCGACGTCCATCACGACCAGGCGCTGGGCGCGGCGGTGCAGGCCCGCCGAGACGACCGCGACGTCCACGCCGAGCTTGGCGGCCTCCATCGCGAGGGCGGTGCGCAGCGGCTCGGTCTCAGTGCCGGAGACCGCGAACTCCACGGCGGTGACCGGGTACTTGGCCAGCCGGAAGATGCGGTCGATGTTGCCGCCGGTCGCCGTGATGCGGGCGGCGATCGCGGCCGTCGACTCCGAGGTCAGGGGGTGGCCGAGCACGGTCACCAGCGAACGCCCGAGCCCTCGGGGCCGGTTGTCGCCGATGCCGGAGATGATCTCGGCCTGCATCTTCATGGAATCCGCCCAGCTGTGGACGGTGGAACGCAGGTCGCCCTCCAGGCCGGCGGGCGGCTCGGTCACGAGCGCGCACAGCACGATGCGGCCGCGGGTGACGACCTGCTCGATGTCGACGACGTCGACGGAGTAGGCGGCGAGGGTGTCGAAGAGGCCGGCGGTGATGCCGGGGCGGTCCTTGCCGAAGATCTTGACGAGGAGCGTCGGGACGTCGGCGGGCTGCGGGGGCTGCGAAGCACTCATGGTGAGCCCTACGGTATCCGTCCGCCCCGCGCGGGCGCCGGGACGGTCCGCGTGCCGGACACCGTGGCTCCCGCGCGGCCGTCGCCCACGTCAGCGCGGCCTGCGCGGTCCCTTCTCCGGCGGTGGCGGGGGAGGCGGCGGTGGAGGGGGCCAGTCCGCGGAGCGGGAGCGGTTCCCCTTCTTCGGGGAGCGCGGCGGCACGACGGGCCCCGCGACGGTCGGCGCACCGGAGACATCCTTGGGGTGCCGGGGTGTCCGAGGCGTCTGCGGTGTCTGCGGCGTCTGGGGTGTCCTCGGAGTCCGCGGCTCCCGGGACTCCTCTTCGGCCGCCGATGGCCCCTGTCGCCCCTGTGATTCCTGCGGCCCCTGGGGTGCTCGTGGTGCCCGCCGGGCCTGCGGCGGCCGGGAATCCCGAGCCTCCCGCGGCACCCGCAGATACGGATTCGTGTCGGGGTTCGGCGGCCGGTACGGCGTGCCGGGATCGTACGGAGTACCGGGCTGATAGTGCCCCGCCCCGGCCTGCCCCT
>NZ_LIRJ01000260.1 GCF_001419745.1 Streptomyces silaceus | reverse complement strand
GGGCGCCCCCGCCGCATCGAGCCGGAGGCCATCGCCGCCGCCGCGCGCCGGATCCTCCAGGAGGAGGGGCTGGCCGGGCTGAGCATGCGCCGGGTCGCCAAGGAGGTCGGCACGACGCCGATGGCGCTCTACCACCACGTGCGCGACAAGGACGACCTCCTGATGCTCACGCTCTCCGGCACGGCCGACTCGCTCCCCCGCCCCGACCTGCCCGCCGACCCGCGCGAGCGGCTGCTCGCCGTCTCCCTGCACATGCACGCGACGCTGCTGCGGATGCCCTGGGTGGTCGAGGTGCTCGGCCTCGGCGACCTCACCGACCGGGGCGCCCTGTGGATGGTCGAGGAGATCGTCGGCATCTGCGTCGGCCACGGCATGAGCCAGGCGGAGGCCGTCCGCGCGTACCGGACCATCTGGCACTGCGTCTACGGCGACCTGGCCTTCCGGCGCGCGATGGAGCGCCGCGCCGCGGATCCGGAGCGCAGGCGGCACTTCCCCGACCTGCTCACGGACGCGGACGCCGCCGAGCTCCCCCACCTCGCGGCGCTGGCCGACCGGTGGACCGAGCTGACCGAGGACTACGACGCCTCCGGCCAACTCGGCGCGGTCATCGACGGGTTGCTCGCCCGGACCGCGCGCCCGGAACCGTCCGGGGGGATGTGACAGGCTCCCCCGCATGCCCTTCGACCACAACGACCACTACCACCGGCTCCTCCTGCGGAAGCTGCCCCCGCACGGCCGCACCGCCCTCGACATCGGCTGCGGTACCGGCCGCTTCGCCCGCGCCCTCGCGGCCCGGGGCTACGAGGTGGACGCGCTCGACCCGTCGGCGCAGGTCGTCGCCGCGGCGGAGGCGGCCGGCGGCGGCCCCCGCTACCGCGTGGCCGACGTGACCCGGGAGGACCTGCCCGAGGGGCACTACGACGTCATCACGTGCCTGGCGAGCCTGCACCACATGCCGTTCGACACGCTGACCCGGCTGCGCGCCGCCCTCGCGCCCGGCGGCACCCTGCTCGTCCTCGGCTGCTACGCGGGCACGACCCCGTGGGACGTCGTGGCGTCCCCGGCCAACGCGGTGGCCCGGATGACGGTGTACGCCTCCGAGCGGCTGCGCGGCACGCACACGCCCCCGCTCAAGGCCCCCGTACGGCAGCCCGACATGCGCCTGCCGCGGATCCGCGCCGAGGCCCCCCGTCTGCTGCCCGGCGCGACCGTGCGCCACCTGCTCTTCTGGCGCTACCTGCTGACGTACCGCAGGCCGCTCGGGAGCTGACTAGCGCTCCTCCACCGGCTCGAACCGCCACCGGTGCACCGCGCGCGTCACCAGCTCCGGCGCGGGCTCGGGCAGTTCGGGGAGCTCGGCGTCGAACGGCGCGTCCCACCAGGTGATGACGAGGACCCGGTCCTGCGGCGCGCGGAAGGTCTCCCGCCGCAGCGGCGCGGCCGCCCCGGCGAGCTCCTGCTGCCGCGCCCAGTCGAGCAGTTCCCGCCCGCGCCCCTCGACGGCACGGGCCTCCCACATCAGCGCGACGCTCACGAGTACAGGTTCTCCTTGCTGACCTCGTGCACGTGGTCGTGGTCGTGGCCGTGCGCGTGGCCCGGCACGTGCGGCTCCGTCACCGGCAGCGACGAGTCCGCCGACAGGTCCCAGGACGAGGCGGCCCGGTTGCGCGCCACCATCTCGGCGCCGAGCGCGGCGACCATCGCGCCGTTGTCCGTGCACAGCTTGGGGCGCGGCACGCGCAGCCGGATGCCGGCCTTCTCGCACCGCTCCTGCGCGAGCGCCCTCAGCCGCGAGTTGGCCGCCACGCCGCCGCCGATCATGAGGTGGTCGACGCCCTCGTCCTTGCAGGCCCGCACGGCCTTGCGGGTCAGCACGTCGACGACCGCCTCCTGGAAGGACGCCGACACGTCCCGCACCGGCACGTCCTCGCCCGCGGCCCGCTTCGCCTCGATCCAGCGGGCGACGGACGTCTTCAGACCGGAGAAGGAGAAGTCGTACGCCGGGTCGCGCGGCCCGGTGAGCCCGCGCGGGAAGGAGATGGCGTTCGGGTCGCCCTCGCGCGCGTAGCGGTCGATGACGGGACCGCCCGGGAAGCCGAGGTTCAGCACGCGCGCGATCTTGTCGAAGGCCTCGCCCGCCGCGTCGTCGATGGTCGCGCCGAGCGGCCGCACGTCCGAGGTGATGTCGGCGGACAGGAGCAGCGAGGAGTGACCGCCCGACACGAGCAGCGCCATGGTCGGCTCGGGCAGCGGCCCGTGCTCCAGCTGGTCCACGCAGATGTGCGAGGCGAGGTGGTTGACGCCGTAGAGCGGCTTGCCGAGCGCGTACGCGTACGCCTTGGCGGCCGAGACGCCGACGAGCAGCGCACCCGCGAGCCCGGGGCCCGCGGTCACGGCGATGCCGTCGAGGTCCCGGGCGCTCACGCCCGCTTCCTTCAGGGCGCGCTCGATGGTGGGCACCATCGCCTCCAGGTGCGCGCGGGAGGCGACCTCGGGCACCACGCCACCGAAGCGGGCGTGTTCGTCGACGCTGGAGGCGACGGCGTCGGCGAGCAGGGTGGTGCCGCGCACGATGCCGACGCCGGTCTCGTCGCAGGAGGTCTCGATGCCGAGGACGAGGGGTTCGTCGCGCGAGTCAGCCATGAATCTCGGTTCCTTGTACGGATACGGAAGTGGAGGGGTCGGTGAGGCGCATGACCAGGGCGTCCACGTTGCCCGGCTGGTAGTAGCCGCGCCGGAAGCCGATGGGCTCGAAGCCGAAGCGCTCGTAGAGCTTCTGGGCCCGGGTGTTGTCCACCCGCACCTCCAGCATCACCTCGGCGCACTCGAAGGCGCTCGCGGCCCGCAGCAGGTCGGTGAGGAGCCGGGCGCCGAGGCCGGTGCCCCAGTGGTCGCGGGCCACGGCGATGGTCTGGACGTCGGCGAGGTCCCCGGACGTGGCGAGCCCTGCGTAGCCGACGAGACGGTCGCCGTCCATGGCCACCACATAGCGGCGGGTGGCCTGCGGCCCGCGCGCGTGGGCGAGCTCGGACCAGAACATCCCGCGCGACCAGGCGTCGTCCGGGAAGAGCTCCTTCTCCAGGGCGAACACCGGGTCGATGTCCCACCAGCGCATCTCGCGCAGCACGGCGGCCGCGGTCACCTGGGTCACTTGGGGGTGACCACCTTGTAGTTCTTGGGCACCTGCGCGTCCGGCCTGCGCAGGTACAGCGGCCGGGGCTCCAGGAGCTCCTCGCCCGCGGCCAGCCGCTCGGCGGCCAGCGACGCGAGCGCCGCCGCCGAGACGTGCTCGGGGGCGCGGGCGTCGGGGAAGGTGTCGGGGTAGAGCAGCGCGCCGGCGCCGACCGCGGGAAGGCCCGCGACCTCGTCGGCGATGTCCGCAGGCCGGTCGACGGCGGGGCCGCCCGCCCGGGTGCGCACGTCGTCGTAGCGCGCCCAGTAGACCTCCTTGCGCCGGGCGTCGGTCGCCACGACGAAGGGGCCGCTCTCGATGCCGGAGGCGTAGGCGAGGCCGTCCAGCGTGCACACCCCGTGCACGGGGACGCCGAGCGCGAGGCCGAACGTGTCGGCGGTCATCAGGCCGACGCGCAGGCCGGTGTAGGGGCCTGGGCCCACGCCGACGACGATGCCGGTGACGGCGTCGAGTCTCAGTCCGGCGTCGGCGAGCACACGGTCGACGGCCGGGAGCAGCAGTTCCCCGTGGCGCCGGGCGTCCACCTGGCTCGACTCCGAGACGACGGAGGAGCCGTCGTGGAGGGCGACGGTGACGGCGGGCGTTGCGGTATCCAGAGCGAGCAAGAGCACGCGAACAGCCTACGGCTCCGGCGCGCCGCGCACGGCCGCACCGGCATGGGGTGCGGCTGCCCCGGGAAGCGGCGCGGCTGCTGCTACCGTCAATCCGTAGCCGTACGCAGTACGAAGAGGTGGGTGGCGCAAGGTGTCAAGGAGCAGCTCGGGATTCGTGGCCGGGCTCACCGCCGCTGCCGTCGCCGTGGTCGGTTTCCTCGCCTACCAGGCCTCGGCCAGCGCGCCGGACAACCTGGCGAAGCACCCCGACACGTCGCCCTCGGCCTCCTCGCGCTCCCCCAAGGACAAGAAGAACCCGACGGCGGTCCCCACGGACTCCGGGGCGGGCAAGCGCGTCGTGTACTCCCTGGGCGAGGACCGGGTCTGGCTGGTCGAGGAGTCCGGGAAGGCGCAGCTCACCTACCAGGTCACGCCGGGCACGGTCGATCCCGCGCCGGGCACCTACCGGGTCAGCTCGCGCTCCGGGACGGTCACCGGCACGGACGGCGTGCCGATCGAGCACGTCGTGCGGTTCACGACCGTCGACGGCATCACGATCGGCTTCAGCGCCGCGGTCGACGGCTCGACGCCGAAGCCGGATCCGGAGAAGAAGACGGGCGGCATCCGCGAGTCACGCGCGCACGGCAACGCGATGTGGGAGTTCGCGGGGATCAGCCAGAAGATCGTCGTCGTTCCGTAAGAACGTCACCCGCAGGAGTGCCCGCCGCGGGCGCCGGGTCGCGCGGAGGTGTGTCGCGCGGGGGCATGTCGCGCGGGGGCGTGGAGACCGCGCTCGCCGCGGCGCACGACGCCAGCAGATCGCTCATGGAGAGGTGCCCGGGCGCCACGGCACCCGAGGGTCCCGGCCGCCCGTGCTGCCGCGGCTGTGCGTCACGTTCTGAAGCCGACATGGATGCCTCCTGGGACTTCGGGAGCAGACGTGGTTAGGTAGACCTAACCAAGACCCGATGTCCATGTGACCATGCAGGGCACACGCAACGCAACATTTTCCCGACGTCTTGTCGGAACGTTCGGGCGAACGTACGAGAACGTGCCGGGACCCGGCCGGTCCGGGCCCGCGGGCCCGGCCGGCACACGACAGGCGTCCCGGCCGGATCAGGCCGCCAGCGAGGCCAGGTCGGCGTCGGCCCAGCGCGCGCCGAGCCCGGTCAGCGTCACCTCGCGCACCTCGTCCGTCGTGTCGCCCACGGCCCGGTCGATGACGACCCGCAGCCGGTCGTCCGAGAGCTCCTCGACCTTGCCGTCGCCCCACTCCACGACGATCACCGAGTCGGGCAGGGACACGTCGAGGTCCAGGTCCTCCATCTCGTCGAGCCCGCCGCCCAGGCGGTACGCGTCGACGTGCACCAGCGCGGGACCCGCCCCCAGCGGCGGGTGCACGCGGGCGATGACGAAGGTCGGCGAGGTGACGGCGCCCCGCACGTCGAGGCCCTCACCGAGGCCGCGAGTCAGGGTCGTCTTGCCGGCGCCGAGCTCACCGGTGAGCATGACGAGGTCGCCGGGGCGCAGCAGTTTGGCCAGGCGGCGGCCCAACTCCCCCATCTGCCCGGGGGAGTTGACGGTGATCTTCAGCGTGTTGGCGGGGGCCTGGTGGTGCGGTGCTTCCATACCGCCCACGGTAGCCCCTGCGGGCGCCCGCTCCGGCCCGCCCGCCTGCGGCCGCCGGCCTCACAGGGCCGCGCTGCGCGCCTCCTCCACGGCCCGCACCAGCAGGTCCGCGAGCCGGTCCGTGACCACTTCCGGGTGCTCCAGCATGACCAGGTGCCCGGCGTCCGGGACCAGGACCAGCTCGGCCTCCGGCAGCCGGTCGGCGATCGCCTCGCTGTGCTCGCTCGGCGTGACCAGGTCCTTGTCCCCGGCCAGCACGAGCACCGGCAGCCCGGCGAAGTGCTCCAGCGCGTCCGCCTTCTCGTGCTCGGCGAAGGCCGGGTAGAACTCGGCGACCACGTCGATCGGCGTCGCCTCGATCATCCGCTCGGCGAACCGCGCGATGGCCGGGTCCACGTCCTTGCGCGAGAACGAGTAGCGCTTGATGACGCCCGCGAAGAGGTCCGCGGTGGCCCGCCGCCCCCGCTCCACCAGCTCGGCCTGCGAGCCGAGCGCCCGCAGCACGCCGGGCAGCACCCGCCGCACCGCGTTCATCCCGGCCACCGGGAGGCCGAAGTTCACCTCACCGAGGCGCCCCGAGGACGTGCCGACCAGGGCGACGCCCACGACGCGCTCGCGGATCAGCTCGGGGAACTGGTCGGCGAGGGCCATGCTCGTCATGCCGCCCATGGAGTGCCCGACGAGGATGATCGGCCCCTCGGGCGCGGCGGCGTCGATGACGGCCTTCAGGTCGCGCCCCAGCTGGTCGATGGAGACCGGCGCCTTCCGGTCGACCTGGTCGGCACCGCGCCCCGAACGGCCGTGGCTGCGCTGGTCCCAGTAGACCGCGCGGACGACGCCGCGCAGGGCGGCGCGCTGGAAGTGCCAGGAGTCCTGGTTCAGGCAGTAGCCGTGGCTGAAGACGACGGTGACCGGCGCGGGCGCCCGGCGGCCGAAGAGGCGGCGCCGGCGCGGGGCCTGGGCGCTGTCGGCCTCGACCTCCTCGACCTCGTAGCTGAGCTCGGTGCCGTCGTCCGCGTACGCCGTGCCGGGCATGCCGCGCAGGGAGCCGTACGGACCCGAGGCGTCGAGCGCCAGTCTCGCCTTCTTGCGCATGCCGCGGCCGACCGTGAGCCGCTCGATGGCGACACCGGCCGCCGCGCCCGCGGCGATCACTCCTATCGCGGCGCCCGCCACCCCGGCCCGGCGCCAGTTCCCGGTCGCGGCGGCGGCCTGTGTCACCGCTTCCGCCGCGGCCGCCCCCGTGCTGCTCTCGCTCACGTGCCGCTCCTCGTCAGTTCACCGATCAGTCGTCGGGCTGCTCGTCCACTCCGGGTCTCTCGTTCACATGGACGCGCGGGACGCGCGATCCGATGCGTGTGACGATCTCGTACGCGATGGTGCCCGCGGCCTGCGCCCAGTCCTCGGCGGTCGGCTCACCGCGGTCGCCGGGACCGAACAGCACCGCCTCCGAGCCCACCTCCGGCTCGTCCCCGCCGAGGTCGACGACGAACTGGTCCATCGCGACACGCCCCGCGACGGTCCGCCACTTGCCGCCGACCAGGACCGGGCCCGTGCCGGAGGCGTGGCGCGGGATGCCGTCGCCGTATCCGGCGGGGACGAGCCCGAGGGTCGTCTCGCCGGGGGTGATGTAGTGATGCCCGTAACTGACGCCGTGACCCCCCGGGGCGTGCTTCACATGGGCGAGCGACGCGGACAGGGTCATGACGGGCCGCAGCCCGAAGTCCTGCGGGGTGCCGACCTCGGGGCTCGGCGAGACGCCGTACATCGCGATGCCGGGCCGGACGAGGTCGAAGTGGGTCTCCGGGAGCGTGAGCGTGCCCGGGGAGTTGGCGATGTGCCGCACCTCGGGGCGTATCCCGTGCTCCTCGGCGTACGCCACCATCTCGCGGAAGACCGTGAGCTGCGCGGCGATCGAGGGGTGGCCCGGCTCGTCGGCGCACGCGAAGTGCGACCAGAGGCCGGTGACCTTCACCAGTCCCTCGGCCTCGGCGCGCAGGGACTCGGCGACCAGCTCGGGCCAGTCGGCCGGCAGGCAGCCGTTCCGCCCCAGGCCCGTGTCGGCCTTGAGCTGGATGCGGGCGGGGCGGCCGGCCGCGCGGGCGGCCGCCGTCACCTCACGCAGCGCCCACAGCGCGCTCACCGACATGTCCAGGTCGGCCTCGATGCCCTCGCGCCAGGGACCGCCCGGCGTCCACAGCCAGCACATGATCCGGCCGGGCAGGCCCGCGGCGCGCACGGCCAGGGCCTCCTCCGGGGTGGCGGTGCCGATCCAGGTGGCGCCCGCCTGGCGGGCGGCCCTGGCGCAGGGCACCATTCCGTGGCCGTACGCGTCCGCCTTCACCACGGCCATGAACGCGGCATCCGGCGCATGGGCGCGCAGCGAGCGCACGTTGGCACGCAGGGCGGCGAGGTCGATCTCGGCGCGGACACGGAAAGGTGCTGTCTCGTTCATCGCGGACAAGTGTCTCAGAGGGCGCCGACAGCCCCCGCTCCCGCGGGTCGGGCCGGGCCTCAGGTGCCCGGCTTGCGCCCCCACACGTACACGCGGTCGCCCTTGAAGAGGGTCTTCCACAGCGCGCGGGCGTCGGCGACCCGCATGTTCACGCAGCCGCGCGAGCCGGGCGGGCTGTACACGTTGCCGTAGATGGCGTGGAACGCCTGGCCGCCGTCGAAGAACTGGCTGTACGGCATGGGGGTGTCGTACAGCGACGACCAGTGGTTCTTGTGCTTCCAGTAGACCTTGTGCCAGCCCGTGCGGGTGCCGTACCCGGCGCGTCCGGTGCGCACGGGCACCGGCCCGAGCAGCACCTTCTCGCCCTTCTGCACCCACATCACCTGCCGTGACAGGTCCACGCAGGCGACGCGGTACGCGCGCGTGGGGCACCTCTTCGCGGCGTTCGGGTTCTCGCGGGCCGTGATCAGCCGCATCCGGGCCCAGGTCACCGGTCCCGCGAACCCGATCGCGGGCCGGATCCCCTCCTTGCGCTGGAACGCCCGGATGGCCCGGCAGTCGGCCGGGGACTGCCTGCCATCCACCTTCAGCCTCAGCCAGCGCTCGATCCGCCGCTGGTAGGGGCCGGTCCGCTTGGTGCAGGCGGGCGCGGCCTTGGTGGCGACCTCGCTCCGGGGCACGTACTCCACGAGTGCGTCGGCGGAGTCCGGCGCGTCCATGGGCTCGATCGCGTCCTCGGCGGCGCTCGGCGTGTACACGTGCGGCGGCAGCACCTGGTCCGGGGTGTCCAGCTCCCACGGGTGGGGCGCGGCGGCCGGGATGCCGGGGACCAGCGCGGCGGTCCCGGGGGCCGCGGGGCGCGGCGGCACGGGGTCCGCGGCCGCGGGGACGGCCGGCAGGACTGCGGCGAGGGCGAGCAGCACGGGGATACCCCGCTGGGCTGTCTTACTGATCATGTGATGAGCGAACCCGGCCCGGTGCCGTGCGGCCGTCAGCCGCGCGGAGGCGTCACTCGAAGGGCCGTCTCCGCGTCTGCTCAGCGGCGGACGTCCCGCCAGGCGGCGGGCAGCGCGTCGGCCACGTCCTGCGCGCCCACCGGCGCCCCGTCCGCCGCGAGCCGTCCGGCGAGTCCGTGCAGATACGCGGCCACCGACCCCGCGTCCCGGGCGCCGAGCCCCGCCGCCAGCAGGGACCCGGCGAGCCCCGACAGCACGTCGCCGCTGCCCGCGGTCGCCAGCCAGGGCGTCCCGGTGGGATTGACGCGCACGGCGCCCTCGGCCGGGCCGACGAGCGTGGTGGAGCCCTTGAGCAGCACGGTCGCGTCGTACCGCGCCGCCAGCTCCCGTACGGCGGCGAGCCGTCCCGCCTCGACCTCGGCGCGGGAGACGCCGAGCAGCGCGGCGGCCTCGCCGGCGTGCGGCGTGAGCAGGGTGGGCGCGGTCCTTGCCCGTACGGCCCCCTCCCCCGCGAGCCGCAGCCCGTCGGCGTCGATCAGCACGGGGACGTCGGCCGCGAGGACGTCCGCGAGGCGGTCGGCGTCGTCGCCGAGGCCGGGGCCCGCGACCCAGGCCTGGACGCGGTCGGCCCGCGCGGGCGGTCCTGCGGAGACCAGGGCCTCGGGGTACCGGGCGATGACGGCGTCCGCGGCGGGGCCCACGTAGCGCACGGCGCCCGCGCCGCCGCGCAGGGCGCCCG
>NZ_LIRJ01000026.1 GCF_001419745.1 Streptomyces silaceus | reverse complement strand
TGCGGAACGCCTGCCCACGGCAGCGGGGCCAGTGGCTGTCACCAGCCCAAGTGGGTGAAGCCTGCCCAGGCCGTCAGGTCCGTGCTCTTGATGCGGGGGAGTTGGGCGTGGAGGCGCGGGGGCATGCCCGGTGGGGGCCGACGGGAGTCGTTGAGCATCCACAGTTGCGCGCGGCGCAGGGCCTGGCCCGGGGGGAGGCCGTCCGTGTGCAGGTAGTGGTGCGTCATGTACATCAGGAGTGACGTCGCCTCGTCCGGCACCGGCCACATCGAACCGATCACCGAGCGGGCGCCCGCCACGAGGAACGCCGTGGCCAGGCTGTACGCCTCGTCGTAGCCGCGCCCGGACACATGGGTGCGGCACGCCGCGAGGAGCACCAGTTCGAGATCCCGGTAGCCGGGCGTCCCCTCGGTCAGCTCCTCCGCGGTCAACTCGCCACCGGAGAGCACGAGATGGGAGCTGTGGCGCCCGCCGTGCCGGACCACGCCGTGGCAGGCGAGGTGCAGCGTGCCGCCGCGCTGGCGCCGCAGCCACGACCGCACCGCGGCGGGCGTCGCCGTGCCGGGGCCGAGGAGTTCGCCGCCGGGGTGGAAGGCGCGGTGGACGGCCGCCGCCTCCTCGCCCGCGTGGTGCAGGTCCTGGGTCGGGTCCCCGACGACGAGGGCGTCGCGCGTACCGGCGCCCGCGGCGGGCCGCGCGGCCACCTCGCACAGCATCCGGGCCGACGGGACGGCGGAGATCTGCGCCTGCTGACAGGCGTACACCCGCGTGCCACGCCGTCCGGGCAGCCGTGCGGCGTGCCAGGGCACCACGCCCAGCTCGCCCATGGGGACGAGCGCCACGGTGGGTGCCGTGCCGTAACCGCGCGGCAGCCGGTCCAGGAGCGGGCCCATCACCGTGCTGCCCGCCCAGTCGCAGAGCCGCTCCAGCGCCCGGCCGCCGTCCGGCGGCGCGGCGGGGGCCGCCGGGGGCGGCGGCGGAGCGGTGGGCGGCCCGCCCGCGTCGCGCACGGTCCCGGACTGCGCGTGATACTGCGTCAACTGCACCGCGTCCAGGGTGAGTCCGGGCAGTTCGAGCGCGCCCACGGTCCCGTCGGCGGCGACGACCAGCGCCGTGCCGGGGACGCCGTCGCCCGCCGGTACGAGATAGACCAGCGCGGTCGTGCCCATGGCGCGCAGCGCGTGAGCGATGTCGCCGGGCGAGGGGACGTCGAGGATCCGCCGCCGCACCGGCGACGTGACGAGCGCCTCCAGGGCGCGCCGCCGCAGCCGGCTGGACGGGCCCGACGCCGCGGCCCGGCCGGTGAGCGCCGCCTCCTGGTCCAGCTCGGGCCCCACGGCCCCCGCCGCCCGCCACTCGTCCGCGAGGGCGGCCGCGCCGACGGCGTCCAGCATGTCGGGCACCGTGGCCGACACGGTGGCCGCGTGCAGCACCAGGCCGCGCCCGGAGTCCAGGGCGCGGACGGCGTCGTCGAGCGCACCGTCGGCCAGGCACCAGCGGGCCACGTCGAGCGCCCGCTCCCCGGCGCGGCGCGCGCTCTCCGCGGCGTGCGCGGTACCGGACTGGAGCAGGGCGCTCCACGACGCGGCCCGCACCGCGTCCAGGCCCACGCGGCGGGCCTCGGCGTGGTTGAGCGTCCTGGCGCGGGAGTGGGGCTTGTGCGCGTCGCCGCGTACGCGATAGGCGCTCGCCAGCGACATGCCCGTGGTGACCCGCAGCGGGTGCTCGGGGCCCTCGGTCAGCCGCAGCGCGTGGGTGAGCCAGGAGATGCCCTGGTCGCGATGGTGGGTGCGCTCCGCGTGCGACGCCCGCGCCCGCTGGCCCTGGAGGAGATGCGCGTTGCCGAGCGTGGAGGCGGCGCGCATCCAGCGGTCGTCGTCGGGTTCGACGAGGTCCAGCGCTTCGTCCAACAGGCCCATGGCGTCGGCGACGTCATCGGGCGCGTCGGCGAAGAACGCGCGCGCCAGGCGGCTGGTGCCGGTCTCGACGAGCCGGTCGGCGCGCGCGTTGCGCGGCAGCCCCGCGATCAGCCGGCGCACCTCGTCGATCGGTGGCAGGTCCGACGCGGTCACGGGCGGCAGCACGCCCCCGTCGCGGCGTGCGCGCAGGATCGCCAGGTTGCTCCGGTCGATGTCGAGGGCGGACTGCATGCCGAGGCGGTCCATGTGGTCGATCGGCAGCCGCGCCAGGACCGCCTCCTGGAGGCGGATCTGCTCGGCCAGCGCGTCCGGGTCCTCGCGCCGTACGGCCTGCTGCGCCCGGAAGGCGGCGAGCTGCCCGTCGACGGCGAGCCGCAGCCCGTCGTCGAGGATCGGCGAGTCGCGCAGCCGGGCGATGTCGTCGACGGCCGAGTCGAAGTCGTCGTCACCGCCGCCGAGTTGGGCGAGATGGGCCCGGAGGGCGGCGTGCTGGAGATCGATCGCGTCGCGCTGGGGACTGCCCGGCGGCAGCGTGCCGCGGGCCTGCTCCAGACGCGCGAGGTCGGCCTCCATCGCGGCGGGGTTCTCGCCGGTCGGGTACTGCATCCCGGACGAGCTGCCCACCGTGGTGATCATGGCCTGCCACTGGGCGTCCGCCGGTCCGTGCTCGCGGGCCGCGTCGCGCAGTTCGTCGAGCTGGTGGCCGGGAAGCTGCCCGTCGTACCGCAGCATCGGCAGGATGGTGAGCACCTGGCCCGCGCGCATGCCGGAGATGAGCGTCCCGGTGGGCAGCGCGCGCCAGTCGGCGTAGAGCATGGCGTAGGCCTCGGCGCCCGTGGCGCAGCCGAGCCGGTCGAGGACGAGTTCGGTGAGCCGGTTCAGGTCCCGGGCGTCGGTCATGCCCTGGGCCGCGGTGTTCTTCACCTCCCACGTCAGGGCGTGGAGGTCGTACGTCTTGCCCGGCATGGCGGCGGCTTCCTTCCTGGCGGTCCGTCCTCGGCGGCACTCGGCTGATGAAGCGTCAGGACGCTTGAGGCCGCCTTGACTTGTGGACATGATCGGGCACGAGTGCCCCGCGTCACAAGCCGGTGCGGGACGGACGGGACGAGGGCCGTGACGCGCCCCCGTCCCACCGCTGGACCGGGTGTCAGAACGTCAGCTTCCAGCTGTTGATGTAGCCGGTGTCCTGCGCGGCCACGTCCTGGACGCGGAGCTTCCAGGCGCCGTTGGCCGCCTTCGCGGACGCGTCGACGGTGTACGTCGCGATGACGTCGTCCGCCGAGTCGTTGCCGCTGGAGTCCTTCAGGCGGTACGCCGTGCCGTCGGGCGCGAGCAGGTCGACGACGAGGTCGCCGCGCCAGGTGTGCCGGATGTCGACGCCCACCTTCAGGGCGGCCGGGGCGTTGCCGGTGCGTCCGGTGACGTTCACCGTCGAGGTCACCGCGGCGCCGTTGTCCGGGATGGCGACGTCCGTGGTGTTCTCGTACGCGTCGCCGGGCGGCACGGTGGCCTCGGTGCCCAGCGCCCACACCGCGTAGGCGATGGCGTCGCTGTTGCGGTCGAGCGCGGTGTCGTTGACGTTCGACGTGGTGTCGCAGGACGAGTGGTAGCAGCGGTCGAAGGCCTGGCCCGCCGTGCCGCCCCACTTCTGGGCCTGCGCGCTGGACTTGGCGCGCTCGGCGCCCGAGAACAGACCGCCGACGGGGATGCCGACGTTCTTGAACGGGGCGTGGTCGGAGCGGCCGTCGCCCTCGGTCTCGATCTCGGTCTGGATGTTCAGGCCCGCGTAGTAGTCCTTGAACGTCTTCTCGATCGTGGGATCGTCGTCGTAGACGAAGTAGCCCGCGTTCGGCGAGCCGATCATGTCGAAGTTCAGATAGCCGCTGACCTTCGAACGCTCGGCGCTCGGCAGGTTGTTGACGTAGTAGCGCGAGCCGACCATGCCCAGCTCCTCGGCGCCCCACCAGGCGAACCGCAGATGCTTGGTCGGCTTGAGCTGGGCGCGCGAGACGGCCAGCGCGGTCTCCAGGACGCCGGCCGAGCCCGAACCGTTGTCGTTGATGCCGGGGCCCGAGGAGACGCTGTCGAGGTGGGCGCCCGCCATCAGGACCTTGTTGGGGTCGCCGCCGGGCCAGTCCGCGACCAGGTTGTAGCCGGTGCCGCCGCCGGAGGTGAACTGCTGGACGCTGGTGGTGAATCCGGCCGCGTCGAGCTTGGCCTTCACGTAGTCGATGGAGGCCTTGTAGCCGGGCCTGCCGTGGGCGCGGTTGCCGCCGTTGGCCGAGGCGATGGACTGCAGCTGCGACAGGTGCGCCTTGACGTTGGCGAGGGGGATGTCGGGGGCCGCGAGCGTCGGGGAGGGCGC
>NZ_LIRJ01000259.1 GCF_001419745.1 Streptomyces silaceus | reverse complement strand
ACCGCCAACTCCTGCTCGAGAGGCACCTGATGACCCACATCCAGCAGCGGACGGGCCCGTCGTCCCCGGAGTACCCCGCCGCCCCGGCGGGGCCCGCCCCGCGCCCGGTGCGCCGGGCCCTCCTCATCGCCGTTCCCGTCACGGCGGCGGTGGTCGCGGCGGTGGTCGCGGTGAACACGTTCGGCGGGGCGGGTGCCGGCGGTACCGGCGGCGGCGCGGGGCCGGAGAACGGGCAGCGGGTGGCCGCGCCCGTCGTCCAGCTGGAGCCGGGCGACACGCAGCCGGTCTCGTCCGTCGCCGAGAAGGTCTCGCGGGCCGCGGAGACCCAGAAGTTCACGGCGCCGCGCCAGGACCAGTACATCTACGTCAAGAGCAAGGTCTCGTACCTCTCGATCGAGGAGAACGTCGACACGAACGAGCGCAGGACCATGGTCCAGAAGCTCCACCCGCGCGAGGTGTGGCTCTCGCCGAACGGCCTCAAGGGGTGGCTGTACGAGCCCGGCTTCCAGCCCGAGGACGGCATCTCGCTCGACGGTGACGTGGAGGGGTGGTCGTACAACAAGGTGAGCGCGCTGCCCACGGACACGAAGGCGCTCCTCGACCGGATCTACGCCTACACGGACGGCGACTCCTCCCGCGACCAGCAGGCCTTCGACACGATCAGCGACATGATCTCGGAGCAGCTCGCCCCGCCGAAGATCAGCGCGGCGCTGTACCGCGCGGGCGCGAAAATCCCCGGCGTGGTCGTGGTGGACCACGCCAAGGACGCGGCGGGCCGCCCGGGCGTCGCCCTGGCCCGCACGGACGAACAGACCGGCGAACGCCGAGAGTGGATCTTCGACAAGCAGACGTACGCGTACCTGGGCAGCCGCGGCATCCAGACGAAGCAATTCGACGACGTGAAGCCGGGCACGGTAGTGGAACGCACAGCCATCCTGACCCGCAAGATCGTCAACAAGAAGAAGTCCCACACGCCGGCACCGTGAACGAGCCGACTTCCCTCACGGAGAGATGACGTATTGGTGGACCTGGACTGGGATTGGGACGGGCTCACGGAAAGCGGCGAGAGCGTTGTCGCTCATTCCGCGGCTGTCTTCGCCACCGGCAGGGCGCCCGCCGTCTCCGGACGCCGATGGTTTCGCGATCCCGGGCGCAACGACATTCAGGACGAGCTGGTGGACGAGGGCTGGCCGTCCGGCCCCGTCCACACGCTCCGCAGCACGGGGGACAGAGCGGCTCGTCGCACCGGTCGCGCCCTCACCTCCGCCCTCGCCCTGGTCACAAGCCTCGTCCTCAATGAGAACAACGTCGGCTCAGTCGACGGCGAACCCGAGGATCCGGAGAACGAGGTCCATGACTTCCCCGTCATGTGGGCCGCGCCCGGAAGCCTCGCCCGCTCCCTGCCCTGGCAGCTCGACCCCGCGCGTCGGCCCGAGGGCTGGACGACGGATCTGGTCGTCACCGACCGTCGGCTGGTGTTCGTCGGCTCCGATGTCGGCATGCTGGAACACTCCGACGTGCTGGGCGAGTTGCCCCTCGACGCCGTCGCCGGATTCCGGCACATGACGTTCAGCAGCGTCGAAGCGGATGTCCGGCTCGCCTTCACGGACCAGTCCTGGGTACGGCTCTTCACCGGAGCCCGGAACAGCGCGGAGCGCCTGGCCCAGATGACCGACGGAACGGTGCGCATGCTGCCGGCGAGCGCGCTCACCGCAGGGCAGCGGCAGGAAGCGGCCCGCTTCTGTGCCGGTCTGCGCGGGCACAAGGCCAAGCAGCCGTACCTGCCCACGTACGCCATGCTGCCGAGCGGCACCGTTCTGATGGAGGTCCGCTCACCGTCCACGTCCTCGGCAGGATGTTTCGACACGGCCATCAACCTGATGACCGAGACGGGCGAACGGACGGTGCAGCAGCCGGGAGATCCCGACGTCGCGTAGCTGGCCGGTGCAGCCCACCGCCGGGCGCGGCTCTGAGCGGAACTTTTCTGCGGGCTGGGCGTCGGTGAGGGGATCGAATGACGTGGCGTGGGGCAAATCGGTCGGGTGTGTCGTCTGGATTGCAGGGGAGTCCCGTCGTGGTGCGGCGGTCGGGTTCGGAAAATGTCTGGTCGGTTTCCCCGAGGGTGCTGTTACCGTCCCCGCATGTCTGACCCTCACACGACCCCGCCCGTGTCCCCGCCCGTGTCCCCGCCTCACCCGAGCCGTGCGGCTGGCCGTCGGCACGCTGCGCGAGGGCGGTGGGCCCGACGTGGACTGGGGCGTCAAGGCCCATGGGCTGGAGTGGAC
>NZ_LIRJ01000258.1 GCF_001419745.1 Streptomyces silaceus | reverse complement strand
GGGGGCGCCAGGGGGGCGGGGGCCGTCAGTGCCGGTGGCCGCCGCCCTCCTGCGCGCCGCCGCTCTCCTTCGCTCCGTCCCCCTTCTCCGTCGCGCCGTGGCCGTCGTGGCCGGTCCCGCCGCCCGCGTGCACCGTGAACGCCGCCGTGCGGACCTTGCCCTCGTGCTTGAAGTCCAGGAACAGGCGGTACGCGCCCTTGCTCGGCGCCGCCGCCATGAACGAGATGCCGGGGCCCGGCTTCGTCCTGCCGTCGCCGGGCTCGCCGTTCGGGTGCACGTGGAGGTAGGCCAGGTCGCCCGCGCGGAGCGCGACCAGGTGGCCGTACGCGCCCAGATAGGGCTGGAGGTCGGTCACCGGCTTGCCGTCCTTCGCCACGTTCAGCGTGAGGTCGCCGCCCGCGCCCGTCCTCAGGTCGCCCTTCAGCGTGACGTCGTAGCCGTCGACCTTCGCCGTGGTGTCGTGCGCGGGGAGTTCCTTCGGCTCGTACCTGCCCGCCACCGCCAGGTCCGCGCCCAGCGTGAGGCCCTCCTTCGCGCCCTCGGGGCGGAAGTCGGCGAAGACGCGGTAGCCGCCGGCCTCGGGCAGCTCGACCTTCGTCGACCAGGTGCCGTCGGCCGCGCGGGTCGGGTGCAGATGGCGGTAGGTGTTCAGGTCGCGTGAGGCGACGATCAGATGGAGCTCCTTGTCGTGCTCCTTCGCGTACGCCGTGACGTTCTTGCCCGAGGAGTCCTTGACGACGGCGAAGCGGAGCTCCTCCTGCCGGTCCGCCTCGATGCGGGCCGTCCTGAGGTCCAGCGTGTAGCCGCGCTCCGAGACCTGGAGGCCGCCGGGGGCACTCTCGCCGTGGCCCGCGTGCTGGGCGCCCTCGTGTTCGCCGTTCATCTCTTTCTCCTTCCGCGGGTCGCCGTCGTGTTCTCCGTGCCGCGCCGCCGGCTTCGCCTCCGTGACGGGGTCGATGGCCTGGCCCACGCCGTACGCGGTACCGAAGGTCGCGGCGACGGCGGCGGCGAATGCGGTGATCTTCAGTCCGGTGTTCATGACGGCTCCCTGGGTGATCCCCGTCCGGTGGTTCCGGCCGGTCGGACTCGATGGACACGAAGATACCCCCTGGGGGTATGAAGTCAAGCCCTGGACCCCTCTTGCGCCAGGTACCCCCTGGGGGTATACATGGATCTCGTCAGCGGTACCCGCCCCGGGTATCGCGGCACCGGCACCACCGAACCGGGCGACCGCTTCTTCCTCCGCCCACGTCACGAGGAGTCCGCAGACATGTCCACCACCGCACCCGGCGCCCCGCAAGCGGCGCCCACCGCCGAGGTCGAACTCGCCATCGGTGGCATGACCTGCGCCTCCTGCGCGGCCCGCATCGAGAAGAAGCTCAACCGCATGGACGGCGTCGAGGCGACCGTCAACTACGCCACGGAGAAGGCCAAGGTCAGCTACCGCGGCGCGGACGTCTCCGTCCAGGACCTCATCTCCACGGTCGAGGCCACCGGATACACCGCCCAGGAGCCCGCCCCCGTGCGGGAGGCCTCCGGCGACGCGGAGGGCGGCGCGGACGAGGAGCGGGCCGCCGACGAGGAGCTGCGCCCGCTGCGTCAGCGCCTGACCACCGCCGTCCTGCTGTCCGTGCCGGTCATCGCGATGGCGATGGCCCCCGCCCTGCAGTTCGAGTACTGGCAGTGGTTGTCCCTCACCCTCGCGGCGCCCGTCGTCACGTACGCGGCCTGGCCCTTCCACAAGGCGGCGTTCACCAACGCCCGGCACGGCGCGGCCACCATGGACACGCTGATCTCGGTCGGCACCTCGGCGGCGTTCCTCTGGTCGCTGTGGGCGCTGTTCTTCGGCACCGCGGGCACCCCGGGCATGACGCACCCCTTCGAGCTGACCATCGAGCGCAGCGACGGCGCGGGGAACATCTACCTGGAGGCCGCGGCCGGAGTCACCGCCTTCATCCTCGCCGGGCGCTACTTCGAGGCCCGCTCCAAGCGGAAGGCGGGCGCCGCCCTGAAGGCGCTGCTCCAGCTCGGCGCCAAGGACGTCACCGTGCTGCGCGAGGACGGACGCGAAGAGACCGTCCCTGTCGGTGAGCTGAAGACCGGCGACCGCTTCCTGGTCCGGCCCGGCGAGAAGATCGCCACGGACGGCAGGGTCGTCGAGGGCTCCTCGGCCGTGGACGCCTCCATGCTCACCGGCGAGTCCGTGCCCGTCGAGGTCGCCGCCGGCGACGCGGTCACCGGCGCCACCCTGAACGTCGGCGGACGCCTGGTCGTCGAGGCCACCCGCGTCGGCGCCGACACCCAGCTCGCCCGCATGGCCAAGCTCGTCGAGGACGCCCAGAACGGCAAGGCCGCCGCCCAGCGCCTGGCCGACCGGATCTCCGCGGTGTTCGTGCCCGTCGTCATCGGCCTCGCGCTCGCCACCCTCGGCTTCTGGCTCGGCAACGGCGCGGGCCTGACCGCCGCGTTCACCGCCGCGGTCGCCGTCCTGATCATCGCCTGCCCGTGCGCCCTGGGCCTCGCCACCCCGACCGCCCTCATGGTCGGCACCGGCCGCGGCGCGCAGCTCGGCATCCTGATCAAGGGCCCCGAGGTCCTGGAGTCCACCCGCAAGGTCGACACCATCGTCCTGGACAAGACCGGCACCGTCACCACCGGCAAGATGACCCTGCTCGCCACCCACACCGCGGACAACGCCACCGAGGACGAGGTCCTGCGCCTGGCCGGCGCCCTGGAGCACTCCTCCGAGCACCCCATCGCCCAGGCCGTCGCCGCCGGTGCCACCGCCCGCGTCGGCGAGCTGCCCGCCCCCGAGGACTTCGCGGGCGTCGCCGGGCTCGGCGTGCAGGGCGTCGTCGAGGGCCACGCGGTCCTGGTGGGCCGCACCCGGCTGCTCGCCGAGTGGGCGATCCACCTGCCCGTGGAGCTGGAGCGCGCCAAGGCCGAGGCCGAGGCGGCGGGGCGCACGGCCATCGCGGTCGCCTGGGACGGCGAGGCCCGCGCGGTCCTGGAGGTCGCCGACGCGGTCAAGGACACCAGCGCCGAGGCGATCACGCGGCTCCGCGCGCTCGGGCTCACCCCGATGCTGCTGACCGGCGACAACAAGGCCGTCGCCGCGTCCGTGGCCGCCGAGGTCGGCATCGCTCCCGAGCACGTGATCGCCGAGGTCATGCCGCAGGACAAGGTCGACGTGGTGAAGCGGCTGCAGGGCGAGGGCCGCAGCGTGGCCATGGTCGGCGACGGCGTGAACGACGCGGCGGCCCTCGCCCAGGCCGACCTGGGACTCGCGATGGGCACGGGCACGGACGCCGCCATCGAGGCCGGTGACCTGACCCTGGTCCGCGGCGACCTGCGGGCCGCGGCGGACGCGATCCGCCTCTCGCGCCGCACCCTCGGCACGATCAAGTCGAACCTCTTCTGGGCCTTCGCCTACAACGTCGGCGCCCTCCCGCTGGCCGCCTCCGGCCTCCTCAACCCGATGATCGCGGGCGCGGCCATGGCCTTCTCCTCGGTCTTCGTGGTCGGCAACAGCCTCCGGCTGCGGGGGTTCAAGCCACTGTCCTGATCCGTCTCGACGGCCACATCCGCCACCCCGGTGCGAGCGACTCGGCTCGCGCCGGGGTGTTCTGCGCGTAGGGTGGTAATTGGACTAGACCTATGTGACTGGGATCGCGACCCGAAGGAAGAGACATCCATGAGCAAGCGTGCAGTCCTGGAGGTGATCGCCCTCGACGTCGAGGACGCCGTCGCCGCCCAGGCCGGAGGTGCCGACCGCCTCGAGCTGGTGACCGACATGGCCGCGGACGGCCTCACCCCGTCCCGCGAGACCTTCGCCGCGATCCGCGCCGGAGTCGACATCTCGCTGCGCGTGATGCTGCGCCTGGCCGACGGGTTCGCCGCCGGTGACGTCGACGCGCTCGTGCGCCGCGCCCGCGAGCTCCGGAGCGAGGGCGCCGACGAGTTCGTGCTCGGCTTCCTCGACGAGGACGGCGGCCCCGACCTCGCCGCCGTCGAGACCGTCGTGGCCGCCCTCGACGGCTGCCGGTGGACCTTCCACCGCGCCATCGACCGCGCCGCCGACCGCGACGCCCTGCGCAAGCAGCTCGCGGACCTGCCCGGCCTGGACACCTACCTCACCGCGGGCTCCGCCGCCGGCGTCGACGACGGGCTGCCCACGCTGCTCGCCGAGGCCGCCCGGCGCGGCGAACCGGGATACGCGCCGCAGCTCCTCATCGGCGGCGGTCTGCGCCTCGACCACCTGCCGGGCCTCAAGGCCGCCGGTGTCGACGCCTTCCACATCGGCGGCGCGGCGCGCCCCGACGGCTGGTCGGCCCCGGTCTCCGCCGCCGCCGTCGCCGAGTGGCGGGCCGCCGTCGACGGTTGATCCTTTTCCCGCGGGGCGCGATACAACTGGATCGACACGGAGGGGACCTCATGCCGACACCAGCTGAACACACGCGTCCCGCGGGGCGGATACTCGCGGCCGGGACACTGCCCGTCGCCGCGACCCTGCTCACCGGGACGGTCGCGCTCTACATCGCGCTCGTCGCGTTCGGGAACATCACCGACTTCGACTCCAACCAGCAGTTCGTACGCCATGTCCTGGCGATGGACACCACGTTCAAGGACGACGACCTGATGTGGCGCGCGGTGACGTCCACCGCCCTGCAGGACGCCGCCTACGTCGGGATCATCGCCTGGGAGACGCTCGCCGCGCTCGTCCTCGGCACGGCGACGGTCCGGTGGGCCGGGGCGCTGCGCGCCGCCGCGGGCCCCCGGCGGGCCGACGCCCTGCGACGGGCCCGGCAGACGGGCACCATCGGCCTGCTGATGCTCCTGCTCCTGTTCGGAGTGGGCTTCATCGGCATCGGCGGCGAGTGGTTCGCCATGTGGCAGTCCGAGGACTGGAACGGCCTGGACGCGGCCACGCGCATCGTGACGCTCACGGGCATCGTGCTCGTCGTGACGCACCTGCCGTCCGCCGTGACTCCGGCGGACGGCGCCAAGGAGGCGGCCGCGAAAGAGGGGTGACCTGACGTCAGGCGAGCTGCGCGGGCAGTCCGGCCGCGTGCACGACGATCAGGCCGGACACCGCACGGGTCAGCGCCACGTACAGCCGGCGCAGGCCCGTCCGTTCGTCCGGCTCGCCGTCCACCACGGCCGCCGGCTCGTCCAGCACCACGTAGTCGTACTCCAGACCCTTGGCCAGCGACGCCGGGACCAGCGTGAGCCGGGTGTCCGGCGTGGTCTCCTCGCCGGGGGAGAGATACGTGATCCCGGCCGCCGTCAGCGCCTCCGCGAGCGCGGGGACGCGGGCGTCCGCGGCGATCAGCCCGATCGAGCCCTCCTGGCGCAGCGACTCCGCGCAGGCCGCCAGGCACGCCGCGTCCAGGCCGGCCGCGTCCTCGACCCGCCGCACCGCGAGCGAACCCGGCGCCTCACGCACCGAGTTGACCTCCGCGAGGCCCGGCGCGATGTCCGGCAGCAGCCGGGACGCGTACGCGATGACCTCGCGCGGCACACGGAAACCGGCCGTCAGCTCCTCCACGACCGCGTCGGCCTTGCCGAGGTGGCCCAGCGCCTCCGCCCAACTCCGCGTCGCCCAGGGCGTGGTGCCCTGCGCGAGGTCGCCGAGCACGGTCGCCGAACCCGTCGTGCAGCGCCGCCCCACCGCGCGGTACTGCATCGGGGAGAGGTCCTGCGCCTCGTCAAGGACCACGTGCCCCAGCGAGTGCGTCCGCGAGACCAGGTCGCTCGCCTCGTCGATCAGCACCGCGTCCGCGGCCGACCACTTGGCGCTCTTCACGCTCCGCGCGGGCTTCGCCCACAGCACCGTCTTCTGCTCGTCCTCGCTCAGGATCCCCTCGGCGTGCGCCGCGAGGAACTCCGCGTCGGACAGCAGCCGCAGGACCAGCTTCGCCGGGTCGACGGGCGGCCACACGGCCTTCACCGCCGCCTTCACCGCGGCGTTGCGCGCCACGGAGTCCTGCACGCGGTCGTCCGGGGCCTCGCCCGCCTGCTCCATCCGGACCAGGACGGCGTGCGCGATGCGCTGCGGCAGGGCGTCGCGGGCGGCGCCGTAGCGGATGTCGCGGGCCAGCAACTCGCCCACGATCTCCTCCAGTTCGTACGCGGGCACGCGCCAGCGGCGGGATCCCCGGACGACCACGAGGGGCTCGGTGGGCATCGTCACGTGCGACCGCACGGCCTTGCGCAGCACCTCCGCCATCCTGGCGTCGCCCTTGACCAGGGCGGCGGCCGCCTCGTCCGTGCCGCGCACCTCCACGTGCGCGACCAGGTCGTCGACGGTGGCCTGCTTGACCTCCAACTCGCCGAGCGCGGGCAGTACTTGCTCGATGTAGTGAAGGAAGGACGCGTTCGGTCCGATGACGAGCGTGCCGGTGCGGGCGAGGCGCTCGCGGTGCGCGTACAGCAGGTACGCGACCCGGTGCAGGCCCACGGCGGTCTTGCCCGTCCCCGGGCCTCCCTGGACGCAGACGCTTCCGCTCAGCCCGCTGCGTACGATCTCGTCCTGCTCGGGCTGGATCGTCGCGACGATGTCCCGCATCGGGCCCACGCGCGGGCGCTCGATCTCCTGCTGGAGCAGCCTGCTCGTCTGCTCGTCCTCCGTGGCGTCGCTGAGGTTCTCGTCCTCGTACGCGGTGAGCTCGCCGCCCGTGTAGCCGAAGCGGCGGCGCAGCGCGATGTCCATCGGGTCCTTCTTGGAGGCCCGGTAGAACGGCTGCGAGACCGGCGCGCGCCAGTCGATGACCATCGGGTCGCCGTCGGCGTCGTGCACGTGCCGGCGGCCGATGTAGAACTGCTCGCCCTCCGCGCCCTCGGCCTGTTCGGCGCCCGGCGCGTGCAGGTAGTCCAGGCGGCCGAAGAAGAGCGGGGTGTGGGCGAGGTCGGCGAGCGACTTGATCCGCTCGTCGAGCTGTCGCTCCAGGACCGCGGCGTTCACCCAGTTCGCGGTGACGTCGCGGATGTCGAGGGCCTCGGCGTCCTCGCGCATGGCGCGCAGCGCGGAACGGGACGCGGCGAGGTGCCCTCGCTCCCGGGCGAGGGGGTCGGCGGAGTGGTCAGGGGCGGCGTGCACGGGGTGCCTCCGGCGGTTCAGCGGTGTCGTGGTGCTGGCCTCTGCCGACCGGTTACCGACCGGCCGACGGCACTCCGCGGAGGGAGGCGGGGAAGGGGGCATCTTAGGCGAGGGGTACGGGGGCTGGCCAACGGTTTTCTGGCGGGGGCGCCTTGTCTGGCGGGGCGCCTTGGGCGGTGCCTGCGCGGCTGCTTCGTCTGTGGCGCGGGTGCGTGGCCGTCTGCGCCTTGACGGTGCCTGCCGCCTTGGGTTCGTCTGTGGGGCGGGTGCGTGGGCGTCTGCTTCTTGGCGGTGCCTGCCGCCTTGGGTTCGTCTGTGGGGCGGGGCCG
>NZ_LIRJ01000257.1 GCF_001419745.1 Streptomyces silaceus | reverse complement strand
GGGCGGGTGGGCGGCGGCCGGGGCCTTGCCCACGGCCGTGAGCAGCGGAAGAGTGGCCTCAGTGGCCGGTGCCACCGGTGGTGGACGGCCCGCGGTCGCGTCGGCGAGGGTGGTCGCGAGGCGACGGTCCTGCGGTGAGCGCGGTGTCGGCACGGGCGGTCCCTCCTTGCGCGCGGGCCATGATGGGGGACGGTGGACCCTGGGCGCCGGCCGGTCCTTGAGTAAGGGACAATGAAGGCTCTGTCAGGGCGGGTTGCTCGGGTAGCAGCGGTAGCAGCAGAGGGGACGCATGTCGGACGCGGAGCAGACGGGTGAGGCCCGTCAGGACAAGAGCGAACGTCTCCTCGCCGGGCGCTACCGGCTGGGGGAAGTGCTCGGCCGCGGCGGCATGGGCACGGTCTGGCGCGCCAAGGACGAGACGCTGGGGCGCACGGTCGCGGTGAAGGAACTGCGGTTCCCCTCCAGCATCGACGAGGAGGAGAAGCGCCGCCTCATCACGCGTACGTTGCGTGAGGCGAAGGCGATCGCGCGGATCCGCAACACCGGCGCCGTGACGGTCTACGACGTGGTCGACGAGGACGACCGGCCGTGGATCGTGATGGAGCTGGTCGAGGGCAAGTCGCTGGCCGAGGCGATCCGCGAGGACGGGCTGCTCACCCCGCGGCGGGCGGCCGAGGTCGGCCTCGCCGTGCTCGACGTGCTGCGCTCCGCGCACCGCGAGGGCATCCTGCACCGCGACGTGAAGCCCTCGAACGTGCTGATCGCCGAGGACGGCCGGGTCGTCCTGACGGACTTCGGCATCGCGCAGGTCGAGGGCGACCCCTCGATCACGTCGACCGGCATGCTCGTCGGCGCGCCCTCGTACATCTCCCCGGAGCGGGCCCGCGGCCACAAGCCCGGCCCCGCGGCCGACATGTGGTCGCTCGGCGGCCTGCTGTACGCGGCGGTCGAGGGCGTGCCCCCGTACGACAAGGGGTCGGCCATCGCGACCCTCACCGCGGTCATGACCGAGGACGTGGAGAAGCCCACGAACGCCGGACCGTTGGAGAAGGTCATCTACGGCCTCCTCGCCAAGGACCCGGAGCAGCGGCTCGACGACACGGGCGCGCGGGCGCTCCTGATCGACGTCGTCCACGCCCCGGAGGCCCCGGCGGAGCCGGAGCCGGTGGAGGCCACCAAGGTGGTGCCCCTGCCGCCGGCGCCGCCCAAGGCGCCGAAGTCCTCCCGGGTCCCCAGGCCGTCGAAGTCGCCGAAGACGTCCCGGCTGACCAAGCCCGCCAAGGCGGCGGGGGCCGGCGCGGCCGTCGGATCGGGCGCGGGCACGGTTTCTGAGGGTGCGTCCGGTGCCGGTGCTGGTGCCGGGGGCGGCAGCAGGACCGAGGAGGCCGCCGACCGCTTGAAGGGCGCTCTGCAGTCGGTGCGCAAGGCGGCCGCGTCCGCCACCGCGCGCGGCACCGGGACGGCGGCCGCGTCCGCGTCGGCGCCCGCCGGTTCGCCCTCCGGTCCGGGCGGCACGCCACCGCGGGTGCCGCCCAAGGCGTCGCTCACCGACGTGGTGCCGCGCCGGACGCTGGTGATCGTGTCCGTGGTGGCCGTGCTGGCGGTGCTCGGCACGGTGCTCGCCTTCGCGTTGTCCGGCGACGACAAGGGCGGCGCGGGCGAGGACAGCAAGGGCGGCGACAAGGCCGCGTCCAGCGGGGCGAGCGCCGGTGGCGGCGACAAGGACAAGGGCGCCGGCAAGGACCAGGGCAAGGACACCGGCTCCGGTTCCGGGGACGAGAAGGCCAAGGACCCGGCCAAGGACGAGAGCGCGGGGCCCGAGGAGGGCGAGGGCGACGACTCCGCCAAGGGGGACGACGGCAAGAAGCCCGGGGACGGCGCCGCGTCGACGTACAAGGCGGCCCAGGGCTTCAGGATCGGGCTGCCCAAGGGCTGGAAGTACCAGTCCTCGGGCCGGGCGGGCGTGCGGTTCGGCGGGCCCGACGGCCAGAAGCTGCTGATCGGCTGGACGACGAGCCCCAAGGACGACCCGGTGGGCGACTGGAAGAACCAGGAGAAGTACATGGTCCGGTCGCAGTACGACCGGATCCGGATAGACAAGGTGGACTACCGCGGCTGGAACACCGCCGACTGGGAGTTCACCTACGTGGAGGGCGGGACCAAGTTCCGCTCGATAGACCGCGGCTTCGTCGTCAACGGCGGTCTGGGCTACGGGATGATGTACACCGCCAAGGCCGACGACTGGGGGAGCGAGCAGCGCAAGGCCACGTGGCGGACGCTCACGAAGACGTTCAAGCCGAAGTCCTGAGGGAACCCGGGCCTCGCCGTGAGGGAACCCGAGGCCACAGGGGTGCCGATGCCGTGCGCCCCCGAGTTCGGGCCTGAGATCTCATATCCCTCATTGCGGTTCGCCCACGGCACGTATCGTGAGTGCCTGCGGACCGTACGCAGCCGCAACGAGCCGCAAGACGAACGGATTTGACCACCGGGCGGACGGGGGAGGCATCGTGGACGACTATGCGGGACGGGTGCTCGCCGACCGCTACCGCCTGCCGCTGCCTCCCGCGGACGAGTACGAGTTCGCCGAGTCGCGCGCCTTCGACACCTACAGCGGCCAGGAAGTCCTGGTCAGACAGGTGCCGTTGCCCGAGATCGTCGAGGCCGAGGTGCTCGACGAGACCGAGCTGCCCGACGGGTTCGTGCCGCGCGCGGGAGCCGGCGGGGCCGGGGCGCGCAGGTCCTCGGCGCGGACGACGCGCAGGCCCACGGATCCGGCGGTGCGGCGCGCGATCGAGGCGGCGCAGACGGCCGCGCAGATTCCGGACCATCCCCGCCTCGACCAGGTCTTCGACGTGTTCGCCGAGGGCGGCTCGCTGTGGATAGTGAGCGAGTTGGTGGCGGCGAGACCCCTGGCCGCGCTCCTGGCGGACCGGCCGCTCAGCCCCTACCGGGCCGCCGAGGTCGCGGCCGACGTCCTCGCGGCGCTGCGCGTGCTCCACGCGCACGGCTGGGTGCACCGCAACATCACGGCGCGGACCGTGTTGATATGCGATGACGGCCGCGTGATGCTGACGGGCCTGGCGGCCGGAGCCGCCGAGGACGCGCTCTGCGGGTACGACCCGCGCCCGGTGGAGGAGGGCCAGCCGGCCGGTTCGGCGGGTTCGGTCGGGAACGTCGCGGAGTACGAGGCGGGATACGACGCGGAGTACGCGGACGGCGGCGACGAGGACGACGGTGACGTGCCGCTCGATCCCGCGCCCGAGCCGGGTGAGGGCGCGGATGCCGCGGTGCGGCGGACCGTCGCGGCGTATCGCGCGGGGCCGCGGGCCGTGGCGCGGGGCATCGACGGAGGGACCCTGGCCCTGCCGGGCGGTTACGCGTCCGCGTACGAGGAGCGCGGGGCGGACAGCGGGGACGACGAGCCCGGGATACCCGGGCGGATCTCGGACCCCTATGGCGTGGCCGGGACGAAGCCCTGGCACGGGGCGGTGCCGCGCAGCAGGGGCGAGGCCGGGGCGCGGGATGTGCGGAGGGCCGGCACGGAGGGCGGCCCCGGGGGCCCAGGGGGCCCTGGTGCTGCTGGGGCTCGTGGTCGTGCCGATGACGCCGGACGTGCCGGTGGCACCGGTCGTGCCGATGACGCCGGACGTGCCGGTGGCACCGGTCGTGCCCGTGGCACCGGCGGCTCCGGTGCGTTCGGTGAGAGGGACTCCGAGGCGCCCCGCGGGAGTTGGGACGACGGCGGTGCCGAAGGGACCGCCGCGCGGGGACCCGCTACCGCCCTCGCCGCCGAGCGCGCCCGGCACGCGCGCATGGTGGTCGTCGGGGCCGTCACCGAGCGCTGGGCGCCCGAGCAGGCCGGCCCCGTGCACGAGAACTGGCGCCTCGCCGCGCCCATCGGACCCGCCACCGACCTGTGGGCCCTCGGCGCGCTGCTCTTCCGCGCCGTGCAGGGACACGCGCCGTACCCGGAGGACAGCACGGCCGAGCTCGTGCAGCTCGTGTGTGCCGAGCCGCCCGCCTTCGCCGAGGAGTGCGGACCGCTGCGGCCCGTGGTCGAGTCGCTGCTGCGCCAGGACCCCACCGACCGGCTCGACTTCGAGGAACTGAGCGGCTGGCTGCGCTCGTTGGTGCGGTCCGCGCCGGAGCCGGAGGCCGGGGCGAACGTGGTGCCGGTCCCGCCGTACGACGCGGGGCGGCTGCCCATCGTGCGCCGCCGCGGCGAGGTCGTCCGCAAGCGCCGGGGCGCCGCGCTCGCCGAGGGAGGCGGCCAGGGGAACGGACACGGACGGCACAAGCGAGGAAAAGGCCGCGGAGGGAAGGGCAGGGCGGGCAAGGCCAGGGACCTGCGCGTCGCCCCGCCCTCGCAGGGGCTCGGCGACACCCGGGAGATGCGCGACCCCGGACTCTCCCGCGACCCCGCGCCGTCCCGCGACCCCGGACTCTTCCACGAACCGGGGCTGTTCCGGGACCCCGGCCCGTCCCACGACGCGGGAGGGGGCCGTGACGCCGGACCGGGCCGCCGGTCCGAGATGCCGCGTGCGCCCCGCCCGGCCCGCGAACCCCGGCCCGCCCGCGAGCGCCCCGGCCGGGCGCCGCAGGCCCGCGGCGGGGCCGCCCGGCCCCGTTCGCTCGGGCGGCTGCTGCTGCTCGCCATCCTCATCGGTCTCGCCGCGGCCGTCGTCTACGCCATGGTGTTCATGCCCAAGTCCGGCGAGAGCGGTTCGGGCGACCGGGCGGGGAACGCGGGCGAGGTCAGTTCGGCGCCCGAGACGAGCGGCGGGACCGGCGACGGCAAGGGCGAGGAGCCCGGCTCGGGCAAGGGCAAGCCCGAGAAGGACAAGGACAAGCCGGAGAAGGGCAAGGACAAGCCCGGCAAGAGCCCCGGTTCGCAGCAGCCGCAGACCTCCGGACCCGAGCTGCCCCAGGGCTTCACGCTGCGCAAGGACCCCGAGGGCTTCCGCGTCGCCGTCGCGAGCGGCTGGGACCGGCAGCCCAAGAACGGCCGGGGGCAGGTCCGTTACACCCACGGCGACTTCGAGCTGCTCGTGGTCCCCGGACGCGACGGCACGGACAGCTACGGCAGCGACCCCATGAAGTACCAGCGCGAGGACGAGCGCGAACTGCAGCCGTTCCGCGACTCCTCCTGGGCCACCTCCAGCGGCATGCGCCGCATCGACGTGGGCGGGCGCGCCATGGCGGAGGGGCAGTTCACCTGGCAGGACTCCGGGGGACGCGAGGTCTACGTACGCAATCTGGTGATGGTCGTCGGCGGCAAGTACCACGTGGTGCAGGTGCGCGGGCCCGAGGCGGAGCGGGACGAGGTGACGCGGCTGTACGAACAGGCGTCTGCCAGCTACCAGGTCACCGGCTGAGCGTCGGTGCCGCGGACGACCCACTGTGAGCGACCGGACGACGGACCGTCAGCATCCGGCTCCGCAGGGCCCCGCTGTGACGGGTGTGACCTAACAGTGCGGTCTCCTAAGGCCCCCTGTGGTTCCCTGCGCGGCCTCCGCTCCTTAACCTGGCCCTGTCAAGACCTATGCGGGGGAACGTGAATCAGACGCAGGGCCTGCTCCTCGCGGGCCGCTACCGACTCGGTGAGTCCATCGGCCGCGGTGGCATGGGACGGGTGTGGCGCGCGCAGGACGAGGTGCTGCACCGCGCCGTCGCCGTCAAGGAGCTGACGGCCGCGCAGTTCGTGCAGGAGGCCGACCGCGCGGTCCTCTTCGCGCGGACGCAGACGGAGGCGCGGGCCGCCGCGCGGATCAACCACCCCGCCGTCGTCACCGTCCACGACGTCGTGCAGTACGACGACCGGCCCTGGATCGTGATGGAGCTGGTCGAGGGCCGCTCGCTGGCGGACGCCGTGAAGGACGACGGCCGCGTCGAGCCCGTCGAGGCCGCCCGCATCGGCCTGTGGACGCTCAAGGCCCTGCGCGCCGCGCACGCGGCCGGGGTCCTGCACCGCGACGTCAAGCCCGGCAACGTACTCCTGGCGACGGACCGGCGGATCCTGCTGACCGACTTCGGGATCGCGGCGATCGAGGGCGACTCCACGATCACGCGGACCGGTGAGGTCGTCGGGTCCGTGGACTATCTGGCGCCCGAGCGGGTCAGCGGCTCGAACCCCGGGCCCGCCTCCGACCTGTGGGCGCTCGGCGCGACGCTGTACACGGCGGTCGAGGGCTACTCGCCGTTCCGGCGCACGTCGCCGCTCGGCACCATGCAGGCCGTCGTCACCGAGGAGCCCGCGGCCCTCGAACACGCGGGCGCGCTCGCTCCCGTCATCAGCGCGCTCCTGCGCAAGGACCCGGAGACCAGGCCGACCGCCGAGGAGGCCGAGCAGATGCTCGCCGAGGCGGCGGAGGGCCGGCGTCCGCACGCGGCGCAGGCGTACGTGCCGACGCAGGTGCACCCGACCGGCGCCGGGACCACCACGACCCACCCGTCCGGTGCCGGGGCGCATGGGACGCAGCCGTCGGCGCAGGGCCGCGGCGGCGCGCACGAGCGGTCCACCGTCGTCTCCGATTCCGACCCGCACCGGCCGGCCGGGCCCGAACGCGGCCGGCGGCGGAGCCGGTTCGCCGTCGTCGCCCTCGTCATCGCTGCCGCGCTGCTCGGCGGCGGCGGTGTCTTCGGCTTTCTGCACTTCACGAACGGCAACGGACAGACGGGCACCCACGCGGAGACCCCCGGCAAGGCGGTCGGCGGCATTCCCGATGACTGGGAGCGGATCGACGACCCCGAGGGGTTCAGCCTCATGCTGCCCAAGGGCTGGAAGCGCGAGGCCGACGGCAGCCAGGTCGACTTCACGCCCGACGAGGGGCGGACCTTCCTGCGCATCGGCGTCGACAGGAACCCGCAGTTCGAGAGCCCCTACACGCACCAGGTGTCCCTGGAGAAGGGCCTGCGGGTCAAGCTGCCCCAGTACAAGCGGCTGCACCTGGACTCGAACCGGTTCCGCGACCGGCCCGGCGCCCTCTGGGAGTTCAGCTGGACGGCGGGGGCGAACGACACGACCGCGGGCCCGCGCCGCGCCATCGAGCAGACGTATATCGGTCGTGACGGCGTCGAGTACGCCATCTACCTGTCGGCCCCCGACGGCGACTGGGACACCAACCGGGAGCGGTTCGACGCCATGCTCCGGGGGTGGCGGGAGGGCTGAGCGCCCCGGCCCACCCCTGGGGTGCCTGGTACGGCCCCCAACTGGCCTGATCCGGCGGCCGGAACCCGCCCGCGGCTCGGTGAGACCCATTCCGTTCGCACACGTGTGGGGCATGATGGCCGCATGGGGAGCCTGGGAGACCACGCAGGTGGAACCGGCGCCGGCGGGGGCAGCGTCGGCGGAGGCGGGTCCGGCAGGGGCAACACCCGTGTGATCGCGGGCCGTTACCGCCTGGAGGAGCGGCTCGCCCGGGGCGGCATGGGAGTCGTCTGGCGCGCCACCGACCACCTGCTGGGCCGACAGGTCGCCGTCAAGGAACTGGCGCTCGACGAGACGCTCTCCGAGTCCGAGGCGGCGCAGCAGCGCGAGCTGACCCTGCGCGAGGCGCGGGCGGTGGCGCAGCTGCGGCACCCGCACATCATCGTCGTCCACGACGTCGTCGTGCAGGACGAACACCCCTACGTCGTGATGGAGTTGATCGAGGGCGGCTCGCTGGCCGGGCGGATCGCGCGGTCCGGGCCGCTGGACGCGCACGCCGTCGCGCGCATCGGCATCGACCTGCTCGGCGCCCTGCGCACCGCCCACGCGTCGGGCATCCTGCACCGCGACCTCAAGCCCGCCAACGTGCTCCTGGAGAACGCCACCGACCGCGTCGTGCTCACCGACTTCGGGATCGCGCAGGTCACCGGGGCGACGACGCTCACGGAGGTCGGGTCGTTCGTCGGCTCTCCCGAGTACACGGCGCCGGAGCGGATGGCGGGGGAGCGGACCGGCCCCGAGTCCGACCTGTGGTCGCTGGGCGCGCTGCTGGTCACCGCTTTGGCCGGCGAGTCGCCGTTCCGCCGCGACTCGATCGGCGGCGTCCTGCACGCCGTCATCTACGAGGAGCTGCGCCCGCCACCGGCGGCCGCGCCGCTGCTGCCCGTCGTGCTCGGCCTCCTGGACCGCGACCCCGAGCGGCGGCTCGACGCGGCGGAGGCGGAGCGGCTGCTGCGGGCGTACGTCGAGACGGGGCGGATGCCCGTGGTGACGCGGGAGAGACCGGGGCGGGGCGGCCGCGCGGGGCTCTCCGGGCTCCCCGGACTGCACGGCCGTCCGGGCCGGGGCGGGCACACGCCCACGCGGCACCATCCGTCCACGGGCCCGCGGACGCCCGCGGGCGGGCACCCGCACATCGAGCCGGCCGGACATCCGCACGCCAAGCCGGGCGGCCAGGGCAGGGCCGTCCTGATCGCCGCCGCGCTGGTGGCCGCCGTCACCGGGGCCGGGGTCTCCGCCGTGCTCCTGCTGGCCAGGGGAGGCGACGGCGGCGGCACCCCGGGCACCCCCGGCACCTCGGCCTCCGTGCCGCCGCCCTCGCCCAGCCCCACGGTCAGCGTGACGACCAAGACGCCGGGGCCCTCGACGCCCGAGGCACCGCGGGGCTACCGCATCGCGAAGGACCCCGAGGGCTTCGCGCTCGCCGTGCCCGAGGGGTTCCGGCGCCGGACGGACGGCCCTCGCGTCTCCTATGTGTCGCCCGGCGGCACCTACCGCATCGGCATCAAGAAGTCGGCGCCCGAGCCCGGCGGCCCGCTCGCCGCGCAGCGCCGCGCCGCCGCCGAGGGGCCCCGGGACAACCCCGGCTACCGCGACGGCAGGGTCTCGGAGACCACGCGCAACGGCAGGCCCGCCGCCCTGCGGGAGTTCACCTGGAACGGCTTCGACGACGCGGAGGGCGCCCGCCGCACGGTCGACCTCTGCTGGGAGGAGGGCGGCCGGATGTACTCGGTGTGGGTCTCGGCGCCGGTGGCGTACGCGGCGCAGGCGCGGCGCTACTTCGACGCGGCGGTGGACACTTTCGTACGGCGCTGACGGCCCTGTGCATCGCCCCGGTCACAAGTGGGCGGCCTGGCTGGAAACGGGGGAGTCCCGCGGGGTACTCATGAGGGCATGAGTAACGACGGGGGAGCCTCCTACGGCCCGTATGAACCCACCAGCTTCGGCCTCCAGCCACCGCAACAGCCCGGTGTACCGGGGCAATCCGGCCAGAGCGGTGGTGCTCACCCCGGCAATCCGTATGCCCAGCCCACGCAGGTCGTACCGAACCAGCCGGGTCAGGCGAATCCGCCGGGCCGACCGACACCGCCGAGCCAGTCGACACCGCCGGGTCAGTCGACCCCGCCGAGCCAGTCCGGCCAGTCGGGTCAGTCGGGCCGGTCGGGCCGGTCGGCCGAGGTGGAGCCCGGTGCCGGGCGGCTGATCGCGGGGCGCTACCGGCTGCTCTCCAAGCTCGGCCACGGCGGCATGGGCACGGTGTGGCACGCCAAGGACGAGACGGTGGACCGCGAGGTCGCCGTGAAGGAGCCGCGGGTCCCCGACCACCTGCCCGAGCGCGAGCGCGCCAACGCCTTCGAGCGGATGCGCCGCGAGGCGCGCGCCGCGGCCCGCCTCGACCACCCGGCCGTGGTCAACGTCCACGACGTGGCGGTCGAGGAGGGCCAGCCGTGGATCGTCATGGAGCTGGTCCAGGGCCGTTCGCTCGGCGCCGCGCTCCAGGAGGGCACGCTGGGCGCCCGCGACGCCGCCCGCATCGGCCTCGACGTACTGAACGCCCTGGACGCCGCGCACCAGGCCGGCATCCTGCACCGCGACGTGAAGCCGGACAACGTGATGCTCGGCAAGCACGACCGCGTCGTCCTGACCGACTTCGGCATCGCCCAGATCGAGGGCGAGACGAACCTGACGGACACCGGCGGCTTCGTCGGCTCGCCCGAATTCATCGCCCCGGAGCGGGTGTTGGGGCAGCGGCCCGGCCCGGCGTCCGACCTGTGGTCGCTGGGCGTCGTGCTGTACGCCGCGACGGAGGGCGTCTCGCCCTTCCGCCGCAACAACACCCCCGCGACGCTCCAGTCCGTCCTGAACGCGACGCCGGCCGCGCCCGCGTCCGCCCCTGGTCCGCTCGCCGAGGCGATCAACCGCCTGCTGGCCAAGGATCCCGCCCAGCGCCCGAACGCCGCGCAGGTCCGCGCCCTCCTGGAGGAGGCGGCCAGACCTCCGCAGTCGGCGGCGCCGACGCGGGCCGTCGCGTTCGCGGACGCCGGAGAGGCCCCGCGCGGCAAGGGGATCTTCCTGAGCCGCAAGGCCCTGGCGGTCGTGGCCGGCGTGGTCGTCGCGGCGGTGGCCGCGGGCGTACTGGTCGCGGTGAATCCCTTCGGGGGGTCGGACGCGGAGGGCTGGACGCGGCACGGGGCCAAGGCGGTCGGCGCCACTGTCTCCGCGCCGGAGGCGTACGTGGAGAGCAAGCCGGGGGACACCGACACGGACAAGTCGTGGGTCCGGTACACCGACCCCAGCGGAGCCGTCTTCATCACGCTCGACCGCGCCGAGAAGAAGGACACCTCGCAGGAGATCGCCGGGACCGCCGCGGCCCAGGCGTACGCCGACGCGGAGAAGTTCGAGCAGAGCGGCGAGACGTCGTTCAGCAGCATGTCCAGCGATCCGGCTCCCGACGCCACGACCAAGGAGACGAAGTACAAGGACCAGAGCGCCGCCGAGAATACGGTCACGTACACCGACTCGCAGACCGAGCTGCCGCACGAGGCGAGGATTCTCTACTACAGGACCAAGTCCGGTGACATGTACCGGCTTTGGATCGACTATCCCGGCAAGGGCGACTTCACCGAGCGCGGCCGCGAGGTCGCCAGGACCGCCATCGCGGATCTGGAGCTCGACAAGCTCTGAGGCCGGTCCGAGGCGGCCCTGCCGCCTCCCCACTGTCACAGGTGGATCACCGCGCTGGTCGTGGACGTCCCCCGCACGGTACTCATGAGGCATGAGCACTGACGGGGGACGCCGGGACGACGTGCGCCACGACGGCGGACGTCTGATCGGCGGGCGTTACCGCCTGGCCGAGCGCATCGGCTCCGGAGGCATGGGCACCGTATGGCGTGCCGTCGACGAGCTGGTCGGCCGGGACGTCGCGGTCAAGCAGCCGCGGCTGCCCGGCGATCCGCACGACGCCGCGCACCGGCGCGCCTACGCCCGGATGCACCGCGAGGCACGCGCCGCGGCGAGCGTCGACCATCCGGCGGCCGTCACCATCCACGACGTCGTCCTGGAGGACGGACTGCCGTGGATCGTCATGGAGTTGATCCGCGGGGAGTCCCTGCACGAGCTGCTCCAGCGCGGCGCGCTGCCCCCGGAGGAGACGGCCCGCATCGGCCTCGCGGTCGTCGGCGCGCTGACCGCCGCGCACGCGCGGGGCATCGTGCACCGCGACGTGAAGCCCGCCAACGTCCTCATCGGCTCGCACGGCCGCGTCGTCCTGACGGACTTCGGCATCGCGCACATCCGGGGCGAGGAGTCCCTGACGGTGAGCGGCGAGTTCGTCGGCTCGCTCGAATTCATCGCGCCCGAGCGGATGTCGGGGCGCCCGGCGGGTCCCGAGTCCGACCTGTGGTCGCTCGGCGTCCTGCTGTACGCGGCCGTCGAGGGCTGGTCGCCCTTCCGGCGTACGACACTTGAGTCCACGCTCGCCGCGGTCCTCTCGGCGGAGGCGCCGCCGCCGGTGCGCGCGGGCCGGCTCGCGCCGCTGATCCAGCGGCTGCTCTCCAAGGACCCCGAGCTGCGGCCCGACGCCTTCGAGGTGACGGGCGCGCTGGAGGCGGCGGCGGAGGGGCGTCCGCTGCCGGAACCGTTCGGCGCCACGCCGGCGCAGGACCCCTCCGGGCTGCGGGAGCTCTCGGACGACGTGGGGACGCTGCGGATCCCCCGGGGGCGCGGGGACACCGCGGCGCCGGAGGCCGGACGGGACGCGG
>NZ_LIRJ01000256.1 GCF_001419745.1 Streptomyces silaceus | reverse complement strand
GGCCGCCCGGCTGGCCGTCGCGGGCCACCGGGTGGTGGTGTACGAGCGGGGCGGGACGTACGGCGGCGCGCTCGGCGGCGTCGAGCGGGACGGCTTCGCCTTCGACACCGGACCGGGCCTGCTCCAGCTCCCCGCGGTCTACCGCGACCTGTTCGTCAAGACGGGCAAGGAGCCCCTGGAGAAGTGCGTCGAGCTCTCCCAGGTGGAGCCCGCCGTGCGCCATGTCTTCGCGGACGGCACCACGGCCGACCTGCCGAACGCCTCGCGCGCGGGCGTGGGCGAGGCCCTGGACGCGGCCCTCGGCGCGGGCGCGGGCGCACGCTGGTCGGCGTTCATGAACCGCGCGCGGGAGGCCTGGGACCGCACCCGCCGCCCGCTCCTGGAAGAGCCCCTGTGGCCGAACTGGGAGGTGCTGGCCGCCCGCGAGCCCTACCCCGCGGTGCCGCACAAGCGCCTGCTGCGCCGTGAGCGCCGCGCGGCCACCCTCGGCGAGATCGGCGAGCTGGAGCTGGGCGGCGATCCGCGTCTGGTCGCCCTCCTGGAGCAGTTCGCGCTCGCGCACGGCCTGGACCCGCGGACGACCCCGGCGAGCGCGGCCGTCCTGCCGTACATGGAGCAGACGTTCGGCGTCTGGTCGGTGCGCGGCGGCCTGCGCGCGCTGGCCCGCGCGGTGTACGAGCGGTGCCTGGCCCGGCGCGTCGAGTTCGTGTTCGACACGGCGGTGGCGCGGGTCGTCGAGAAGGACGGCCGGGCCGCGGGCGTGGAGCTCGCGGACGGCACCGTGGAGGACGCGGACTTCGTCGTCGCGGGTGTCGCGCCCACCGCCCTGGCCGGGCTGCTGCCCGGCGGGGCTCCTCGGGCCGCCGAGGACGTCCCCGCGCGTTCGGGCACGGCGAGCCGGCTGACGGTGCTGCTCGCGCTGAGCGGGGCACGGCCGCAGGGCACGCCCCATCGGACGGTGGTGCACACGGCCGACCGTCGGGACGAGCTGGACCGCCTCTTCGGAGAGCGGCGCGGACTCCCCGCCTCCCCGACCGTCACGGTGCTGCGCCCCGACGACGAGGGCCTGACGCCGGACGCCGCGCACGAGGCGGTGACGCTCACGGTGACGGTGCCCGCCGGCCTGGAGGTCACCGCGGCGGACGTGGACCGCGTGATCGCCCGCGCCGAGGCCGCCGTCCCGGACCTCCGCGACCGCCTCCTGTGGCACGAGGTCCGCACCCCCGCCGACATCGCCGAGGCCACCGGTGCCGATGGCGGCGCGGTCCCGGCACCGGCGCTCGCCGCGGCCGACGGCGCGCTGCTCCACCCGTCCAACAGCACGCGTCTTCCGGGGCTCTTCGCGGTCGGCGGCTGGTCGCACCCCGGGGGCGGCCTCCCCCACGCGGGCATGTCGGGCACGCTGGTGGCGGGGCTGATCGTCGAGGGCCCGGAGTTCCGCGGCTCGCAGTGAACCGTGGGCCGAGAGCCGTGGCCGCGGCCACGGCTCCGGAGCCGGTCGGTACGGGCGGCGGAGCCGGTCTCAGTACCGGTACTGCTGCTCGTTGTAGCCCGAGCCGTCGTAGCCGCCGGCATGGCCACCGGCGTGGTCGTCGGCCTGTCCGCCCGCGTGCCCGCCCTGGTACGGATACGGCTGCTCCGGCGGGAGCTCACCGCCGTACGGCTCGTCGGTGGTGCGCTGCTGCGGCACCCAGACGCCGCCGGGCGGGGTGTCCTGGTACGTCCCGCCGAGGTCGCCGCCGTAGGTGTCGCCGCCGTACGGGGCGTAGCTCTGCTGGTCGCCGTAGGTGTCGTAGCTCTGCCGGGCGCCGTAGGTCTGGGTGCCGATGTACGGGTCGGAGTACGCGGCGTACTGCTGCTGCCCGGTCTCGTCGTACCCGTAGTTCTGCTGGTCGTAGCCGGTGTAGGCCGCGGCATCGTAGCCGTAGGCGTCGTTCTGGTAGGCGTCGCCCGCGGTCGGCGGGGCGTACGCCGAGTCGTTGTACACGCCATACTGCCCGGTGTCGTCGGGCATCGGCTCCGGTTCGTAGACGCCGGGGTCGTGGGCGGGTGGCGGCGGGACCTGCTCGTACTCCAGGTCGGAGACCTGGAGCGTCGGCTCCTGCGCGGCGGCCTCCTGCGGCGCCTTCCTGCGGCGCTTGCTCAGGCCCGGCCGGCCGCCGAGCGCCCAGCCGGTGGAGAAGCCCTTGCGGAACGAGAGCGTCACGTACGTCTGGCCCGTGGCGAAGGCGACGGCGCCGACCCCGATGATCCACACCGACGGGATCAGCACGCCGAGGACGACGCCGAGGAAGCCCACGAAGGCCAGCACGCGCCAGCGCAGCCGCGCCTTGTACTGCAGCAGCACTTCGCCGAGCAACCACAGCGCGACGAATCCGAACGCGATGTAGAGGACCGCCCAGCCCATGTACGCCCCTCTCCCCTACGGCCGCCGCCCGCGGGTAACGGGGTAGCGCCGGTCAGGCCTGCTGGTGCAGACCCAGATTTTCGTAGATTTCCAGCGTCGCCGTGGAGTTGTTGAGCGTGATGAAGTGCAGCCCCGGCACACCTTCGGCCAGCAGCCGCGCGCAGAACTCCGTCGCGAACTCGATGCCAATGGAGCGTACAGCGGCCGGATCATCTTTGACCGAGAGGATCCTCTCTTTCAGCGCGGCCGGGAATACGGCGTTGCTGAGCTGGGGCAGCCGGTCGAGCTGGCGGACGTTGGTGACCGGCATCATCTCGGGGATGATCGGCGTCTCGCAGCCGGCCGCCTCGACGCGGTCGCGCAGCCGCAGATACTCCTCCGGGTCGAAGAACATCTGGGTGATCGCGTAATCCGCGCCGGCCCGGCACTTGTCGATGAAGTGCCGGATGTCGGAATCCCAGTCGACCGAGCGCGGGTGCATCGCCGGGAAGGCGGCGACGCCCACGCAGAAGTCACCGGACTCCTTGATGAGCCTGACCAGTTCGGCGGCGTAGGTGAGGCCCTCGGGGTGGGCGACCCAGTCGCCGAGGGGGTCGCCCGGCGGGTCGCCGCGGACCGCGAGCATGTTCCTGATGCCCGCGTCCGCGTACTGCCCGATGATGTTGCGCAGTTCGGCCACGGAGTGGTCGACCGCGGTCAGGTGCGCGACGGGCGTCAGCGTCGTGTCGGCGACGATCTGCTGGGTCTCCTTGACCGTGCCGGTGCGCGTGGAGCCACCCGCCCCGTAGGTCACGGAGACGAAGTCCGGGGCCACCGCCTCGACCCGGCGCAACGCGTTCCACAGATTCCGCTCGCCCTTCGGCGTCTTCGGCGCGGAGAACTCGAACGAGTACGTCGTCTTGCCGGTCGCGAGCATGTCCCGCACGGTGCGCGCGCGGTCAGTCCTGGTGGAAGCTGTGCCTAGGGCCATACCCGCAGGTTAGCCAGGCCGGGGCGGTCGCCCAACCGGGCCTGGGAGATTTGGCCGGTTTGCCGGGTTGTTGTCCACGGATCGGACACTCACGGGCTGTTGATCACACAGGCGTACGCCCGCGCGCCGGACCTCGGTCAGCCGGCGGCGCGCAGCCGCTTGGCGAACTCGGCCGCGGCGGCGCCCGGATCGTCCGCCTCGGTGATCGCCCGCACGACGACGACCCGGCGCGCCCCCGCCTCCAGGACCTCGTCCAGGTTGCCCGCGTCGATGCCGCCGATGGCGAACCAGGGGCGGTCCGTGCCGAGCGAGGCCGTGTAGCGGACCAGGTCGAGGCCGGGGGCGTGGCGCCCCGGCTTGGTGGGGGTGGGCCAGCACGGACCCGTGCAGAAGTAGTCCACGCCCTCCTGGACGGCGGCCGCGGCGGCCTCCGACTCGGCGTGCGTGGAGCGGCCGATGAGCACGTCCGCGCCGAGGATGGCGCGGGCCGCGGGGACGGGCAGGTCGCCCTGGCCGAGATGCAGCACGTCGGCGCCGATGGCGTGCGCGACGTCCGCGCGGTCGTTCACCGCGAGGAGCTTGCCGTGCCGCCGGGCGGCGTCGGCGAAGACCTGGAGGTGCTCCAGCTCCTCGCCGGCCTCCATGCCCTTGTCGCGCAGCTGCACGATGTCGACGCCGCCCGCGAGGACGGCGTCCAGGAACTCCGGGAGGTCGCCCTGGCGCCTGCGGGCGTCCACGCACAGGTAGAGCCGGGCGTCGGCGAGCCGGGCGCGGTGATCGGCGGCCATGGAGATTCCCCCCGTTGTCGGTGGTGCGGGGGCCGCGTGACGTGCACGCGGCCCCCGCTCCGGACGGTTCTTTTCGGTCAGGCGGCCTGCGCCTGCTCAGACGGCGAGCGCCTGGGCACGGCGCTTCACCTCCGTGCCGCGATTCTCGCTCAGGGCCTGCGCGGGGGTGCCGGGCAGGGTCGGATCGGGAGTGAAGAGCCACTCGAGCATCTCTTCGTCGTTGAAGCCGTCGTCCCTCAGGAGCGTCAGGGTCCCGGAGAGGCCCTTGACGACCTTGTCGCCGTCGATGAAGGCCGCCGGCACCTGCAGCGCCCGGTTCTCACCGCGGCGCACGGCGATCAGCTGGCCCTCCTTGACCAGCTGGCGCACGCGCGTCACCTCGACGTCGAGCATGTCGGCGATGTCGGGGAGGTGGAGCCAGGCGGGGACGAGAGCATCAGTCTTTGCGTCAATCTCGGTCACGTGGTCCAGCGTATCGCCGGTCGGGCGCACGGGCCGGGGAGCGGGTGTGCGGCCGGGGGCGAGGAGCCGACGGCCACCGGGTACGCGGCCCCGGTGACCGGCCCGTCCTCCGCGCGCGCTCCCCTACGCGTACTCCGCCTTCTTCAGCGGCACCGAGGGATCCGTGACCTTCTCCGGGTCGAGCCGGGCGCCCGACTCGATGAGCCTGCGGCCCTGCGCCAGGTCACGGGGGCGGCCCACCGCGAGGACCGCCACCAGGGCGCCCTCCCGCAACCAGCACACCGACCAGGCCATGCCCGCGGGGTCGCCGCGCCACACCAGCTGGTCGGCCGCCGCGTGGTGCCCCGCGTACTGCACGAAGCGGCCGAACTGCTCCGACCAGAAGTACGGGACGGGGTCGTACGCCGCCGGGGTCTCGCCGATGATGTTCGCCGCCAGCGTGCGCGGGCCCTGGACGGCGTTGTCCCAGTGGTGCACGAGGAGGCGCTCGCCGTACCGCGCCGAGGGGAAGGACGAGCAGTCGCCGACCGCGTACACGTCCGGCGCCGAGGCGCGCAGGTGGTCGTCGGTCACGACCTCCCCGTGGACGCCGAGCTCGATGCCGGAGCCGGCCAGCCAGGCCGTCGCGGGCCGCGCCCCGATGCCGACGACGACGGCGCCCGCGGGCAGCCGGGTCCCGTCGGACAGGATCACCGCGCCCGGTTCGACGTGCTCCACGCGCGCGTGGGTGCGCAGGACGGCTCCGGAGTCCGCGTACCAGCCCGCCATCGGGGCGGCGACCTCCTCGGGCAGCGCCCCGGCGAGGGGCCGGGCCGCGGCCTCGACCACGGTGACGGAGCAGCCCACCTCGCGCGCGGCGGTGGCGAACTCCGCGCCGATCCAGCCCGCCCCGACGACCACGATGTCGTGCTGCTCGGCGAGGACCGGCCGCAGCCGCTCGGCGTCGTCCAGGGTGCGCAGGAGGTGCACCCCGGGGACGCCCTCGGTGCCGGGCAGCCGGATCGGCTCGGCACCGGTGGCCAGGACCAGGGCGTCGTAGGCGACGGGGCCGTCGGCGGTGTCCAGCTCGTGGTCGGCCGGGCGCACGCCGGTGACCTCGCGGCCCAGGCTCAGCCCGATGCCGAGCGCCTCGAAGTCGATGTCGAAGGCGGAGCCCTCCGCCTTGCCGAGGAGGACCGCCTTGGACAGCGGCGGCCTGTCGTACGGCTGGTGCGGCTCCGCCCCGATGAGGGTGACCGCCCCGGTGAAACCCTGCTCGCGCAGGGCCACGGCGGTCTGCACACCGGCCATTCCGGCGCCGACGATGACGACGTGCCGCTCCGGCCGCGTCCGCTGCTGCTCGCTCTGCATCTGCTGCTCGCTCACCCGATCACTCTAGGGCGGCGGACGGTGACGGCTTCAGGGTGCGACGGGGAGATCTCTGACACACGGTCATGGTCCATACCCGGACAGCTCCCCTACTGCCGCACGGAACGACGGGCTAGGGTGGCCGGTGCAGAGCACTCGCGGGAGCCCGGACGCACCGGGCTGAGAGGGAGGCTGGGACGGCCTCCGACCGTACGAACCTGATCCGGGTCATGCCGGCGAAGGGAGGGGCTGGACGCCCATGCATTCACGTATGACGACACCATCGGCCACCTCTGACGTCCTGGTCGTCGGAGGCGGCGTGATCGGCCTGGTCACGGCCTGGCGGGCCGCGCAGCGCGGCCTGTCCGTCGCGGTCGTGGACCCCGAGCCGGGCGGCGGCGCCGCCCAGGTCGCGGCGGGCATGCTGGCCGCCGTCACCGAACTGCACTACGGCGAGCAGACGCTGCTCGGCATCAACCTGGAGTCCGCCCGCCGCTATCCGGCGTTCGCCGCCGAGCTGGCCGAGGCGAGCGGGCGCGACCTCGGCTACCGCGCGTGCGGCACGCTCGCGGTCGCGCTCGACTCCGACGACCGCGCCCATCTGCGCGAACTGCACGCCCTGCAGCGCCAGTCGGGCCTGGAGTCGCAGTGGCTGAGCGGCCGCGAGTGCCGACGCCTGGAGCCGATGCTCGCGCCGGGGGTGCGCGGCGGTCTCCGGGTCGACGGCGACCACCAGATCGACCCGCGCAGGCTCTCGGCGGCGCTCCTGACGGCCTGCGAGCGGGCGGGCGTGGTCTTCCGCCGCGCGTGGGCCGAACGCCTGTCCGTCGTACGCGACCGGGCGCACGGCGTCGTCCTCGCGGACGGCACCGAGCTGACCGCCGGGTCGACGGTCCTCGCGGCGGGCAGCCTCAGCGGGCGCCTCGCGGGCGTGCCCGGCGACGTCCTGCCGCCCGTGCGCCCCGTGAAGGGGCAGGTGCTGCGGCTGACGGTGCCGAAGCCGTACGCGCCGTTCCTGAGCCGCACCGTCCGCGCGGTCGTGCGGGGCAGCCACGTCTACCTCGTGCCACGCGAGAACGGCGAGCTGGTCGTCGGCGCGACCAGCGAGGAGCTCGGCTGGGACACCACGGTCACGGCGGGCGGCGTGTACGAACTCCTGCGGGACGCCCACGAGCTCGTGCCCGGCATCACGGAGCTGCCGCTGACCGAGACCCGCGCGGGCCTGCGCCCCGGCTCCCCCGACAACGCGCCGATGCTGGGCCCCTCGGGACTCGACGGGCTCCACCTGGCCACCGGCCACTACCGCAACGGCATCCTTCTGACGCCCCTGACCGGCGACGTCATGGCGCACGCGCTGACCACCGGTGAACTGCCCGACGAGGCGCTCCCGTTCACCCCGCGGCGCTTCACCGCGTCCTCGCCTTCTTCCGTCTCCCCCACGCCCGTCACGCAGTCCCTCACGGAGCAGCCCGTATGAGCACGCCTTTCGCCGTTTCCGTCAATGGGGAGGTCCGCGACGTGACCTCGGGCACCACGCTCGAAGCCCTCGTGGCCACCCTCACCTCGGCGCACTCCGGTGTCGCCGCCGCCCTCAACGAAACCGTCGTCCCGCGCGCGCAGTGGCCCACCACCGCCCTCGCCGACGGCGACCGCGTCGAGGTCCTCACCGCGGTCCAGGGAGGCTGAGGCGACATGGCTGACGACGCACTCGTCATCGGCGGGCTCACCCTCTCCTCGCGCCTGATCATGGGCACGGGCGGGGCGCCCAGCCTCGACGTCCTCGAACGGTCCCTCGTCGCGTCCGGCACGGAGCTGACCACGGTCGCGATGCGCCGCCTCGACCCGGGCGTGCAGGGCTCCGTGCTCTCCGTCCTGGAGCGGCTCGGCATCCGTGTGCTGCCCAACACGGCGGGCTGCTTCACGGCGGGCGAGGCCGTCCTCACGGCCCGTCTCGCGCGCGAGGCCCTCGGCACGGACCTGGTGAAGCTGGAGGTGATCGCCGACGAGCGCACCCTGCTGCCCGACCCCGTCGAGCTCCTGGACGCCGCCGAGGCGCTGGTCGACGACGGCTTCACCGTCCTTCCGTACACGAACGACGACCCGGTGCTCGCGCGGAAGCTGGAGGACGTGGGGTGCGCGGCGATCATGCCGCTCGGCTCCCCCATCGGCTCCGGGCTCGGCATCCGCAACCCGCACAACTTCCAGCTGATCGTGGAGCACGCGCGCGTGCCGGTGATCCTGGACGCGGGCGCTGGCACGGCGTCCGACGCGGTGCTCGCGATGGAGCTGGGGTGCGCGGGCGTGATGCTCGCCTCCGCGGTGACGCGGGCGCAGGAGCCGGTCCTGATGGCGGAGGCCATGCGGCACGGGGTGGAGGCGGGGCGTCTCGCGTACCGTGCCGGGCGGATCCCGCGGCGGCACTTCGCTGAGGCGTCGTCCCCCGGGGAGGGCCTGGCCCGGCTGGATCCGGAGCGGCCGGCGTTCTGAGCGCCGGGCCGCCCGCGACCGTCGGCGTCCACGGCCTGTTACAGCTCGGCTGCATTCCCGCTGTGAATACGCCCGTACGGGATGGGGTGTCGGTGTCTGCTCGTAGACTCCCCTCCGTGGACACGACCCTTCAGGACCCGCTCGTCGGGCAGCTGCTCGATGGCCGTTACCGGATCGACGGACGCATCGCGGTCGGCGGGATGGCCACGGTCTACCGGGCCGTGGACACCCGCCTCGACCGCGTGCTCGCCCTGAAGGTGATGCACCCGACGCTCGCGGCGGACGCCTCCTTCGTGGACCGCTTCATCCGCGAGGCCAAGTCGGTCGCCCGCCTCTCGCATCCGAACGTGGTCGGGGTCTTCGACCAGGGCACGGACGGGTCGTACGTCTATCTGGCGATGGAGTACATCGCGGGCTGCACCCTGCGCGACGTGCTGCGCGAGCGGGGCGCCCTGCAGCCGAGGGCCGCGCTCGACATCCTGGAGCCGGTCCTCGCCGCGCTCGGCGCCGCGCACCGCGCCGGGTTCGTGCACCGCGACATGAAGCCGGAGAACGTCCTCATAGGGGACGACGGCCGGGTGAAGGTCGCCGACTTCGGTCTGGTCCGCGCGGTGGACACCGTCACGAACACGACGGGCACGGTCCTCGGCACGGTCTCCTACCTCGCCCCCGAGCAGATCGAGCACGGCACGGCGGACACCCGCGTGGACGTGTACGCCTGCGGGGTCGTGCTCTACGAGATGCTGACCGGCGCCAAGCCGCACTCCGGGGACTCCCCGGCCCAGGTCCTCTACCAGCACCTCAACGAGGACGTGCCGCCCCCGTCGGCGGCCGTCCCGGGGCTCGCCTTCGAGCTCGACGAGCTGGTCGCCTCCGCCACCGCCCGCACCCCCGACGTCCGCCCCTTCGACGCGGTGGCGCTGCTCGGCCAGGTCCGCCGGGCACGGGCGGCCCTGACCGAGGAGCAGCTCGACGCGGTGCCGCCGCAGGCCCACGCGACGGCGCACGACAACGCCGAGGACCGCACGAGCGTGATCCCGCGCGCGGTGCGCTCCGTCCAGCTGGAGCTCCCCGCCGAGGACCGCCACGGCGGACAGGGCGGGCAGGGCGGCCAGGACGCGCTGAACCGCACCAGCATCCTCACTCCCCCGCCGCCGGCCCCGCCGGGACCGCCCGGCGGATCCCGGGCCCGCCGGCGCTTCGACCCGCGCCGCCGCACGGTCGCGCTGATAGCCGCCGTCCTGCTCGTGCTCGGCGTCGGCACCGGCGTCTGGTACATCAATTCCGGCCAGTTCACGAAGGTCCCGCCGCTGCTCGCGAAGACCGAGGCGCAGGCGAAGAGGCGGCTCGACGAGGCCGGGCTCGACGTCAAGGACATCAAGCGCAAGTACAGCGACACGGACAAGCGCGGCACGGTCATGGACAGCGACCCCGCCGCGGGCGAGCGCATCCGGCACAACGGCAAGGTGAGGCTGACCGTCTCGCTGGGCCCGGAGACCGTGAAGGTCCCGGACGTGAAGAACATCCCGCTGGCCACGGCGAAGAAGGAGCTGACGGGCTCCGGGCTCGAACCGGGCATGGTCACCAAGGCCTTCAGCGACGACGTCAAGAAGGGCTCCGTGATCAGCACGGACCCGCGGGCGGGCTTCACCCGCAAGGCGGGCTCGGCCGTCGCCCTGGTGGTCAGCAAGGGCAGGCAGGTCGAGGTCCCGGACGTGACCGGCGAGTCCGAGGAGGACGCCACCGCCGAGCTGGAGGACGCCGGGCTCAAGGTCGACGTCGCCCCCGAGCGGGTCTACTCCGACGAGGACGAGGGCGCCGTCGTCAAGCAGGACCCCGTGGGCGACGAGATCGCCGCCGAGGGCGACACGGTCACGCTGACGATCTCCAAGGGCCAGCCGATGATCGAGGTCCCGGACGTGGTCGGCATGAACGTCGACGACGCGACGGCCGAGCTGGAGAAGGCCGGCTTCGAGGTGGACGAGAACCGCGGCCTGCTCGGGATCTTCGGCGACAAGGTGAAGAGCCAGTCGGTGGAGGGCGGCGACAAGGCCCGCAAGGGGTCGACGATCTCCATCGAGATCCGCTGACGGGGCAGGCGCGGGGCCGCCGCGTCAGCGGACGCCGGACCGCCGGAGGGACGCTCACGCGCACGTGCCACCCTTGAGCGCGTGAGCAGCGATACGTCCCCCAGCACAGCCCGTACGACGCCCTCCGGCGCGGCGTCCCGCAACCCCGTCGGCGGCCATGTCCCCGTGGCCGGCGGACTCGCCTCCGTCGGCCTCTCGTACGCCCGTGAGCTCGGCGCCGAGACCGTCCAGGTCTTCGTCGCCAACCCGCGCGGCTGGGCGACCCCGCCGGGCAACCCGAAGCAGGACGAGGAGTTCCGCGCGGCCTGCGCCGCCGAGAGCATCCCCGCGTACGTCCACGCGCCCTACCTCATCAACTTCGGCTCGCACACCGAGGCGACCGTCGAGAAGTCCGTGGAGTCCCTGCGCCACTCGCTGCGCAGGGGGCGCGAGATCGGCGCGCTCGGCGTCGTCGTGCACACCGGCTCGGCGACCGGCGGCCGGGACCGCGAGGTCGCCCTGAAGCAGGTGCGGGACCGCATGCTGCCGCTGCTGGACGAGCTGACGCACGACGACGACCCGTTCCTGCTCCTGGAGTCGACCGCGGGCCAGGGCTCCTCGCTCTGCTCCCGCACCTGGGACTTCGGGCCGTACTTCGAGGCGCTCGACTCCCACCCCAGGCTGGGCGTCTGCCTGGACACCTGCCACATCTTCGCGGCGGGCCACGACCTGACGGGTCCCAGCGGCATGGCGCAGACCCTGGACCACCTCGTGGAGACGGTCGGCGAGGGCCGCCTGAAGCTGGTGCACGCCAACGACTCCAAGGACGTCGTCGGCGCGCACAAGGACCGCCACGAGAACATCGGCACCGGTCACATCGGCGAGGAGCCCTTCCGCGCGCTGATGGCCCACCCCGCGACCGAGGGCGTACCGCTGATCATCGAGACGCCGGGCGGCAAGGAGGGCCACGCCGCCGACGTAGCGCGTCTGAAGGAGCTCAGGAGCCGCTGACGATCCTTCGAAGATCCCTTGAGGAATACCCCTGGGGGGTATACGGTTCCTGTCAGGCGGCAGGAGCCGTCGTCTGACGTTGGGGGATCTTCATGCAGCACGACACGCACGCCGAGCACCACGGGCAGCACGAGGGCCACGGGCAGCACGAGGGCCACACGGACCACGCGCAGCACGGTCACGGCGGCTCCCACGCCCACGGCACCGGCAAGGTCAGCTGGCGCATGGCCGCCCAGGCCACGCTGCACTGCCTCACCGGGTGCGCCATCGGCGAGGTGCTCGGCATGATCATCGGCACCGCGCTCGGCTGGGGGAACATGCCGACGATGATCCTCGCGATCATCCTGGCCTTCGCCTTCGGCTACGCCCTGACGCTGCGCGGCATCCTCAAGGCCGGCGTCGACTTCAGGACGGCGTTCCGCGTCGCGCTCGCCGCCGACACCCTCTCCATCGCCGTGATGGAGCTGATCGACAACGGCGTGATCGCGCTGTGGCCCGGCGCCATGGACGCGCACCTGACGGACGCGATGTTCTGGTGGGTCCTCGCCATCGCCCTGGCCGCCGCGTTCGTGATCACCACACCGGTGAACAAGTGGATGATCGGCCGCGGCAAGGGCCACGCGGTGGTGCACCAGTACCACCACTGACCTGCGAGGAAAGCAGGCGGCAGGACTAGAGCTCGGGGCCGTCCCCGGGCTCTTCCTGGTAGGAGTAGCGCTGCTCGCGCCAGGGGTCGCCGACGTTGTGGTAGCCGCGCTCCTCCCAGAAGCCGCGGCGGTCGGCGGTCATGTACTCGACGCCGCGGACCCATTTGGGGCCCTTCCAGGCGTACAGGTGCGGCACCACGAGGCGCAGCGGGAAACCGTGCTCGGCCGTGAGCAGTTCACCGCCCTTGTGGGTGGCGAAGATCGTGCGGTCGGAGGCGAAGTCCGCCATCCGCAGATTCGAGCTGAAGCCGTACTCGGCCCAGACCATCACATGGGTGGCGTTCGGCGCGGGCGGGGCGATCTCCAGGAGCGTACGGGCCGGGACCCCGCCCCATTCGGCCCCCAGCATGCTGAACTTCGTGACGCAGTGCAGATCGGCCACCACCGTGTCGTACGGCAGGGCGGAGAACTCCTCGTGCGTCCAGCAGTGCTTCTCGCCGTCGGCGGTGGCGCCGAAGACCCTGAACTCCCAGCGCTCGGGCCGGAACTTCGGCACCGGGCCGTAATGAGTGACCGGCCAGCCCCGCTGCAGCCGCTGCCCCGGCGGAAGCTCCGGCTCCGCTGCCTGTCGAGATGCGCGTTCCGCCGGCTGACCCATGACTCCATCCTGACAGACCCGGGACGGTGGACGTGACCAGCCGAACCATCGGGAGCACGGATCGGGGCAACTCATACTAAGCGTGCACTTACTGGACGGCTTCCGAAGCCCGGTGCAAGGATGCGCGCTACCTGCCCAGTTACCCGTGCGGAAGGAGCCTCTGCGATGCAGGGCGACCCCGAGGTCATCGAATTTCTCAACGAGCAGCTGACCGCCGAACTCACGGCGATCAACCAGTACTTTCTCCACGCCAAGATGCAGGAAAACTTCGGCTGGACGAAGCTCGCGAAGTACACCCGGTCCGAGTCGATCGACGAGATGAAGCACGCGGAGGTGCTGACCGACCGGATCCTGTTCCTCGACGGCCTGCCCAACTACCAGCGGCTCTTCCATGTCCGCGTGGGCCAGTCGGTCACCGAGATGTTCCAGGCGGACCGGCAGGTCGAGGTGGAGGCGATCGACCGCCTCAAGCGCGGGATCGAGGTGATGCGCGCCAAGGGCGACATCACGTCCGCCAACATCTTCGAGTCGATCCTCGAGGACGAGGAGCACCACATCGACTATCTGGACACCCAGCTGGAACTGGTCGAGAAGCTGGGCGAGCCGCTCTACATCGCGCAGCTCATCGAGCAGCCGGAGGGCTGATCCGGCCCTCGGGGAGAGATCCCCGCGAGGCTAGGCGGCCTCGGGAAGCTCCGCCTCGGGAGCCAGCGCCACGGCGGGCTCACCCTGGTCGACGAGTTCACGGCGGGGGCACGCGCCCCGGCCGAGCAGCGCCTGGATGCGGCGTACGCACGAACCGCAGTCCGTGCCCGCCTTGCAGGCCGACGCTATCTGGCGGGGGGTGCAGGCCCCGTCCGCCGCGTGCTTCTTCACCTGCGCCTCGGTGACCCCGAAGCAGTTGCAGACGTACACGCGGTTCACCTCCCGGACAGGACTTATCGGTAGCGCCGTCCCGATTGATCGGTGAGGCTAACCTAACCTTACCCGCGACGTCGGGCGCGCAAAAGCCCCGGATACACCGGTGGGGCGCGGATCACACGGATCCGCGCCCCACGCGTGCCTACGGGCGAGAACTACTGGTCGCGGTACATCTCCGCGACCAGGAACGCCAGGTCGAGCGACTGGCTGCGGTTGAGCCGCGGGTCGCAGGCCGTCTCGTAGCGCTGGTGCAGGTCGTCGACGAAGATCTCGTCGCCGCCGCCCACGCACTCGGTGACGTCGTCACCGGTGAGCTCGACGTGGATGCCGCCCGGGTGGGTGCCCAGCGCCTTGTGGACCTCGAAGAAGCCCTTGACCTCGTCGAGCACGTCGTCGAAGCGGCGGGTCTTGTGGCCCGAGGCCGCCTCGTAGGTGTTGCCGTGCATCGGGTCGGTGATCCAGGCGACGGTCGCGCCGGACGCCGTGACCTTCTCGACCAGCTCGGGCAGCTTGTCGCGGACCTTGTCGGCGCCCATGCGGACGATGAAGGTCAGCCGGCCGGGCTCGCGGTCGGGGTCGAGGCGCTCGATGTACTGCAGCGCCTCCTCGGCCGTCGTGGTCGGGCCGAGCTTGACGCCGATGGGGTTGCGCACCTGGGAGGCGAACTCGATGTGCGCGTGGTCCAGTTGGCGGGTCCGCTCGCCGACCCAGAGCATGTGGCCCGAGGTGTCGTACAGCCGGCCGGTGCGCGAGTCGGTGCGGGTCAGCGCCGTCTCGTAGTCGAGGAGCAGCGCCTCGTGCGAGGCGTAGAACTCGACGGTCTTGAACTCCTCGGGGTCCGTGCCGCAGGCCCGCATGAAGTTGAGCGCGCTGTCGATCTCGCGCGCCAGCTGCTCGTACCGCTGGCCGGAGGGGGAGGACTTCACGAAGTCCTGGTTCCAGGCGTGCACCTGGCGCAGGTCCGCGTAGCCGCCCGTGGTGAAGGCGCGCACGAGGTTGAGCGTGGAGGCGGAGGCGTTGTACATCCGCTTCAGGCGCTCGGGGTCCGGGACGCGGGCGGCCTCGGTGAAGTCGAAGCCGTTGACGGAGTCGCCCCGGTAGGTCGGGAGCGTGACGCCGTCGCGCGTCTCGGTCGGCTTGGAGCGCGGCTTGGAGTACTGCCCCGCGATGCGGCCCACCTTCACGACGGGCACGGACGCCGCGTACGTGAGGACGGCGCCCATCTGGAGCAGGGTCTTGAGCTTGTTGCGGATGTGGTCGGCCGACACGGCGTCGAAGGCCTCGGCACAGTCGCCGCCCTGGAGCAGGAACGCCTCTCCCTTGGCGACAGAGGCCAGTCGGGCGCGCAGCTGGTCGCACTCGCCCGCGAAGACGAGCGGCGGATACGACTCGAGGTCCGCGATCACATCGCGCAGAGCCTCGGCATCGGGGTACTCGGGCTGCTGCGCCGCGGGCAGGTTTCGCCAGGTGTTGCCACCACTGGTGGTGGTCTTAGCGTTCACGGTCACCCGGTCCACATTAAGGGGTCGGGCGGGCCTCACCGTCACCCGCTCACGAAGTGAGACGGAGCAGACACGGTGGAGTGACCGGTTCCTGTACCCGTACGGCCGCACCGGCTCCGTCGCCGTCCCGCTGCCGCGCCCCGGGATCGGGTAGGGTGCCGGACATGCTCGCGCAGACGTCGTGCTCGACGACGACCCAGAACTGGTGGTGGCCCGCTCATCCGGCGGCCCACTGACTCTGCGCGCACACAGACTCGCGAAGGCCGCCCGAGGGGCGGCCTTCGGTGTTTTCCGGACTTTCCCGGGAGCGGGCCGTTCCTCTCCGAGTGAGAAGGAACTGCACCGATGGAGCTGACCAGCCTCCTGTCCGACGACCGTCCGTTCGCCCTGCTGCGCCGCCGCACCCCGGGCCGCGACCACGACACGGTCGAGGTCCTCATCGGCCCGACGGGCACGTACGAACGGCTCGCGGACATCCCCGAGGGCCTCGCCCTCGTGCCCTTCCGGCAGATCAGGGAGCGCGGCTTCGACGTCCGTGACGACGGCACCCCGCTGACCGTCCTGACGCCCGAGGAGACCCACGAACTCCCGCTCGCCGCGGCCCTGTCGGCGCTGCCCGCGCACGACGTGCGGGTCGAGGGCGGGGCCTTCGACGTCGACGACGCGGCGTACGCGGACATCGTGGAGCGGGTCCTGCGCGAGGAGATCGGGCGGGGCGAGGGCGCCAACTTCGTCATCCGCCGCACCTACGAGGGCGAGATCCCGGGCTTCGGCCGCGCGGACGCGCTCGCGCTCTTCCGGCGGCTGCTGCTCGGCGAGCGGGGCGCCTACTGGACGTACGTCGTGCACACCGGGGAGCGGACGCTCGTCGGCGCCAGCCCCGAGGTCCATGTGCGGATGTCCGGCGGGACCGTCGTCATGAACCCCATCAGCGGCACCTACCGCTACCCGGCCGAGGGCCCCACGGCCGACGACCTGCTCGCCTTCCTGTCCGACGGCAAGGAGATCGAGGAGCTCTCGATGGTCGTCGACGAGGAGCTCAAGATGATGTGCACGGTCGGCGACCGGGGCGGTGTGGTGATCGGGCCGCGCCTCAAGGAGATGGCCCACCTCGCGCACACCGAGTACGAGCTGCGGGGCAAGTCGTCGCTGGACGTGCGCGAGGTCCTCAAGGAGACGATGTTCGCGGCGACCGTCACCGGCTCGCCCGTGCAGAACGCCTGCCGCGTCATCGAGCGCCACGAACCCGTCGGGCGGGACGGTGTGGGGCGGGGCTACTACGCGGGCGCCCTCGCCCTCGTCGGCCGGGACGCGGGCGGCGCGCAGACCCTGGACTCCCCCATCCTGATCCGCACCGCCGACATCTCCGCGGCCGGCCGGCTGCGGGTGCCGGTGGGCGCCACGCTGGTGCGCGGCTCCGATCCGCGCGGCGAGGTCGCCGAGACGCACGCGAAGGCGGCCGGGGTGCTGGCCGCGCTGGGCGTGCGCCCCGGACGCCCGCGCGAGGAGGGCGCCCGGCCCGCCCTCGCCGACGATCCGCGGGTGCGGGCGGCGCTGGACGGGCGGCGCGCGGGTCTCGCGCCGTTCTGGCTGCGGATGCAGGAGCCGTCGCGGGAGCTGTCCGGGCACGCGCTCGTGGTGGACGGCGAGGACACGTTCACCGCGATGCTCGCGCACGTCCTGCGCTCGTCCGGTGTGGGCGTGTCGGTGCGGCGCTACGACGAGGAGGGCCTGCGCGAGGCGGTGCTCGCGCACGAGGGGCCCGTCGTGCTCGGGCCGGGCCCGGGCGACCCGTCCGACCTCGACGACCCGAAGATGCGGTTCCTGCGCTCGCTGGCGGCGGAGGTGATCCGGGGGCACCGGCACGGCGTGCTCGGCGTGTGCCTGGGCCACGAGCTGATCGCGGTCGAGCTCGGCCTGGAGATCGTACGGAAGGAGGTGCCCCACCAGGGCGCGCAGACGGAGATCGACCTGTTCGGGCGGCGCGAGACCGTCGGGTTCTACAACAGCTTCGTGGCGCGCTGCGACGACGAGGCGGCGGCGGAGCTGGCCGCGCACGACGTCGAGGTCAGCAGGGACGCGGCGAGCGGCGAGGTGCACGCGGTGCGCGGGCCGTCCTTCGCGGGCGTGCAGTTCCACCCGGAGTCGGTACTGACGCTGCGCGGGGCCGCCGTCGTGCGCGACCTGGTCGGTCAGCTGCTCGCCACGGCGGGCACGAGGACGTTCTCCGAGCGGCGGCCCGCCTGATAGTCCAGGACGTTCTGCACCGTGGTGTCGATGATCTGGCCGACGGCGTCCACGGTGTAGTACGCCTGGTGGGAGGTGACCACCACGTTCGGGAACGTCACCAGGCGGGCCAGGGTGTCGTCCTCGACGGCCTCCAGGGACTTGTCGAGGAAGAAGAGGCCCGCCTCCGCCTCGTACACGTCGAGGCCGACGCCCGTGAAGCGCCCGGCCCGCAACTCCGCGACCAGCGCGTTCGTGTCGATCAGGCCGCCGCGGCTGGAGTTCACCAGGATCGCGTCGTCCTTCATCGTGCGCAGCGCGGCGGCGTCGATGATGTGCTGGGTGGCGGGGAGCAGCGGGACGTGCAGGCTGATCAGGTCGGCCTCGGCGAAGAGCTGGTCCTTCTCGACGTACTTCATGCCGAGCTCGACGCAGGCGGGGTTCTCGGCGACGTCCCAGCCGAGCAGGTTCATGCCGAAGCCGTGGGCGATCCGGGTGAAGGCCTCGCCGATCTTGCCGGTACCGAGCACGCCGACCGTGCGGCCCCGCAGGTCGCGGCCCATCAGGCCGTCGAGGCGGAAGTCGAAGTCGCGGGTGCGGTTGGAGGCGCGGACGATGCGGCGGTTGACGGCCATCGCGAGCGTCCAGGCGAACTCGGCCACGGAGTAGGGCGAGTAGTACGACACGCGGGCGACGGTCAGGCCGAGGCGCTCGGCGACCTGCAGGTCGATGTTGTTGAAGCCGGTGGAGCGCTGGGCGATCAGCTGGGTGCCGCCCGCGGCGAGGGTCTGCAGGACGCGGTGGTCGAGCGTCGCGTTGACGCTGGAGGAGATGATCTCGTAGCCCGCGGCGATGGGGGCGGTGTCCTCGTTCAGGAAGACGTCGAGGCAGCGGACGTCGTGGTGGCCCGCGAAGGCCTTCTCGATCAGCGGCTTCTCGTCGGACTGCACGCCGAAGGCGAGGATCTCCACGATTTCTCCCGTACGTCGAGTGACTGGCCGTGTCGCGCCCTTGGCCCGATAACACGAGTTCGGCCCGGTAGGGCCGAATATACGGGGAGTGGCGGTGCCCCGCCGGGCGGGGCACCGCGGTGGCGCGGTCAGCCGAAGAACACGCCGACTTCCTGGTACAGCGCCGGGTCCACCGTCTTCAGGCGGGCCGTGGCCTCCGAGATCGGCACGCGCACCACGTCGGTGCCGCGCAGCGCGACCATCTTGCCGAAGTCGCCGTCCCGTACGGCCTCGATCGCGTGCAGCCCGAAGCGGGTGGCGAGCCAGCGGTCGAAGGCGCTGGGGGTGCCGCCGCGCTGGACGTGCCCGAGGACCGTGGTGCGCGCCTCCTTGCCGGTGCGCCCCTCGATCTCCTTGGCCAGCCACTCGCCGACACCGGAGAGCCGGACGTGCCCGAAGGAGTCCTGCGTGCCGTCCTTGAGGACCATGTCGCCGTCCTTGGGCATCGCCCCTTCCGCGACGACGACGATGGGGGCGTACGACGCCTTGAAGCGGGAGGTCACCCAGGCGCAGACCTGGTCGAGGTCGAAGCGCTGCTCGGGGATGAGGATGACGTTCGCGCCGCCGGCGAGGCCGGAGTGCAGTGCGATCCAGCCCGCGTGGCGGCCCATGACCTCCACGACCAGGACGCGCATGTGCGACTCGGCGGTGGTGTGCAGGCGGTCGATCGCCTCGGTGGCGATGCCGACGGCCGTGTCGAAGCCGAAGGTGTAGTCGGTGGCCGAGAGGTCGTTGTCGATGGTCTTGGGGACGCCGACGACCGGGATGCCGTACTCGTCGGTGAGGCGCGCGGCGACGCCGAGCGTGTCCTCTCCGCCGATGGCGATCAGCGCGTCGACCTCGTTCTTCGCGAGCTGCTCCTTGATGCGCCGCACGCCGTTCTCCGCCTTGAACGGGTTGGTGCGCGAGGAGCCGAGGATGGTGCCGCCGCGCGGCAGGATGCCGCGGACCGCGGGGATGTCGAGCTGGACGGTGTCGCCCTCCAGTGGACCGCGCCAGCCGTCCCGGAAGCCGACGAAGTCGTAGCCGTACTCCTGCACGCCCTTGCGGACGACGCCCCGGATGACGGCGTTGAGCCCGGGGCAGTCGCCGCCTCCGGTCAGTACTCCGACCCGCATGGAAATGTCCCTTCGCCTCAGTGACCTGATGCGCGTCACGCTAATGGTGATACAGGTCACTCCGGGACGGGGCGAACAGTCAATTCCCTTTCAGGGCAGGGGAGTTGATCACGGGGTCTTCACTCTTACGAGGGGTGCGCGTCGCGGCCCGCGCGCCATGGGCTCACGCGGGCCGGCGCGTCACGCGTCGTCGAGGCCGCGCTCTATCGCGTACCGCACGAGCTCCACCCTGTTGTGCAGCTGGAGCTTGCCCAGGGTGTTCTGGACGTGGTTCTGCACGGTGCGGTGCGAGATGACCAGGCGCTCGGCGATCTGCTTGTAGCTCAGGCCCTTGGCGACCAGGCGCAGGACCTCCGTCTCGCGGTCGGTGAGCTGGGGGGCCTTCGGGTCGTCCGGGGTGCCGGCGGCGGGCTCGGTGGCCAGGCGGCGGTACTCGCCGAGGACCAGGCCCGCGAGGCCCGGCGTGAAGACGGCGTCGCCGACGGCCGTGCGGCGCACCGCGTCGATCAGCTCCTCGGTGGACGCGGACTTCAGCAGATAGCCGGTGGCGCCGGACTTGACCGCCTCCAGGACGTCGGCGTGCTCGCCGCTCGCGGAGAGGACCAGGACGCGCAGCGCCGGGTTGACGCCGACGAGCTCCTTGCAGACCTGGACGCCCGGCTTCAGCGGGAGGTTCAGGTCGAGGACCAGGACGTCGGGGGCGGCGGCCTGCGCGCGGCGCACCGCCTGCTCGCCGTCGCCCGCCGTGGCGACCACGTCGAGGCCGGCCTCCGCGAGGTCGCGGGCGACCGCGTCGCGCCACATGGGGTGGTCGTCGACGACCATGACCTTGATCGCGCCCGTGGTCCCGCCGGCCGTCTCCCCCGCGGCGGTCCCCGTGGCCCGTTCCTGCTGCTGCTGCTCGCTCATCGTGCCTTTCCTGCCTTCCCCCGTGCGTCCCGCGCCGGTTCGCGCGGGACCTTCAATTCCACTTCCGTGCCCTGGCCCGGCACCGAGATCAGCTCGGCCGTGCCCCCGATGTCCCGCAGCCGCCCCCGGATCGACAG
>NZ_LIRJ01000255.1 GCF_001419745.1 Streptomyces silaceus | reverse complement strand
CGGCTGGCGCGCCGCGTTCTGGGCCATCACCGGGCTGACCGTGCTCGCCGCCTTCATCACGCTCGCCGGCGTGCCGAGCGCCGAAGAGGGGGCCGAGGAGGGCGGCGGCCTCCGCGAGGAGCTGGGCGCCTTCCGCAGCCCGCGCCTGTGGCTGACCCTCGTCACCAGCACCTTCGTCATCGGCGCGACCTTCTCGGCCTTCAGCTACCTGAACCCGATCCTCACCGAGATCACCGGCTTCTCCACCGGGACCGTGCCACTGCTGCTCGTCGCGTACGGAGCCGCCACCGTCATCGGCAACACCGTCGTCGGCCGGCTCGCCGACCGCTACACCCTGCCCGTGCTCGTCACCGGTCTCGCGCTGAACCTCGCCTTCCTCGTCGGGTTCGCGCTCTTCGCCGGACTGACCGTCCCCGCCCTCGTGTTCATGCTGGGCATCGGCCTGGTCGGCGTCACCATGAACCCGGCCATGGTGACCCGCGTCCAGGGCGCCGGCAACGCCCGGCCGCTGGTGAACACCGTCCACTCGTCCTTCATCACGCTGGGCATCATCGTCGCCACGTCCGTCGGCGGACCCGCCATCGACGGCTTCGGGCTGCGGGCGCCGCTGTGGATCGGCGCGGGCCTGGCCGTGCTGGGGCTCCTCACGCTGGTGCCGGACGTCCTGCGCCGCCGGGCGCGGACGCGTCCGACCGCTCCCGCCGAGGAGGCGGCGGGCAAGCCCGCCGAGGACGTGCCCCAGCCCGTCTGACCGCCCGCCTACCCCAGTGCCCCCAGGGGGTCGTCGAGCACCGGCTGCCAGGCCAGCTCGGCGGCCCCCACCAGGCTGTTGTGGTCCAGCGTGCAGGCCAGGATCGGCACGCCACCGCTGCGGCCCCACAGGCTGCGGTCCGCGACGACGGCCCGCAGCCGCTCCGGGTCCGCCTCCAGGAGGGCCCGGTGCAGGCCGCCCAGGATGATCCGGTCGGGGTTGAGGATGTTCACCAGGCCCGCGAGGCCGAGGCCGAGCCGGTCGATCAGCGCCTCGGCGGCGGACCGCACGGCCGGATCGCCGTACGCGCCCCTGAGCAGGTCACGGGCCTGCACGAGCAGGCCTTCGGGCCCCGGCTCGCGCCCCGCCGCCGCCAGGAAGGCGAGCGGATCGGTCTCCACGTCCAGGCAGCCGCGGCTGCCGCAGTGGCAGGGACGCCCCTCGGGGTTCACGACGACATGGCCGACCTCCAGCGCGAGGCCCGAACTCCCGGTGTGCAGACGGCCGTCGAGGACCAGCGCGCCGCCGACACCCCGGTGCCCGGTCGCCACGCACAGCAGGTCGCGGGCGCCCCGGCCCGCTCCGTGGCGGTGCTCGGCGAGCGCCGCGAGGTTCACGTCGTTGGCCGCGAAGGCCGGTCCCCCGATGCCCGCCTCGCGTACACAGGCGGCGAAGATCTCGCGCACCTGGGCGCCCGCGGGCCACGCCAGGTGCAGCGGGTTGAGGGCGGTGCCCTCGGGCTCGGCCACCGCGGACGGCACGGCGAGGCCCGCGCCCACACAGCGCCTGCCCGTCTCCCGCAGCAGCCGCGCGCCCGCGTCCACGACGGCCTTGAGGACCTGCGCGGGATCGGCGTCGATGGTCTCGCAGCCGGGCGCGGTCGCCACGATGTGCCCGCCGAGCCCGACCAGCGCGGCCCGGAAGCCGTCGGCGTGCACCTGCGCGGCGAGCGCCACGGGTCCCGCCTCCGCGACGGCGAGCCGGTGCGAGGGCCGGCCCTGCGACCCTGCCGCCGCGCTCGGCTTCGCGTCGATCCGGATCAGTCCGAGCGCCTCCAGCTCGGCGGCGACGGCACCCGCGGTGGCGCGCGTGACGCCCAGCTCGGCGGTGAGCACGGCACGGGTCGGCGCGCGCCCGGTGTGGACCAGTTCGAGCGCGGGACCCAGCGCGCCACGCCCTCGCTCCAGGCGGGTACGCGTGGTCACTTCCCCCTCGGCACGGGGGTCAGCCTTGCCGTTCATGAGGGCGAGTCTCCCATGATCCGTACACGCTCCCGCCGCTGTGCCGTCATCTTCCGGTCCTTCCCCGACCGTGCCGCACATCGCCCCCGGCCGTCCCCTGCGTCACCGTGCATCCGGCTTGTCCACGGCCCGCACGCACCCCTACGCTGACTTTGTGCCGCTACTGAACAAACTCGGCGCGCCAGCGCCCGGTGCCACCGACCCCTACCTCCGCCGCCTGCGCATCGCCCTCACCGTCTTCTTCGCCCTCGACGGCTTCGTCTTCGCCGGCTGGGTCGTCCGCATCCCGGCCATCAAGGAGCAGACCGGCGCCTCGGCCAGTGAGCTCGGGCTCGCGCTGCTCGCGGTCTCCGCCGGGGCGGTGGTCACGATGACGCTCACCGGGCGGCTCTGCCGGCGCTACGGCAGCATCCCGATGACCGTGGTCTGCGCGGTGCTGCTCCCCCTCGGCGTCGCGCTGCCGCCCCTGATGGACTCCGCCCTGACGCTCGGCCTGGTGCTGCTGTTCTTCGGGGCCTCGTACGGCGGGATCAGCGTGGCGATGAACAGCGCCGCCGTCGACCTGGTGCGCACACTGCGGCGGCCGGTGATGCCGAGCTTCCACGCGGCGTTCAGCCTGGGCGGCATGCTCGGCGCGGGGCTCGGCGGCCTGGTCGCCGGGCACCTCTCCCCCACGCCGCACCTGCTCGGGATCACCGCCGTCGGCCTGGGGGTCACCGCCGTGACCGCGCCCGCGCTGCTGCGCAACCCCGCGGTACCGCGCATCCGGCCGCCCGCCGACGCCCTGCCTTCGGTGGAGCACGGCGGCACGCGCCGGCTCGAGCGCCGCACCCGCGGGCTCGTGATGGTCTTCGGGTTCATCGCGCTGTGCACCGCGTACGGCGAGGGCGCCATCGCGGACTGGGGGCCGCTGCACCTTGAGCAGGATCTGCACGCCCACCCGGGCATCGCCGCCGCGGGCTATTCGTGCTTCGCCTTCGCCATGACGATCGGCCGGCTCTCGGGGACCGCGCTGCTCGAACGGCTCGGCAGGACCCGCACGGTGGTGGGCGGCGGCGCGACGGCGTGCGTCGGCATGCTCCTCGGTGCGCTCGCCCCGTCGACGGGGCTCGCCCTCGCCGGATTCGCCGTCACCGGGCTGGGACTGGCCAATATCTTTCCCGTCGCGGTGGAGCGGGCGGGCGCGCTGGCCGGTCCGGGCGGGGTCGCCGCCGCGTCGACGCTCGGGTACGGCGGGATGCTGGTCGGACCGCCGCTGATCGGCTTCATGGCGGACTGGTACTCGCTGCCCGCGGCGCTCACGAGCGTCGCGCTGCTCGCCGCGGTGGCCGCGATCGTCGGTTTCGCGACACGGAGTACGGAGCACAGCGACCGTACGGAATCGGACTGACATCGTCCGGAGGCTCCGCGGCGGACTCCCTCCGTCCGCCACACTTTCCGCCATGGAGATATCGGAGCACATACAAGTGGTCGCCGAAGAAGGAAAGCTGCTGGCGCGGGCCGCCGAGGAGGCGGGGCCCGACGCCAAGGTGCCGACCTGTCCGGGCTGGCAGGTGCGGGACCTGCTGCGGCACACGGGCATGGCGCACCGCTGGGCCACCGCGTTCGTCGCCGAGCGCAACACCTCGTACAGACTCGTGGGCGAACTCCCCGAGCTGGACGGAGACGCGCTCGTCGCGTGGTTCCGCGAGGGGTGCGCCGGGCTGGTCGAGACGCTCGCCACCGCCCCGCCCGACGTCGAGTGCTGGGCCTTCCTGCCCGCCCCCTCACCGCTCGCCTTCTGGACCCGGCGACAGGCGAACGAGACCACCGTCCACCGTCTGGACGCCGAGTCCGCGCGCGGCGGGTCCCTGTCGCCGATCGACACCGCGTTCGCCGTGGACGGCATCGAGGAGCTGCTGCTCGGCTTCCACGCGCGCAAGCGCAGCCAGGTGCGCAGCGACACGCCGTGCGTCCTGCGCGTACGGGCCACGGACACGCCCGAGGAACGCACCTGGACCGTGCGCCTCTCCGAGGGCCCGCCGCTCACGGAGCGCGGCGCGACGGCTCCGGCGGACTGCGAGGTGTCGGGGCCCACGGCGCAGCTCTACGCGGCGCTGTGGAACCGGCTGCCGTTCCCCGAGGTCACGGGTGACCTCACTCTGGCGGACCTGTGGCGGGAGCGGTCCGCGATCGTCATGAGCTGATCCGGCGGGCGTGGCCGGAATCGCTCCGACGGGCCCGGCCACAGCTGTTCCGACGGGCGCGGTGGGGCGCCCGTCAGTCGCCCGGGGCGTCGGCGAGCATCCGCTTCAGGACGGCCCGCTGCACGGGCCGCACCTCGCGGTGCAGGGCGCGCCCCTTGTCGGTGAGCGAGACGCGTACGCCCCGGCGGTCCTCGCTGCACATGCCGCGCTCCACGAGACCGTCCTTCTCCAGACGCCCGATGAGGCGGGACAGCGCACTCTGGCTCAGGTGGACCTGCGCGGAGATCTCCTGCACGCGGAACGTGCAGCCGCCGTCGTCCGACGATCCCTCGGCCAGGACGTCGAGGACCTCGAAGTCACTCGCCCCGAGGCCGTGCGGATGCAGCTCGCGGTCGAGTTCGCACAGTGTGCGCGCATGCACCGCGAGGATGTCGCGCCAGTGATCCACGAGCCCCTGCTCGGCCGTTTTCGCCGCCATGCCACCGCACGTTAGCAGAATTCCCTGCGTTTGTTGCACCGTCATTAAATGCACATGCATCTACTTCCGTGACGCCACGCCCGCGCGCCTCCCGCCTTCTCAACACGCCGTGCCCACACGGCAATTGCTTGCCGTTCCGGTGCGCTCCCCCGACACTGGGCGCATGGGGACCAGGACGCAGGGCGAGCGGGACGCGACCACCGTGGAGATCGGCTACGCCTTGTTCGTCGCCACGGGTCTCGCGGTCATCGCCTTCTTCGCCGTGTCGGCACCCGCCGACTTCTTCGGCGTGACCTCGCCCTCCCCGGGCCTGCTCCGCCGGGCGGGCCTCATCGCCGCCGCCGTCGTCTTCGTCGCGACCGTGGCGACGATCCTGCTGCGGCACGGGCGGTCGTCCGCGCGAGCGCGCCGCCGGATGTCCGCATCGGCACCCGGCCGCGACACGTCCGCTCAGCCCAGCCAGCCCGGCCGCACCAGGCCCGACTCGTAGGCGAGGACGACCAGTTGGGCCCGGTCACGGGCGCCCAGCTTCACCATGGTCCGGCTCACGTGCGTCTTGGCGGTGAGGGGGCTGACGACCAGCCGTCGGGCGATCTCCTCGTTCGACAGGCCGATGCCGACCAGGGCCATCACCTCCCGCTCGCGCTCGGTGAGCCCGCCGAGCGCGTCGGCGGCCGCGGGCTCCTTGGAACGGGCCGCGAACTCGGCGATGAGGCGCCGCGTCACCCCCGGCGACAGGAGCGCGTCGCCCTCGACGACCGCCCGCACCGCGCGCAGCAGTTCGTCCGGCTCGGTGTCCTTGACGAGGAAACCCGAGGCCCCGGAGCGGATCGCCTCGAAGACGTACTCGTCGAGTTCGAAGGTGGTGAGCATGACCACCTTCACGCTGTCCAGGCCCGGCTCCTCGGTGATCCGGCGGGTGGCGGCGAGCCCGTCGAGCAGCGGCATGCGGATGTCCATCAGGACGACGTCGGGGCGCAGTTCCCGCACCATGCGGAACGCCTCCTCGCCGTCCGCGGCCTCCCCGGCGACCCCGATGTCCGGCTGCGCGTCGAGGAGCGCCTTGAAGCCTGCCCTGACCAGGGACTGGTCGTCGGCGAGCAGTACGCGGATCACTGGTCCTCCCGAGGTGCCGTGCCGGCCCGGTCGCCGCGGCCCGCCGCCAGGGGCAGCACCGCGGTCACCCGGAAACCGCCGTCCGGGCGCGGGCCCGCCTCGATCGTGCCATCAAGGGCCGCGGCGCGCTCCCGCATCCCGGCAAGTCCGTTGCCGCTGCCGCCCGCGTCGGCGCCGGTGGCGGGCCCGTCGTCGTCGACACGCAGGGTGAGCGCGCCCTGTTCGTGACGCACCAGCACGCGCGCGTGGCGCGATCCGGAGTGGCGTACGACGTTCGTCAGGGCCTCTTGGACGATGCGGAACGCGGCGAGGTCCATGCCGGGCGGCAGCTTCGCGGGCGTGCCCTCGGTGGTGACGTCGACGGCCAGGCCCGTGCTGCGGGCCTGCTCGACGAGTTCGGGCAGCCGGTCGAGGCCGGGGGCGGG
>NZ_LIRJ01000254.1 GCF_001419745.1 Streptomyces silaceus | reverse complement strand
GTTCCGGCGGCCGGGGGCCCGACGGCGGCGGGCGCCTCGACGGTGGAGAAGAAGCCGTTGGACGTACGGGACTATCGGGCGGCGCTGGAGTCCCTCGCGGAGCTGATCGCCGGCCGGCCGAACGCCTGACGGACGATCTCGCGGTTGTAGTCGTCGATCTCGACCGTGCCGAGGTCGGCGGGGGTGAGCCAGCGGTGCTCCTGGTCGGGCAGCGGCAGGACCACGTCGAAGGTGAGCGGTCTGATCAGGAAGTTGTCCTGCCAGTTCTTCACCTCGTGCCCTTGGAAGGTGCTGAGGAAGGACGACTCGCCGACCTTGCGCAGCACCTGGCCGAGCAGTCCGGTCTCCTCCTTGAGCTCCCGCAGGACCCCCTCGTGCGGACTCTCGCCCGGCTCCAGCTTGCCGCACGGCACGCCCCACACCCGCGGCAGGAACCGCTCGGTCTCGCTGCGCCGCACGAGCAGGACGCGGCCTCGATGGGCCACGACGGCCGCCGCGAGCCGGATGTCGCCGGGAGAGTCCATGCCGTCCACCGTAGCGGGGAACGGGCATCCCGGACAGCCGCGCCGAGGGTGTCCGATTCCTTCAAGACCGGGCGCGGACGCCCCGCCTACGCTGCCGGACATGAACAGCACACCCACGCCACGCTTCGACCTGATCGGCCTCGTCGTCTCGGACCTGGCCGCGTCGCTCGCCTTCTACCGCAGGCTCGGACTGGAGTTCCCCGAGGGGGCCGAGAGCGCCCCGCACGTCGAGGCCGCGCTCCCCGGCGGCCTGCGCATCGCCTTCGACACGGAGGAGACCGTCCGGTCCTTCCACCCCGGCTTCGAGCCGCCCTCGGGCGAGGGACGCATCGGGCTCGCCTTCCACTGCTCGACGCCCGAGGGCGTCGACGCGCACCACGAGGACCTGGTGGGCGCCGGGTACGAGAGCGGGCTCAAGCCGTTCGACGCGCCCTGGGGCCAGCGGTACGCCGTCGTGCGCGACCCGGACGGCAACGGCGTCGACCTCTTCGCGCCGCTGGCCGCCTCGACCGACTAGCCGCCGGTCAGACGGCCGGCGCCCGCCGGGAGCGGGCCTCCCCGCCGAGCAGCTCGCCCAGCGCGCGCCCCGTCAACTCCTTGACGTCACGCGCGAGATGGGCCTGGTCGGCGAAGCCCGCGACGGCCGCCGTGTCCGCGTACGGCAGCCCGTCGCGGGCCAGCGCGAGGGCCCGCTGCAGCCGCAGCACCCGGCCCAGCGTCTTGGGTCCGTACCCGAAGGCGGGCAGGGAACGGCGGTGCAGCAGGCGGGCGTTGACACCGGCGTCCGCCGCCGTCCGGGCCACCGACCTGCCCGCGTCCAGGGACCGGACGACGTGGGCGAGGAGCGGGTCGGGCGGGCCCGCGTCGGCCGCCCGCTCCAGGGCGACGGCCTCCAGGACGGCCATCGGGTCGCCCGCGCCGTCCACCCGCTCGGCGAGCCGGCGCGCCTCGGCCGCGGTCCACAGGTCGGCCAGCTCCACCCGCTGGTCGCGCAGCTCATGGGCCGGTACGCCGAGGAAGGCGGGGGCGGTGCCGGGGTAGAAGCGGATGCCGACGAAGCGGCCGCCGGTGTCCCTGATCGCCGGGACGTGCGCGTGGGTGTCGGGGCCCGCGACGAACAGCCGGCCCTCGGTCCACAGCAGGTCCATGCAGCCGTCGGGCAGCACGGGGAGGGCCTCGCCCGGGGCGCGGGTGGCCGTGCGGGTCCACACGACCGCTCCGGTCAGCCGGGACGGCCGCTCCCGGTAGCCGGCGTGCGCTCCGCCGCTCTTGTGCGCCACGTGGTCAAGGCTACGCCGGGGCCCGCTCGGCCGCGCCCGTGCGATGGTCCTGCGGGCTGACCCCGTACACCCGCTTGAAGGCGCTGGACAGCGCGAACGCGCTGCCGTACCCGACGCGGCCCGCGATCGCGCCGATCGTCAGATCGGTGTCGCGCAGCAGGTCCGCGGCGAGCGCGAGGCGCCAGTTCGTCAGGTACGTCATCGGGGGCTCCCCCACGAGCTCCGTGAACCGCCGGGCCAGCGCGGCCCGCGACAGGCCCGCCTTCGCCGCGAGGTCCGCGATCGTCCAGGGGTGCGCCGGGTCGTCCTGGAGCATGCGCAGGGCGCGGCCCACGACGGGGTCGCCGAGCGCGCGGTACCAGGCAGGGGCCGCCGCCTCCGGGCGGGAGAACCAGGCGCGCAGCGCGGCGATCAGGAGCAGGTCGAGGAGCCGGTCGAGGACGACGTCCTGGCCCGGCTCGCCCTTGCTGATCTCGTCGGCGAGCAGCGGCGTGAACGGGCAGTCCCACACCTCGGTGGGCAGCACCAGGAGCGGCGGCAGCGCGTCCAGGAGCCGTCCGGTGATCTCGCCGCGCATCTGGTAGGTGCCGATCAGCATCTCCACCGAGCCGTCGGGCGACTCGCCCCAGGCGCGCAGGCCGAGGTCGCGGTAGCGGGCGACGGGGGCGCCGTCCAGCGGCACGCAGCGCTCGCCGGGCCGGATCTCGGCGAACGGCGCGGTGCCGGCCTCGTCGGCGCAGGTGTAGTGGTCGGGGCCGCGGGCGATGGCGAGGTCGCCGGGGCGGATCAGCTGGGCGGGCCCGCCGTCCTCGGGGACGATCCACGCGGTGCCGCGCACCATGACCATGACGGACACCGGCGCCTCGTCGGCGATGCGGACGGACCAGGGCGGGTCGAACAGGGCACGGATCATGAAGGCACCACGCGCGCGGGGGCCCTCCAGCAGACCTGCGAGTACGTCCATGCCGGAAGCGTAGACGCACGCCGTGGACGCACGCTTATGCGGGCGAGCTCCTGGGCGATGGTCCCTTGTGGCGCGGGGCAGTTGACTGAACGCATGACGAACACGGCGAACACAAAGTACACGACGAACACGACGAACGACGCGAACACGACGGGCTTCACCGTCCTGGTGACGGGCGCGACCGGCCGGGTGGGCCGCAGGGTCGTGGAGTCCGCGGAGGCGGCCGGGCTCACGGTGCGCTCGGCGTCGCGCTCGGGCGCGGTGCGGTTCGACTGGGCGGACCGGTCCACCTGGGCCGAGGCCCTGCGGGGCGCCGACGCGGCGCACATCGCCCATCTCCCGGACGTCGGCGCGCCCGGCGCCGCCGAGGCGGTCGGCGCGTTCGCGCGGCTGGCGGTCGAACTCGGCGTGGGGCGGCTGACGCTGCTCTCCGCGCGGGGCGAGCCCCAGGCGCACGCGACGGAGCAGGCCGTGCGGGACTCGGGTGCCGCGTGGACGGTGGTGCGGGCCAGCTGGTTCGCGCAGAACCTCAGCGAGGGGCCGCTGCTGGAGGAGATGCGGGGCGGGGAGCTGGTCTTCCCGGCCGGCGAGGTGCTCGAACCGTTCATCGACACGCGGGACATCGCGGACGTGGTCGTCGCGGCGCTGACCGGCGGCGGGCGCTTCGCGGGGCGGACCCTGGACATCACCGGGCCCCGGCTCCTCTCCTTCCGCCAGGCGGTGGCGGAGGTCGCCGGGGCGGCGGGGCGGGAGATCGCCTATGTGCCGGTGTCGGCGCGGGAGTACGGGGCGGCGCTGACGCAGTTCGGGGTGCCGGAGGGCGAGGTGGAGTTCCTCATCGAGCTGTTCGAGACGAACCTGGACGGACGGAACGCGCTGCTGTCCGACGGGGTGCGGGAGGTGCTGGGGCGGGCGCCCCGTGACTTCGCGGACTTCGCCCGCGAGTGCGCGGAGGCGGGCGTCTGGAAGGCGTGAGCCGCCGCTGCGGACCCCGCTCCCCGAACGACGGAGGGGCCGGTTCCACCGGCCCCTCCGTCACTCCTGCTCCGGGGGCGTATCGGTTCCGCTCCCGTTCCGCTTCGCGTGCGTCCGCAGGCGCGACGTCACGTCGTCCGGCGGCAGGAAGCGGGACCAGCGTTCGGGGAACTCGGACGGCATCTCCGGGTCGTCCGGGTCCAGGGACGCGTCGCGCGCGGCGGCCGCGCGGGCCACGACCTCCGCGGCCTGCGCCTCCCTGATGCGGTCGTTGGCGGCGCGCGCCGCCGCCGTCGCGACGGACGGCCAGACCCGGTCGATCGCCGCGTTGACCGCCGCGCCCACCAGGACCGCGAACGCGGAGACGCCGATCCACAGCAGCACGGCGACCGGCGCCGCCAGGGAGCCGTAGATCGTGGGGCCCTCCACCGTGCTGGTGAGGTAGATGCGGAGCAGGAAGCTGCCGAGCACCCACATGGCGAGCGCGATCAGCGCGCCCGGCATGTCCTCGACCCACGGCGAACGCACCGGTACGGACACGTGGTAGAGCGTCGTCAGGAAGACGACGGAGAGGATGACGACGACCGGCCAGTAGAGCACTTGGACGACCGTCGTGGAGCCCGGCAGCAGGTTCACCACCGCGTCGGGCCCGGCGACCATCAGCGGCAGCGCCACCGAGCCGATCAGCAGGGCCACGATGAAGAGGCCGAAGGCGAGGATCCGCGTCTTGACGATGCCGCGCACACCGTCGAGGCCGTACATCACGGTGATGGTGTCGATGAAGACGTTCACCGCGCGCGAGCCGGACCACAGGGCGAACAGGAATCCGATGGAGATGACGTCGGGGCGGCCGACCTTCATCACGTCTTCCAGTATCGGCTGCGCGATCTGACTGACCCCGCGGTCGGAGAGGACCGTGCGGGACGCCTCCAGGATGTTGTTCTCGACGCTGGCGATAGTGTTCGCGCCCGTCCAGCGGTCCACGTACGCCAGCAGCCCGATGAGGCTGAGGAGCAGCGGCGGAACGGAAAGCAGCGTGAAGAACGCCGCCTCGGCCGCGAGCCCCAGGATGCGGTACTCCATGCATGAGTTGACGGTGTCCTTGAGCAGCAGCCAGGCGGTCCTGCGCTTGGAGACGTTCCGGTACAGAGCGCGGGCCCGTTTCCAGCGGCCGGTGGGCCGCTCGGGTGTTTCATTTGCCTGGTGCACCTCCTTACCGTAGCGGCATGGCAGCCAGCACCCACACAGTGACCAACCAGGCTCCGCCCCTGGTGGGATATGACGTATTCACGTCCGACCGCGCTCTCGCGGAGGGCGTGGCGCGGCATCTGGACCCCTCGCTCCTCGGCACCGCCCGCGAGGAGCTCTCGGTGCTCGGCCGCACCGCCGGTTCCGCTCAGGCGCAGGAGTGGGGTGTGCTGGCCAACCGGAATCCTCCCGTTCTGCGTACGCACGACCGTTATGGACACCGGATCGACGAGGTCGACTTCCATCCGTCGTGGCACCGGCTGCTCGGCAAGGCGGTCTCGGCGGGGCTGACCGACGCCTGGTCGCGGCCGGGCGGGCACGTGCGGCGGGCCGCCGGATTCCTGGTGTGGACGCAGGTGGAAGGGGGCCATGGGTGCCCCGTGTCGATGACGCACGCCGCGGTGCCCGCGCTGCGCGCCGACCCTGAACTGGCCGCCGAGTGGGAGCCGCGGCTGACCTCGACCGTGTACGACGCGGGACTGCGCCCGGCGGACCAGAAGGCCGGCGTCCTGTTCGGGATGGGGATGACGGAGAAGCAGGGCGGCAGCGACGTGCGGGCCAACACGACGCGCGCGCGGGCCCTCGCCGAGGAGGGGACCTACGCGCTGACGGGGCACAAGTGGTTCTGCTCGGCGCCCATGTCGGACGGGTTCCTCGTGCTCGCGCAGGCCGAGGCCGGACTGACGTGCTTCCTGGTGCCGCGCGTCCTCGCGGACGGCTCGCGCAACGTCTTCGCCCTCCAGCGCCTCAAGGACAAACTGGGCAACAGGTCGAACGCGTCGAGCGAGGTCGAGTTCGACGGGACGTGGGCGCGCCGGGTCGGCGAGGAGGGACGCGGGGTGCGCACCATCATCGAGATGGTGGCGGCGACCCGGCTGGACTGCGTGCTCGGCTCGGCGGCGCTGATGCGGCAGGCCGTGGCGCAGGCGGTGCACCACGCCACGTACCGGGAGGCGTTCGGCGGCAGGCTGGTGGACAAGCCGCTCATGCGCAACGTCCTGGCGGATCTGGCGCTGGAGTCGGAGGCGGCCACGACGCTGGCGATGCGGCTCGCGGCGGCGTACGACGACGGCGGCGAGCAGGAGCGGGCGTTCCTGCGGCTCGCGGTGCCGGCCGCGAAGTACTGGGTGACCAAGCGGTGCACGCCGCTGGCCGGTGAGGCCCTGGAGTGCCTGGGCGGCAACGGCTACGTCGAGGAGTCGGGCATGCCGCGGCTGCTGCGCGAGGCGCCGCTCAACTCCATCTGGGAGGGCTCGGGCAACGTCCAGGCGCTGGACGTCCTGCGGGCACTGCAGCGCGAGCCGATGGCCCTCAACGCGTTCCTGCAGGAGGTGGGCAAGGCGCGGGGCGCCGACCACCGGCTGGACGGCGCGATCAAGGCGATGCTGACCGAACTGGCGGACCTGGAGGGCATCGAGGCGCGGGCGCGGCGGCTGGTGGAGCGCATGGCGCTGGTGCTCCAGGGGTCGTTGCTCGTGCGGCACGCGCCCTCGGCGGTGGCCGACGCGTTCTGCGCCTCGCGGCTCGGCGGGGACTGGGGCGGGGCGTTCGGCACGCTGCCGCACAGCCTGGATCTGGCGGCCGTGGTGGAACGGGCCGCCCCGCAGGTCTAGAGCACGCGGTTCACAAGGGCGGCGGAGGTCCGTGGCCCGGGAACGGCACGGGCGGAGAGCCACGACCCGTGACTGACACGGGGGTGGTGCTGCGCCGACACGGCACCACCCCCGTCTTTCAGGCCCCTTGAGGAGCGTGAACACCGCACGGGCGGCGTTGTGTCCAGATTCAGGCACCGCACAGCCGTTCGCCAGGGTTGCATGAGGTTGCAACCCCGGACCGCCGCCCGCCGATTCCTCACCGAAGCATCACCCATGCACGTGCCCAAGGGGCACGATGAATACATGCCCCTACGCACTGGTCTGGCCGGAAAGGACCCAGTGGTGATGAACTCCCCTTCGACGATCGATCTCGCGCGCATGTCCGCCATGGACCTCGCGCACGCCGCGCGGCTCCTGAAGGGGGTGCGCGACGCGACGCTGTCCGGGCAGCGGCCGCGCGTCCTGCCGCGGCCCGTGATCGGCGACTCCTGGGGGCGGATGATCCTCGGCGGGGTCGATCCCGACCACGACTTCCGGTCCCGGCTGCTGAACGAGGAGGAGCTGGAGCAGCGCCGGCGCGCCTCGCCGCTCGTGGACGTACTGCCGGTCCTGCGCAACGCCCTGGTGTCGGTGGCGGACGCCGCGCAGCACATCATGGTCGTCTGCGACGCGGAGGGCCGGGTGCTGTGGCGCGAGGGCAGCTCCGCGGTGCTGCGCAAGGCGGACTCCCTCGGCTTCGAACTGGGCGCGGACTGGGGCGAGAGCGTCGTCGGCACGAACGGCATAGGGACACCGCTGGTGGTGCGCAGGCCCGTACAGGTCTTCTCCGCCGAGCACTTCGTGCAGACCCATCACCCCTGGACGTGCACGGGCGCCCCGGTGACCGATCCGCGCGACGGCAGACTGCTCGGCGTGGTCGACGTCAGCGGGCCGCTGCAGACCATGCATCCGGCCACGCTCGCCCTGGTCGACTCGGTCGCCAAGCTCGCCGAGGCGCGGCTGCGGGAGCGGCACGTCTCGGCGCTGGAGCGGCTGCGCGCGGTGGCGGCCCCGGTGCTCGCCCGGCTCGACGGGCGGGCCCTCGCGGTGGACGTGCACGGCTGGACCGCCGCGGTGACGGGCATGCCGCCCGCGGACCGGCTCGCGCTGCCCAAGTCCTTCGGCGTGGGCCGCACCTGGCTGCCCTCGCTGGGCTCCTGCCGGGTGGAACCGCTGCCGGGCGGCTGGCTGCTGCGCCTGGAGGAGCCGGGCGACACCCCCGAGCCGGTCGCCGCGACCCGGCTCGTCCTGGACGTCAGCAGTCCGCGCCGGTGGACGCTCGCGGTGCTCGGCGGCGCCCGCGACTGGACCCATGAGCTGAGCCCGCGCCACGCGGAGCTGCTCTATCTGCTCTCCGCGCACCGCACCGGGCGCACCGCGTCGGACCTGGCCGACGAGATGTTCGGCGATCCGGCGCGCACGGTGACGGTCCGTGCCGAACTCTCGCGGGTGCGGCGCTACTTGGGCGGCCTGCTCGCCCACCGTCCGTACCGCTTCCAGGAGGGCGTCGAGGTGGAGGTGGTCCTGCCCGAATGTCCGGTGGACCTGCTGCCCCACTCCGGCGCGCCGACGGTGCGGGAGGCGAGGAGCGTGGCGGAGCCTTGAGTTCCGTCTCCATCCGGCCGCGCGCGTTCCGCCGCCCGGCAGGCGTTCACGGGATCGACGGACATCGCCGCCCCGGCCGCGTGGCGGCGCCGTACCCGTGATTCTCTGACCCCCATGAGCATCACTGTCACCACCTGGTCCCTGGAGCAGACGTCCCGCACGGACCTGCTCCCGGCCGCCGCGCCCGAGGGCGACGTACGGATCGTGCGCGCCGAAGTGCCCTCCCCCGAGTACAGCCGGTACCTGTACGCGTCCGTCGGCGGGGACATCCGCTGGACGGACCGCCTGGCCCTCACCTACGCCGAGTGGCAGAAGCTGCTCGACCGGCCGGGCGTGGAGACCTGGGTGGCCTACGACAGGGGCACGCCCGCGGGGTACGTGGAGCTGGCGGCGCGGGGCGAGCGGGGTGACGAGGCGGAGGGCGTCGTGGAGATCGTCTACTTCGGGCTGCTGCCCGCCTTCCGCGGGCGCCGCATCGGCGGCCACCTCCTGTCGCAGGGCGTCGCGCGCGCCTGGGACCTGGCCGAGCGGTGGCCGGGCCTCGCGCCGACCGAGCGGGTCTGGCTGCACACCTGCTCCAAGGACGGCGAGCACGCCATGGACAACTACCTGCGGCGCGGCTTCACACTCTTCGACACGAAGGTCGACCAGGAGCCGGACACCGCGACCCCGGGGCCTTGGCCGGGGGCCGACCGCGACTGAGCCCGCCGTTCCGGGTCCGCACACCGCCGCGGGCCCGCTGTGACCGACGACACCCTTGTCCACGATGTGGGACAAGGGTGTCCGCATTTTGGATAATGCTGGACTGGGTCGAAAGTCCCGTGACACGCTTCCGGCATGGATCGCACTGGAATTGCCTTGGTGAGTCGGCGTCACGTCGACCTCGGCCGCATGTCCAGCGCCATGTGTCCGGCTCGCTGATCGACTCAGCACCGCCGCACATCTGATCGACGATCTTCCCCACCTCCCTCCCTGCGCAGCGCCGGTCTCTTCTACACATCT
>NZ_LIRJ01000253.1 GCF_001419745.1 Streptomyces silaceus | reverse complement strand
GGTGGCCGGGCGCGGTGGCCTCGCCGGAGCACCCGGCGAGGACGGCGGTCAGGGCGCAGAGCGCGGCGCATCTCCGTACGAGAGTGATCACGCGCCGACGATATAGCCATGAAAGCGGCAAATAGGATAATGGCGGCCCCGATTCCCCCGACCACACCAGCGCCCCGCGACCGCGGCCCGGCTACACCCACCCCTCCAGCGACGCCATGAACGCGTCGAAGTCGTCGCGGTGGATCGTGTGCCCGGTCCCCGGGACCGTACGGACCTCGAAGCCGCGCCGCGCCAGCTCCTTCTTGAACGTGTCGTCGAGCAGGAAGCTCGTCTCCGCGACCTGGACGAGCGAGGGCACGACGGGTGCCGCCGGGCTGCGGTCGACGGCGTTCTCGCCGGAGAGCGCCAGCGTGGTGTCCGGGTCCCAGAGGGCCAGCGTGGCGACCTCGATGTCGACGTCGGCGTCCTCCCAGCGCGGGTTGAAGTTCGCGATGATCGACCGTGTGGCCCGCCGGAACTCCACGAACACCCGGGGGTCGACGCCGCTCGCCCGGTCCAGGGCCCAGGCCGGGTCGGAGTACACGGCGCGCGCGGGCGCGAGCCGCTCGGCCGCGAGGGCCAGGGCTATCCCGCCGAGGGAGTGCCCGATCGCCAGCTCGGCGCCGGTCGGCAGCGTGTCGACGAGGTCGTCCGCGAACAGCTTCGCGCTGTACGCGCCGCGCTCGCTCACGCCGTGTCCGCGCAGGTCGACACCGATCACGCGGTAGCCCTTGTCGGCGAGCGCGGGCCCCACGCGCCGCCAGGTGCGGTGGTCCGACATGATCCCGTGGATCAGGAGGGCGACGCGGTCGCCGTTTCCCCATTCGTGGGTGTGCAGCTTCATGGTGGTGCCTTTCTGATGGGTGGGCCGGGCGGCACACGCCGATCTTGTACGTGAACGGGTCCGCGCCGGAAGCGAACCGATCACTTCTGTGTCCTGACTCATCGCTCCGTACATCAATACGGACCCGTCACCGCATGAACCACGGACCCGTCACCGCACGCCCCGGATCGGCCGCACGGCGAGCGCGCCCAGGACGGACAGCGTCGCGCCCACCGCGAACAGCGCGGTGTAGCCGCCGCCCTGGCTGCCGCCGCAGAGCGAGACGACGACGGAGGCGGCGAACGGTGCCAGGATCTGCGGGCCCGCCTGCGCCATGTTGAGGACGCCGAGGTCGCGCGCCGCGTCGTCGGCGCTCGGCAGGATCATCGAGACGAGCGCGTTGTCGACGGCCATGAAGCAGCCGAAGCCGAGGCCGTTGAGCGCGGCGAGGACGAGCATCGCGGGCCAGGTCGGCGAGAGCGCGGGGACGGCCAGCGCGACCGCCGAGACCACCGCGGAGACGGCGATGAACGGCTTGCGCCGGTCCAGCCGGTCGGAGAGCACACCGCCGACGACGGTGGAGGCGGCCATGGCGACCGCGTTGACCGGCGCGAGGACCGCGACGGCGTCCTCCGGTTCGAGTCCGGACGGCAGGTCGATGTGGTCCTGCAGGATGTACAACTGGTAGCCGAAGACGCAGAAGTAGCCGAGCACGAGCAGCGCGCGCCCGATGAAGGCCCACCGGAAGTCGTGGTGGCGCAGGGCGCCGAGGAACGCGGCGAACTGCTTCCTCAGCGGCACCCGCTCCGGCCGCGCGGCGTCGGGCAGGGGCTTCTCTCGGGCGAACGACGTGAAGAGTACGGCCGAGACCGCCACGAACGCGCCGAGCACGAGGTAGCCGGTGCCGATGCGCTCGGCGAAGGCCGAGCCCAGCAGCGCGCCGAGGGTCGAGCCGATCGGCATGCCGAGGCCGACCGCCGCGGACGCCCGGCCGCGCGCGGAGAGCGGGACGCGGTCGGGGACGACCGAGGTGAGCGCGGCCTGGAAGACGTTCATCACGGCCTGGCCCAGGCACCAGGCGATGGTCACGAGCAGCACCGTCTCGACCCCGCCGAGCAGCGCCATCGCGCCGACCGCGGCGAGACCGCCGCCGAGGATCCACGGGTTGCGGCGCCCCGAGCGGTCGGAGAGCGCGCCGGCGACGGGGTTGAAGAAGGTGGCGAAGACGGCGCTGACGCCGCTGACCAGGCCGAGCATCGCGACCTTGTGGGCCTTGTCGATCTGCTCGATCTGGAGGGGGAGGAGCACGCCGCCGACGCCGATGTAGAGCGCGTACATCGCGGTATTGCCGAGCATGAGGAGCGGCATCAGGCCGCGCGGCGCGCGGGCCTGTTCCTGGGGATCGAGCCGGTCCTGACGAGCGGAAAGGGCCACGGTGCCCTCCTCCTCGGACGGTCGGCCGAGTGGCCGAATGAGGTCGTTACACGTGTCACTTGACACGTGTAACGAATGTTTAGCATTGGACGAGCGGCTCCACCAGACCCGCGTCGGCAAAGAGCGGTGAGGTGCTGTGGGTGCGTGGGTGGGCGAGGTCGTGAGCGCGCGAGCGGTGGGCCGGGCCGTGCCGTCGCGCCGTCATGCCCCCGTGAACGAGAAGCCGTCGCCGGCCGTAGACCGCCACGAGTCGTGGGCCGCCGCGGGCAGCGCGCGCGCGGCCGCGACCCGCCGACCCGTGGGAGCCGCCGACCCGTGGGAGCCACTGACCCGTGACCGCCACCGAGCCGTGCGAACCATGGGCCGTATGAGGCCACCGTGAAAGGATGCGTCGCAGGATGAACGACAGCCCACCGCCCGCGCCGCGACCGTCCGCGACCCCGCCCACCAGCACCTCCGTGGCCCGGCACGCGGGAGTGTCGCGGGCCACCGTGAGCTACGTGCTCAACGGACTCGCGGCGGGCCGCGTCAGCGAGGCGACCCAGCGCAAGGTCCGCGCCGCCGCCGAGGAACTCGGCTATGTGCCGCACGCCGCCGCCCGCTCCCTGCGCTCCGGCTCCAGCGGGCTCGTCCTGATCGCCGTGCCCGCCGACACCGTGCCCGTCTTCGGCCCGCTGTTCTCGGGCTTCGTCGCGGGCTTCCAGTCGGCGCTCCAGGAGTACGGACACACCGGCGTCCTGCACGGCGCGAGCGCGGCGCGGGATCCCCTGGAGGCCGCCCGCGCCTGGGCCGAACTGCGGCCCGCCGCCGTGCTCGTCACCGACGGCGGGCCGCTGAGCGGGCCGTCCGTCGACGTGCTGAAGCGCTCCGGCACCGCCGTCGTCGTCTCCTGCGGCCCGCCGCCCGCGCCCGGCGCCCACGGCATCACCATGGACCAGCGGGAGATCGGGTCCGTGGCCGCCGCGCATCTGCTGGCGGGCGGGCGCCGCCGCATCGGCGTCGTCGTCCCCGTCGAGCACGGCCTCGCGATGTTCGGCGAGCCGCGCCTCGCGGGCGCGCGGGCCGCCGCGGCCGAAGTCCCCGGCGCCCGGATCGAGCCGCTCCCGCTCGCCTACACCGAGGAGTCGGCTGCCGAACTGGCCGCGCGGTGGCGGGAATTGGGGCTCGACGCGGTGTTCGCGTACAACGACGAGTACGCGATGCTGCTGATGCGCGCGTTGCAGGACGCCGGCGTGGACGTCCCCGGGGAGACCGCGGTGGTCGGCGCCGACGACCTGCTCGTGGCGCGGCTGCTGCGGCCGCGCCTGACGAGCGTACGGATCGAACTGCCCACGCCCGCCGAGGTGGCCGCCCTCGTCGACCGCCTCATCCGTGAGCCGGACACGCCCCCGGCGGTGCACCGCCGCTCGTCGGCGCACATCGAGGCAAGGGATTCCAGCCGCCCGCGGCCGGCCGCCTCTCGTGACGCGGCACAGGGGCGTTTGCCGGGGGAGCGCCGGGTGTGACAGCGTCCTGATCGTGATGATGGGCATGGTCGTCAGCTGACATCCACTCGCGCGCCGCGACGCGGGTGATCCCGGGTGCCGTTCCTCGGTACCCGGCGGATGAGGAATGCGCGGGCCCTTCGGTGTGCCCTGAAGCGCATGGTGTGCCCTGAAGCGCAGAGGATGTCCTGAGAGAGCACAGAGGATGTCCTGAGGGGCGTACGGAGCCAGTCGTCCCCCACCGGACGCCCTGCCCTGCCGGTTGGTTGGCCGGCGACGGTCTCTCCCCGGGCCCCGCCCTCCGATGACCCTTGAGGTCTCCCGCGTCGAAGCGCTCTTCGTGTCCCAGCGCCCACGATCACGAGGAGTCCTTGATGTCCCGCATCGAATGGACCGAGCCCGACCGCCCCAACGCGCCTTTCCAGTACGCCCGTTGGCACTCCGAGAGCGATTCCCCCGCACCCCGCCGCATCGTCCTCGCCGACGACCGGATGAAGGCCGACACCGCCCACCGGCTCGCCTGCGAGGGCACCGCGCTGCTCTGGCGCGGCGACTTCCACGGCGCCCGGCAGCTGCTGACCGCCCTCGGCCGCCGCGTCGACCGGAAGGCGCCCGCGCCGGCGGCCACGCCCGCCGAGTCCTTCCACCGCCACCGCCGCGCCCGCGGCCACCGGGCCAGGGTGCTCGGCATGCTCCTGGTGCGTCTCGACGGCGATCACGCCCTCGGGCTGCGCCGGGCGCCCGACGTCCGCGCGGCCTGTCGGGAGGCGTACGGCCCGCCCGACGGCCCGATGGTGGTCTCCCTGCGCGAACTCCTCGGCGTCATCGGCGCCCACGAGTGGCGGGTGAAGGGCGTGCACGTACCCGCCCTCGAGGCCAGGATCCATCCGCACTACGGGGTGTTCTCGCCGGTCAGGGGCGAGTACGTCGACCTCGTGGCGCGTGCCCCGCTGCCCGCCGCCGTCGCGCAGGAGGCGCCCCGGCCGCGTACGGCCTTCGACATCGGCACCGGAACGGGCGTGCTCGCGGCCGTCCTCGCCCGCCGGGGCGTCGACCGCGTCGTGGCCACCGACATCAGCCCGAGGGCCCTGGCCTGCGCCCGGGGCAACGTCGAACGGCTCGGTCTCGGCGGGCGGGTCGAGGTCGTGGACACGGAGCTGTTCCCGGCGGGCCGTGCCTCGCTCGTCGTGTGCAATCCGCCGTGGCTGCCCGCCCGTCCGACGTCCGCCGTCGAGCAGGGCGTGTACGACCCGGGCGGCGCGATGCTGCACGGCTTCCTGGCCGGACTCGCGGCGCACCTCGAACCGGACGGGGAGGGGTGGCTCGTCCTCTCCGACCTCGCCGAGCATCTCGAACTCCGTTCCCGTGAGCAGCTGTTGGCGGACTTCGACGCGGCGGGGCTGCGGGTGGTCGACCGGCTCGACATCGCACCGCGCCATCCACGGGCCGCCGACGTCACGGACCCGCTCCACGCCGCCCGCGCGGCCGAGGTCACGTCCCTGTGGAGGCTCGCGCCCCGGTGACCCGCCGCGGCCGACGGCGTCTCGGTTTTGAAGCGAGTGATTCAGAATGTGCTAGCGTCAGCGCCCGTCGGTTCTGAAGCACTCGCTCCAAAAGCATCCGCCGCCCCGCGGCGGACGGCCCGCGTCGGCCTGCGTCGGCCTGCGTCGGCGCACGGCGTCGGCGCGGCCACGCCCACGGCCACCGCCACGGCGTGCGGCTTCAGAAACGCGTAGCGCATCTGTCGCATCTATCGCACGTATCGGTCGTGAACGGGAGGACCGCGTCAATGCCCCCTGCGGTGTACATAGTCGGGCTCGGCATCTTCACCCAAGGAACATCGGAGTTCATGCTGTCCGGCCTGCTGCCGGGCATGGCCGACGACCTGGGGGTGTCCATCCCCGACGCCGGCCTGCTCATCTCGGCGTTCGCGATCGGCATGGTCGTCGGCGCCCCGCTGCTCGCCGTGGCCACGCTCCGCTGGCCGCGCCGCACGGCGCTCGTCTGGCTGCAGGCGGCCTTCGTCGCGGCCCACGTGGTCGGCGCCCTCGCGCCCGGTTACGCCGTCCTGTTCGTCACCCGCGTGGTCAGCGCCCTCGCGTACGCCGGGTACTGGGGCGTCGCCGTGGCCACGGCGGTGGCCCTCGTCCCCGCGGACGCCAAGGCGCGGGCGGTCGCCGTCGTGGCCGGCGGGCTGACGCTCGCCACCATCGTCGGCGTCCCGGCGGGCACACTGCTGAGCCAGTACTCCGGCTGGCGCGCCGCGTTCTGGGCAGTCGCCGCGGCCGCCATGGTGAGCCTTCTCTGCACGCTGCTCGTCGTCCCGGGCGGCCGGGCCGCGGGTGAGTCCCCCTCGGTCCGCGCCGAACTGCGGGGCATGGCACGCCCGCAGCTGTGGCTCTCGTACGCCGTCACGGCCTTCGCCTTCGGGGCGGTCGTCGTCACCTTCAGCTATCTCGCGGCGCTGCTCACCGACGTGAGCGGGGTGCCCGAGGGCTGGGTGCCCGCGATCCTCGCCCTCTTCGGCGTCGGCGGTCTCGCGGGCATCGTGATCGGCGGGCGCACCGGCCAGTCCCGGCCGCTGGGCACACTCGGCCTCGGGCTCGGCGCCCTCGCCGTCTTCTCCGCGCTGCTCGCGCTGACCGCGCAGGTGACGGCCGTGGTGATCGTCCTCGTCTTCCTGCTCGGCCTCGTCGGATACGTCACCAACCCCGCCCTGCAGTCACGGGTGTTCACCCTCGCGCCGGGCGCGCCGACGCTGGTCGGCGCCACCAACACGGCCGCGTTCAACGTCGGCAACACCGTGGCCCCGATGCTGGGCGGCCTGGCCATCGACGCCGGGTACGGCTACGCCTCGGTCGCCTGGGTCGGCGCCGCGCTGGCCGCCGCCGGGACGGTGGCCGTGCTGTGGGCGGCGCGGCTGGAGCGAGCGGAGCAGACGGAGCAGACGGAGCAGACGGACCGGGCGGACGGGGGTGTGACCTCCGCCGCGGAGGCTGTTTTGTAAGGCGTTTCCAAAACGGTTACTGTGGCGCACATGGCCAGACCGCGAGAGTTCAACGAGGACCGCGTCGTCACCGCGGCCATGGAGACGTTCTGGCGCCAGGGGTACGAGGGCACCTCGACGCGCGACCTGTGCGACAGCACGGGGCTCGGTCCTTCGAGCCTCTACAACACCTTCGGCGGCAAGCGGCAGCTCTACCTCCGCGCCCTCCAGCGCTACTACGAGACGGCCACCGCCGCGCAGATCGAGATCCTGCGCGGCGGCGGACCCGCGAAGGAGCGGCTGCGCGCCATGATGATCCACTCCGTCGACGCCGACCTCGACGCGGAGGGCCCGCGCGGCTGCTTCGCGATCAACGCGGCCGTCGAGGTCGCCGGTCTCGACCCGGAGGTCGCCCAGGCGGTGCGGCGCAGCTTCGACCGGGTCGAGGACGAGCTGTGCGTGGTCGTGGAGGAGGGGCGGCGCGCGGGCGAGATCCGCGCCACCGGTGACGCGCGGACCGTGGCGCGCCGGGTGCAGAGCACGTACTACGGCCTGCGGGTCCTCGGCCGCGTGCAGGGCGACCGTGAGGTCCTGCTCGCCACGGTGGACGGTGTGCTCGCCGACCTGTGACGCGCGGGCGTGCCCGACGGGGGCCGGGGGTCTAGGTCATGTGTTCGCATACGTTCCGTAAGATGGCCGAATGTCCGGAGTGCCCCCTCGATCTTCCCGCCTGGAGACGGCCGTCGGCCTGGTCTGTTTCGCCGGTGCCTTCCTCCTCGTCGCCCTGACCGGCGACGCGGTGTGGCGCCGCGGCACGGCCGTCTGTCCCGGCGGCGCGTACGTCTTCGGCGGGCTCGTCGGCTTCCTCGCCCTCGCCGTCTGGCCCGCGGCCGACACCCTGCGGCGGCGGGCGCGCGCCGCCGGTACGCCGGCGCGGAAGGCCGCCGGGCTGCGGGTGCTCGCCGCCGGCGCGTGCGTGGCCGGCGCCTTCGCCGTCACCGCCGCCCTCGCGTTCCTGCGCGGACGGAACGGGGTGGCGCTCGGCGCCGTCTTCCACGACGGCCCGACGTGGGTGGAGGAGAACCCGGAGGCGGCCTGGACCCTCGCGCCCGGTCTCGCCGTCGGGCTCGCCGTCCTGCTGGCGGTCGCCCTGCGGCGGCCCGGCACCGGACGGCGCGGACGTCCGCGCGGTGCGCGCCGGCCTCCGCGCGGTGCGCGCTGACGTTTCGCTCACGCGCACCGTGAGCCGCTCACGCACCACCCGCCCCGGCGCCTTCCGGATATGCCCGGCATAGCGTCCCACCAGCCCGTTTATCGGGTGTTGATCGGATGCGGCGACGCTCCGCGGGTCCATGTCGCTCATGGGCACACGGAATCGACCGGAGGTACGAACATGAAGATGGTCCGCTCCCTCAAGAAGAGGATCACCGGCGAGAAGAGCCTGAAGGCGTACGCCTGGTACCACTGGTACTAAACCGGCGAACCAGTCACCTCGCGCGGCCCGCGCGGCCGCGCACCCGTAAGGGCGCCTCGCGCCCAGGGACGTAATTCGCCGTCGAGGCCCGCACCCGGCGCGCTCATGCCGCCGGGCGCGGGCCTCCCGCACTGGGAGACCTCCGATGTCCCTCTCCGGCAGCACCGACCGGCTCGCCCGGACGACCGTCTTCACGCCGAGGCTCGACGCCCTGCTCCGCGACCACCGCGGCGAGGACGTGTTCCGCCTGGACGCCGACACCGTCGGCGTCGCCGGGCACGACCTGACCGACCGGATCCTCGCCGCCCGCCCGGCCACCGAACATGAACGTCCGACCTTCAAGCCGCTGCACGGGCGTTCCATCCCGCGCACCGAGGCGTCCACCGTCATGCAGGCCATCGGCCGCGACGTACGCGCGGCCCTGAAGAAGCCCGTGCCGGCGGACGCCGACCTCTCGGGCGAGTGGCCGCACGTCGGCCACGTCTATCTGCGCGACCTGATCCTCGGCGCCGACCCGTACCGGCTCCGCATCCTCATGGACCGCACCCTCGAGCTGACGCCCAAGCTGACCTGGACGGTCATCGTCACCGGCGCCGCCCTGCCCGGCAGGCTCCGCCCGGGGGCGCCCGTCACCGGCATCGCGGGCCTGACCGCGAACGCCACGGGCTATAACGACCGCCGCTACGCCATGGGCCTGTACCGGCGGGCCGCCGCCCCCGTCTGCTTCACCGTCTCCACGCTCGTCGCCAACGCGTACTGGCTCGGGGCGCCCTTCGACGACGCGACGCCGAACGAGCACATCCTGTACGAGTCCATGCGGCTGCTGCCCCCGTCCTGGAACATCCTGCGCAACGCGTCGCCCGAGTACCCCGCCCTCGACGACCGCATCGGCGCGGCCGACGACGTCCTGCTGCTGCCGCTGCTCAGCCACCGCGACCCCGCGCTCTGGGACGACCCCGACGCGTTCCGCCCCGAGCGCTGGGCCGCGCTCGACCCCGACGACCACCCCGGTTACGTGCCCTTCGGCCACGCCTCCGAGCGCTGCTGGGGGCGGCACATGGTGATGCCGCTCGCCGGGATGCTGCTCGACATGCTGCGCGGCGCGGGCATGACGGTCAGCCCGCGCCAGACCACGGCGAAGGTGCCGCTCGCGGGGCTCCTCGGGGTCGACAAGGTGCGGCTCGTGCGGTCCGGTCGGACGTCGTGATGTGAGCAACACCCCATGGCTGGAAGGGAGTTGCTCACTGGCGCCCGGAGCGGGTGACAGGGCATGGTGGGAGTGAGCGGTGCGACACCGTACCGCCCGGGCCCGTCATGGGGTTCGACCACAGGGAGTGGTGGACATGGCTGCGAACTCTCGGCGCATGAGCGCCAGTGCATACGGGAAGTGACCCGGCCCGACCCGGCCGACCGGTCCGTTCCTGGACGCAGCCCCGCTCCTGATCACTGAAGCCGAACTTCGCGGCAGCGCCGCGCGGTTCGGCCCGGGTTCATCGCCGGAAGCGTCCCCGTCGGCCGTTCGGCATTCCGGATCTCCGCAGCGCGCGATCTCCGGACCTCGCCCCTCACCCGCTCCGCCCTGCCGACGGAGGCACCCCATGACCACCATCGTCGTTCGACTCGCCGCAGGAACGCCTCAGATCCTGCTCGCCGTCGTCATCGTGCTCGCCGTGACGTTCCTGGCCGCCCTCGCCATCGCGGTCCGGGGCACCGCACCGGAACAACGCGCCACGGTGTTAAGGGCGTTCGCCCACATCCTGCCCGTACGCCGCAGATAGGCCACACCCGCGTTCGTGCCTCGCGGTGGCAGAGGCCGGACGCGGTTCGGACGCCTCGATCGCGAACCGTGTTCACGCGAAGTATCCCCAGAAGTAATCACAGCTGCTTGGATGTGCGGGCGCCGGAACAACGGCATCGTCCGCACCATCCGGAACAGCATCGACCGACCCCCCCACCCTCAGGAGTTTTTGTGCCGCACGCAGCGCTGCGCAGGACCCACGCGGCCGCGATCACCACCGTGCTCGCCGCCGCCACCCTCGCCGCCGTCGCGCCTTCCGCGACGGCCGCCCCTGCCGCCACGCCTTCGCTCAAGGTGCTCACGTACAACACCTTCCTGTTCAGCAAGACGCTCTACCCCAACTGGGGCCAGGACCACCGCGCCAAGGCGATACCGGCCGCGGACTTCTTCCAGGGCCAGGACGTCGTCGTCCTCCAGGAGGCGTTCGACAACTCCTCGTCCGACGCTCTCAAGGCCAACGCCGCGGACCGCTACCCGCACCAGACGCCGGTGATGGGCCGCAGCAAGAGCGGCTGGGACGCGACCGGCGGCGCGTACTCGGCGGTGACGCCGGAGGACGGCGGCGTGACCGTCCTGAGCAAGTGGCCGATCGTGCGCAAGGAGCAGTACGTCTACAAGGACGCGTGCGGGTCGGACTCGTACTCCAACAAGGGCTTCGTCTACGCGGTCCTGGACGTGAACGGCACGAAGGTCCACGTCGTCGGCACGCACACCCAGTCCACCGACCCGGGCTGCGGCAGCGGCGAGGCGGCGGCCACGCGGGCCAAGCAGTTCAAGGAGATGGACGCGTTCCTGGCCGCGAAGAACATCCCGGCGGACGAACAGGTCATGGTGGCGGGCGACTTCAACGTCGACTCGCACAGCTCCGAGTACGCCTCGATGCTCGCCGACGGCGGCTTCGCCCCGGCCGACGCCCGCACGGGCCACCCGTACTCCTTCGACACCCAGGACAACTCGATCGCCGCCGAGCGCTACCCGGACGACCCGCGCGAGGACCTCGACTACGTCCTCCACCGCAAGGGCCACGCCCGCCCGGCGACGTGGCGCAACGAGGTCATCAAGGAACAGACACCCCCCTGGACGGTCTCCAGCTGGGGCAAGCAGTACACGTACACGAACCTCTCGGACCACTACCCGGTCATCGCCCGCTGACCTGGCGCCTCACGAGGCCTGAAGGCGGCTTCTGGCTTCTGTTACGTCGAAGTCCGCCTTCGGGTACCGGGGGTCCAGGGATTCCAGGTGTTCCAGGAGGAGGGTGCTGATGGCCCAGTTGCGGTACCACTTGCGGTCCGCGGGGATCAGGTGCCAGGGGGCCGCCTCGGTCGAGCAGCGTTCCAGGGCGATCTCGTACGCCTCCTGGTAGGCGGGCCACAGCGCGCGTTCCTCCAGGTCGCCCATGGTGAACTTCCAGTGCTTGTCCGGGTTGTCCAGGCGTTCCAGCAGGCGGCGGCGCTGCTGTTCGTAGGAGATGTGGAGGAAGCACTTCACGATCGTGACGCCGTCGTCGGCCAGGGCCTTCTCGAAGCGGTTGATCTGGCCGTAGCGGCGGCCCAGCTGGCTGCGCGGGACCAGCTCGCGGACGCGGGCGATGAGGACGTCCTCGTAGTGCGAGCGGTCGAAGATGCCGATCTCGCCGGGCTGGGGGAGCGCCTTCATGATGCGCCAGAGGAAGGGGTGGTTCTGCTCCTCGGCGGTCGGGGCCTTGAAGGCCTTGATGCGGCAGCCGGAGGGGTTGAACAGGCCGATGACGTGCTTGACCGTGCCGCCCTTGCCGCTGGTGTCCATGCCCTGGAGCACCAGCAGGATCCGGCGGCGGTCGCCCTGGGTGCTCGCCGCGTACAGGCGTTCCTGGAGGTCGGCGAGGCGTTCGCCCATCCGGGCGGTCGCCGCGAGCCCCGCGGCCTTGTCGGCCGGGCCCGCGGGGGTCGCGGCGGCGTCGTACGAGGAGAGGTCGACCCTCTCCCCTTCGGGGATGCGCAGCAGGTCCGTCAGGCGGGGCGGGGTTCCCTTTCCGGCCTTGGGGGGCCGTCCGACCTTCGCGGCCTTCCCGGCCTTTCCGGCCTTTCCGGCCTTCCCGGCCTTCTTGCCGGGGCCCTCACCGGCGTCCTTGCCCCGCTTCTTCGTGCCCTTGCCGTCCTTCGTGGACTTCGCCACCGCGCACCCCTTCCGGTCGTATCCCTCGATCGTGCGGCGAGGGCTACGAGGCCGCTACTTGTGCCAGGGTCCCGTCACCGCGAACGTCGTGCCGGGCGTGTAGCAGTTCACGTACATCGTGTCGTGGTCCGGCGAGAACGTGACGCCCGCGAACTCGCCCCACTCGGGCTCCTCGGGCGTGCCGATGTTCTGCCGGCCGCGGGCCATCGGGTAGACCTCGCCGCCCCGCGTGAGGCCGTACACGTGCTGCGCGCCGCCGCCGTCCTCGCACACCATCAGGCCGCCGCTGGGCGCGAGGCAGATGTTGTCGGGGGACTCGCCGGGCAGCTGGATGTCGGTGCTCGGGCCGAACACGATGACGAGGGTCAGGCGGCGCGCGGACGGGTCGTACCGCCAGATCTGACCGAAGTGGTCGGCCGCCGAGCCCTCCGCGCTGTGCGCGAAGGAGGAGACGAAGTAGACGGACGAGCCGCCCCAGTAGCAGCCCTCCAGCTTCTGCGCGTGCGTGATGCCCTTGGGGCCGAAGTCCTGGAGACGGATGGGCGTCCGGGCCGCGAGCGGATCGGGTACGTCGACCCATTCGATGCCGTCGAAGCACGCGCCGGTCTCCTGGACGGAGGACAGGTCCGGCACGCCGGGCACCCGCATGGCCTGCAGCCTGCCGCCCGCGCGCAGCGAACCGCGGCCGCCCTCGGGCTTCTTGGGCAGGAAGCGGTAGAAGAGGCCGAACGGCTTCTGGAAGGCGTCCTCGGTCTCGTAGACGATGCCGCGCTTGGGGTCGACGGCGATCGCCTCGTGCTGGAAGCGGCCCATCGCGGTCAGCGGCACCGCGCCGGTGCGGTGCGGGTCCACCGGGTCGACCTCGAAGATGAAGCCGTGGTCCTTGGTGTAGCCGTTCGTGCCGGCCTTGTCCTCGGTCTCCTCGCAGGTGAGCCAGGTGCCCCAAGGGGTGGGCCCGCCCGCGCAGTTGACGGCGGTTCCGGCGATCGCGACGCGCTCGCCCAGGACGTTGTTTCTCCGGTCGAGCGCGAGCGCCGTACAGCCGCCCTTGGCCATCGGGTCGTACGTCAGCCCCTCGACCGTGGGCACACCGATCTTGCCGGTGACGCGGTTCTCGTGATTGCGCACGAGGTGTACGCCGCCGTGCTTGCCGCGGAAGGCGGCCATGCCGTCGTGGTTGCTGGGGACCTTGCCCTCGCCGGAGCGAAGGTCGTCGCCCTCGCGCGAGAGGACCTTGTAGCGGAACCCCTTGGGCAGGTCGAGCAGTCCCTCGGGGTCGGGGACGAGGGGGCCGTAACCGGCCTTCCCGTGTGCGGCCGCGGTGCCCGCGAAGAGTTCCGAGAGAGCGCCGGTGAAGGCGATTCCGGCGCCCAGCGCACCGGTACGGGCAAGAACCTGACGTCGTGTGGCAGACATGATGGGCAACCTCCTGCTGGCGGACAGGAATGTGACCGGATGTGTGTACCACGCGCCTTGGCGGTCGGGAACCACGCGCGTAGCTTCCGTTTTGCGCGTCCTTTTGTCTTCCGCTTGCCCGTCGGCGAGCGCTTCCGCGCCGAACCGGGGGTTACCCGTCCACGAGCCCCTTGGCGTCCCGTGCCAGTGCCGTGAGCCGGGAGATGGCCCGGAAGTACTTCTTCCGGTACCCGCCGTTCAGCATGTCCTCGCTGAAGAGCCGGTCGAAGGGCACACCGGAGGCGAGGACCGGTACCTCCCGGTCGTACAACCGGTCGGCGAGCACCACGAGACGCAGCGCGGTCGACTGGTCGGGCACCGGCGTCACATCGGTGAGGCAGACGGCGGTGAGGTTCTCCGTCAGCGCGCCGTACCGGCTGGGGTGGACCCTGGCCAGGTGCGCGAGCAGGTGCGGGAAGTCGTCGAGCGAGGCGCCCTCGCTCGCGTACGCCGCCTTGGTGACCTGCTCGTCCGTGTACGGGGCGGGGGCCTCCGGCAGGCCGCGGTGGCGGTAGTCCTGGCCGTCGATGCGCAGCGCCTTGAAGTGGGCGGACAGGCCCTGGATCTCGCGCAGGAAGTCGGTGGCCGCGAACCGGCCCTCACCGAGCTTGCCCGGCAGCGTGTTGGACGTCGCGGCGAGCGCCACGCCCTGCTCGACGAGCTTGGCCAGGAGCGAGGAGACCAGGACCGTGTCGCCCGGGTCGTCCAGCTCGAACTCGTCGATGCACAGGAGCCGGTGGTCGCCGAGGGTGCGCACGGTCTGCTGGAAGCCGAGCGCGCCGACCAGGTTCGTCAGCTCGACGAAGGTGCCGAACGCCTTCTGCTCGGGCGCCGCGGGCGTCGCGTGCCAGAGCGAGGCGAGGAGGTGGGTCTTGCCGACGCCGTACCCGCCGTCGAGGTAGATGCCGCGCGGGCCCGCCGGGGCCGGGGCCCTCTTCTGGAACCAGCGCCGCTTGCCCGAGCCGCTCGCGTGCGACCCGCCGAGGCCCGCCGCGAAGCCGCTGAGGACGCGGACCGCCTCGGTCTGGCTCGGCTGGCCCGGGTCGGGGATGTACGTGTCGAAGCGGACCGAGTCGAAGCGCGGCGGCGGCACCATCTCGGCGACCAGGCGGTCGGCGGGTACGTGCGGCTCGCGGGCGCACAGCGACAGCGGACCGACATCGGCTATGGGGCTCTGCCCGGGGGCAGTGGTGCAGGACGACACAGTTCCTCAGTTTAGGGGTCGTGCAAGACTGCGGACATGCGACGCCTGTTCCCTGTGACCGACCAGACAATCGACCGGACGGACACCCGGACGGAGGACCGGACTGATGACCGGAGGCACAACCGGACGGATGAGGCGGTCGAACGGGAGTGGGGGCTCGACGAGCTGGCCGACGCCTACGCCTATCCCTCCGGAGAGGTGACCTGGCTGCGCGCCAACATGGTGTCCGCGCTCGACGGCGCGGCCCAGCACGATGGCCGCTCCCAGCCCATCTCCAGCGACACCGACATGCGGGTCTTCGGCACCCTGAGGGGCTTGGCCGACGTCGTGGTCGTCGGGGCCGAGACGGTCCGCAAGGAGGGCTACCGGCCGGCCCGCGCGCGTGAGGCCTTCGCGGCGCGCAGGGCCGCGGCCGGGCAGACGCCGGCGCCGGCCGTCGCGGTCGTCAGCGCGAGCCTTGACCTGGACTTCTCGCTTCCGCTTTTCACCGCGCCGCTGACGCCCACGCTCCTGGTGACGGGCGCCGCGGCGCCCGCCGAGCGGATCGACGCCGCCGCCAAGGCGGGCGCCGTCGTCGTCGTGGCGGGCGAGGGCGCGGCCGTGGAGCCGGAGCGGGTGGCGCCCGCGCTGGCCGAGCGGGGGCTGACCCGGCTGCTCACGGAGGGCGGGCCCCGGCTGCTCGGCCAGTTCGTGGCGGCGGGGGCGCTGGACGAGCTCTGTCTGACGGTGTCGCCGATGCTCACCGCCGGGGACGCCCAGCGGATCGCGGTCGGGCCCGCGCTCGCGGTGCCGGAAAAATTCGCACTGGCATCCGTACTGGAAGAGGACGGGTTCCTCTTCACCCGATACCGTCGTACCTGACAATCGGCGGAATCAGCCGTTCCGTTTGGCTTCGGCTGGGCACACTAGATCTCGCAGACCCCGTGCGGGCACGGGGCAGGATGGTTTCCGCAGGGGCCTCAGGACGGCCCACGGAGCAGAAGGGCGCCTGGCGTGTTCACAAGCGTATTGATGATCGAGAAGGCCCTGACGTCCGCCGACGTGGAGTTCGTCACCACCTTGCACGGGGACGAGCCGGTCACCTTCCACGTACTGCTCCAGCCCAGGGGCGACCAGGCGGACCGACTGCTGCGGGCCATCGACGACGTCGCCCTCGGCGAGCTCGACCAGGCGGCGCGCGAGGGCGAGACCCCCGAGGGCCAGGACGCGACAGGACCCGGCGAGCAGGCGCTGCAGGTCTCCCTCACGGCGCTGCGCGCGGCGGGCTGCGCGGCCCAGGGCCGGCTCATCGAGGACCACCCGCTGGACGCGCTCAAGGACCTGGTCGAGAGCGCGGACGCCGACGAGGTGATCGTCCTGACCGACCCGCACTACGTGGAGGAGTTCTTCCACCGGGACTGGGCCTCGCGGGCGCGGCACAAGGTCGGCGTCCCCGTCCTCAAGCTGTTCTCGCACAGCGCTGCGGACGAGGAGTAGGGGCTCCGCCGCAGGGGGCGGCGCGGGCCCCGGGCCGCTCGCGGGCCGCGTGCGCGCGGGCGCGCATGTCCCGGCCTCGCGCCCCGCACGGGGCGCCAGGCAATAGGCTGGGGGCCGCCCGCGCGTCGTACGGCGCACGGCCCGACACCCGTATCGCACCACCAGGGGAGACACACGCATGGCACCCGGCCTTCCTTCCGCCATGGACCGACCGCACTTCATCGGCGTCGGCGGCGCCGGAATGTCGGGCATCGCGAAGATCCTGGCCCAGCGCGGCGCCAAGGTCGCGGGCAGCGACGCCCGTGACTCCGCCACCGCCGAGGCCCTGCGTGCGCTCGGCGCCACGGTGCACATCGGCCACGACGCGGCCCACCTCGCCGAGGACGCCTCCAGCGTCGTCGTCTCCTCCGCGATCCGCGCCGACAACCCCGAGCTGGCCCGCGCCACCGAGCTCGGCATCCCCGTCGTGCACCGCTCCGACGCGCTGGCCGCCCTGATGGACGGCCTGCGCCCGATCGCGGTCGCCGGCACGCACGGCAAGACCACGACGACCTCGATGCTGGCGGTCACCCTCTCCAGCCTCGGCCTCGACCCGTCGTACGCGATCGGCGGCGACCTGGACGCGCCGGGCACGAACGCGCTGCACGGCGAGGGCGACATCTTCGTGGCCGAGGCGGACGAGAGCGACCGCAGCTTCCACAAGTACACGCCCGAGGTCGCCATCGTCCTGAACGTGGAGCTCGACCACCACGCCAACTACGCGTCGATGGACGAGATCTACGAGTCCTTCGAGACCTTCGTGGGCAAGGTCGTCCCCGGCGGCACGCTCGTCGTGTCCGCCGACCAGCCGGGCGCCGTCGAGCTGACCCGGCGCGTCCGGGACCTCGGGGAGCTGAAGGTCGTCACCTACGGCGAGTCCGACAACGCCGACCTGCGCATCCACAAGATCACCGCACGCGGCCTGACCAGCGAGGTCACCGTCCTGCTCGACGGCAAGCTGCTGACCTTCACGGTCTCGGTGCCCGGCCGTCACTACGCGAACAACGCGGTCGCGGCCCTCGCGGCGGGCATCGCGCTCGGCATCCCGTCCCGGAACCTGGCCGGCGCCCTGAAGTCGTACACGGGCGTCAAGCGCCGCCTCCAGCTCAAGGGCGAGGCCGCGGGCGTCCAGGTCATCGACTCCTACGCCCACCACCCCACCGAGATGACGGCCGACCTGGAGGCGATGCGTTCCGCCGCGGGCGAATCGCGCATCCTCGTCCTCTTCCAGCCCCACCTCTTCTCGCGCACCCAGGAGCTGGGCACCGAGATGGGCCAGGCCCTCGCCCTCGCCGACTCCTCGGTGGTCCTCGACATCTACCCGGCCCGCGAGGACCCGATCCCGGGCATCACCAGCGAGCTGATCATCGACGCCGCCCGTGCGGCGGGCGCCGACGTGGCGGCCGCGCACGACAAGGCCGAGGCCGTGCGGGCGATCGCGGGAATGGCGAAGCCCGGTGATCTCGTTCTCACCATGGGAGCGGGCGACGTCACCGACCTCGGCCCGCAGATCCTGGCCGAGCTGTCGAAGTAGCGGCCACCACCAGCCGTAGCGGTCACCACGAGCCGCGGACGTAAGGGGTTCAGAGTCATGTCGTACGACGTCGAGAAGCCGGACGAGGAATGGCGCGCGGAGCTGACCCCGGCGGAGTACGCGGTGCTGCGCCAGGCCGGGACGGAGCCCGCGTTCGTCGGTGAGTACACCGACACCAAGACCAAGGGTGTCTACTCCTGCCGGGCGTGCGGCGCCGAGCTCTTCACCTCCGGCGAGAAGTTCGAGTCGCACTGCGGCTGGCCCAGCTTCTACGACCCGAAGGACTCCGACGCGGTCGAGCTGCTCCAGGACACCTCGCACGGCATGGTGCGGACCGAGGTGCGGTGCGCGCGGTGCGGCTCGCACCTCGGGCACGTGTTCGAGGGTGAGGGGTATCCGACCCCGACGGACCAGCGCTACTGCATCAACTCCATCTCGCTGCGCCTGGCGCCCGACGAGGGCTGAGCGCCGGGCGGTCGGCGAGGGCTGGGCCCGGCGCCCGACGAGGGCCGCATCGGGCGGCCGAACCGTGAGTGACCGGGCCCCGGTGCCGGGCGCGTGTCCGGCACCGGGGCTCAGCCGCGCAGCCCCACCCCGTGACGGGTGCGCAGCCGGTCGATCTCCCACCAGGCCACCGCCGACACCGACAGCGGCCCGGCCACCAGGGCGGCGAGCTGGATCAGCGGCGGCCCCGGCGGCGGACCCGACACGGCGAGGTTGATGCCCGCCAGCTCCCACACCAGCAGCCCGGCGAGCAGCGCGGGCAGGGCCGCGTGCACCCGCGTGGTGCTGAACGCGGTCCGCACGACCGTCGCGGACGAGAACGCCACGAAGAACAGCATCCACAGCGCCGGAAGCATCAGCGCGGGCATGACCAGCGGCGTGAGCACACCGGCGTTCATGTCGCGGCCGAGGTAGGTCGCCGCGAGGACCAGCAGCGGCACGGCCGTGAACGCGCCGAAGTAGCAGAGCACCGCCCGCACCGCGGTCCGCAGCCCTGCCCGCATGGCCGTGCGCCGGTGCGCCGACGCCAGCCGGAACAGCAGCACGAGCACCAGCGGCGCGGTCAGGAGCAGCAGCCACGGCGTGAGCACCAGGCGGAAGACGAACTGCTCCTGCATCTCGTTCCAGTCCTCCGAGGTGCCGTACACGGAGAGGATCAGCAGGGAGGCGGCCAGCGCGATCCACGCCCGGATCTGCTGGACGCGCAGCACCTGGGGGTCCTGGAGCCGCTGATGGCCGTCCGGCGGGAACACCGCGTGGGCCCGGATCCTGGCCGAGCGCGCCAGCGGATAGGTGAGCACGAGGAAGAACAGCGGCCAGGCGCAGCACAGCAGGGGCGCCGCGAGGCAGCCGCGCCGCGGGCCCAGCTGCCGCAGCAGCTCCCGGGTGGGCGGCCACTCGCCGTCGCGCAGACGGCGCCACAGAGGCGCTCGGGGCGGGAGATACGGATGGGGTCCGCCGTTCGGCGGCCATGGCGGAGGGTAGGGTCCCTGTCCCCCGGAAGTCACGCCTGCTGCCCTCCTGTACGTGGGTGTCGCCGGCGGCCCACAGTGGCCGCTGGTGATCGCAGACGGACATTGAACTCCCTTGCGGGCGCGGGCACATGAGGATGACCGCAACTGCCCGGCAACCGCCCACGAAGCGACCTGACGACGCCCAGGAAGGGCTGACAGGATCACCGCATGCGGACCGTGAACGCGCTCTTCGTGGGCATCGACGACTATCCCGGCAAGCCGCTCAGGGGCTGCGTCAACGACGTGACACAGGCGGAGAGCTGGCTGCGCGGACAGCCCGGCCTCGCGCCCCGCGTCCTGAGCCTGCACGACGCGCGGGCCACCCGCGCGCGGGTCGTCGAGGTCATCGAGACGCACCTGGGGCGCAGCGGGCCCGGCGACACGGCGCTGCTGTGGTTCAGCGGGCACGGCAGCGCGCGCGACACCGACGACCCGCGCGCGGCGACCGGCCGCAGCGAGTCCCTGGTCTGCCACGACAGCCTCCGCGAGGGCGGGCAGCCGCTGCTGCGCGACACCGAACTCGGCGCGCTCCTCGACCGGATCGCGCGCGGCGGCGCCCATGTGGTCGCCGTCCTCGACTGCTGCCACGCGGGCGGGGCGACCCGCGAGGACGCCGTGCCCGGGGCGCGGACGCGGGGGGTGGCGTGGCAGCCGTGGTG
>NZ_LIRJ01000252.1 GCF_001419745.1 Streptomyces silaceus | reverse complement strand
CCCCACGCAAAAGCCCCGCCCCCGACGATGCCGGGAACGGGGCCACACACGAAACCAGCCGCGAGCCAAGGAACTCGGACCGAAGAGTCAGGCCGAAGAGTCAGACCGAGGACCCAGAGCGAGGACTCAGGCCGCCGCAGGCACCGCCCGCGAAGAGGACGAGGACGACGACGTCTCGTCGAAGTCGTCGAGCGGCGACGACGACGCGTGCTCGTACGCCTCACGGTCGAGAATCTTCTCCCGGGCCGCGACGACGACCGGAACCAGCGCCTGACCGGCGACATTCGTGGCGGTGCGCATCATGTCGAGGACCGGGTCGATGGCGAGGAGCAGGCCCACGCCCTCCATCGGGAGGCCCAGCGTCGACAGGGTCAGGGTCAGCATGACCGTGGCACCCGTGAGGCCCGCCGTCGCGGCCGAACCGACGACCGAGACGAACGCGATGAGCAGGTACTCCTTGATGCCCAGGTTCACGTCGAAGATCTGCGCGACGAAGATCGCGGCGATCGACGGGTAGATCGCGGCGCAGCCGTCCATCTTCGTGGTCGCGCCGAACGGCACGGCGAAGGACGTGTACTCCTTCGGGACACCGAGACGCTCGGTGACCTTCTGGGTGACCGGCATCGTGCCGACCGAGGAGCGCGAGACGAAGGCCAGCTGGATCGCGGGCCAGGCGCCCTTGAAGAACTGGAGCGGGTTGACCTTGGCGACGAACGCGAGCAGCAGCGGGTAGACGCCGAACATCACCAGGGCGCAGCCGATGTAGATGTCCGCGGTGAACGTCGCGTACTTGCTGATGAGGTTCCAGCCGTAGTCCGCGATGGCGAAGCCGATGAGGCCGACGGTGCCGATCGGGGAGAGCTTGATGACCCACCACAGGGCCTTCTGCAGCAGCGCGAGCACGGACTCGGAGAGCTCCAGGATCGGCTGGGCCTTGTCGCCGATCTTCAGGACGGCGATGCCGGCGACGGCGGCCATGAAGACGATCTGCAGGACGTTGAGATCGGTGAACGGCGTGATGACGTCCGTGGGGATGATCCCGGTCAGGAAGTCGATCCAGGAGCCGGCGTGGTCGGGGGCCTTGCCGTCCTTGGGGGTCAGGCCGGTGCCGGCGCCGGGGTTGGTCAGCAGGCCGATCGCGAGGCCGATGACCACCGCGATCAGCGAGGTGATCATGAACCAGAGCAGGGTGCGGCTGGCCAGACGCGCGGCGTTGTTGACCTTCCGCAGGTTGGTGATCGACACCAGGATCGCGAAGAAGACGAGCGGGGCGACCGCCAGCTTCAGGAGCCCGATGAAGGTCTCACCGACCTTGGAGAGGGTGGTGACGAGCCAGTCGACGTCCTGGTTACGGGCGATCCAGCCGAGCAGGACGCCGAGGACGAGACCGCCGAGGATCTGCGCCCAGAAGGGGATCTTGAGGAAGCTGGGTATCCGGAAGCCGGACTGGGGCTTCTCGGGCTGGCCGGCCTTGTCGGCGGGCGTCGCGGAGTTCGCGGACACGGACACACTCCGGTGAGGTAAGTCAGGGAGACGGGGACGTACGGGAGCGGCGACCGCGAACCACTGGGGGTGCGAAGCTCCGGTGGAGCCGACGTTTGCGTCGGTGGCGCCGCTGCAGCGGGGGCACGATTCAGACGTGACAGGCCGCGGACATGCAGCGGCAGAGGTCGACATGCAGGCGCGCCACGAGCGGGACGCTCACGGCGTGACGGTGCGCTGCTGCTGTCTTCATGTCGAATACGTTAACACTCGTACTTTGAGAACATCAAAGGTCTTGTTTGAGGTAGACGGGGAAGCGGAACGACCCCTGCCTTTTGATCAACGGCCCCCTCGCTCCCCCCGCACCCCCCGACCGCCCCCAACTGCCCCTCGCCGCAAGGAACCCCGGTTCCGGAGCGAAACGCTCCGGAACCGGGGTCCGAACAGTCCGGTGTGACGAGCCTTACAGACTCAGGGCCTACGGGGCTCAGAGGCCACGAAGCCTGCGAGCCTCAGAGGCTACGAGG
>NZ_LIRJ01000251.1 GCF_001419745.1 Streptomyces silaceus | reverse complement strand
CGTCAACCGCCTCTCCCGCTTCGTCCTGAAGGCCGACGGCACCCTGGACACCGCCAGCGAGAAGAAGGTCCTCGACGTCCCCGCGAGCCGCGGCACCTGCTGCCACGTCGGCGGCGACATCGACTTCGACAAGGACGGCAACCTCTACCTCTCGACCGGCGACGACTCCAACCCCTTCGCCTCCGACGGCTTCACGCCCATCGACGAGCGCGCGAACCGCAACCCGGCCTTCGACGCGCGGCGCAGCGCGGGCAACACCAATGACCTGCGCGGCAAGATCCTGCGCATCAAGGTCGCCGGCGACGGCTCGTACACCGTCCCGGACGGCAACCTCTTCGCCAAGGGCACCGAGAAGACCCGCCCCGAGATCTACGCGATGGGCTTCCGCAACCCCTTCCGGATGAGCGTCGACAAGCCGACCGGCATCGTCTACGTCGGTGACTACGGGCCCGACGCGGGCGCGGCCGACCCCAAGCGCGGCCCTGCCGGACAGGTCGAGTTCGCCCGGGTGACCAAGGCGGGCAACTTCGGCTGGCCCTTCTGCACCGGCAAGAACGACGCCTACGTCGACTACGACTTCGCGACCGGCACCTCCGGCGCCGCCTTCGACTGCGCCGCGCCGAAGAACGACTCGCCGCACAACACCGGCCTGACCGACCTGCCGCCCGCGCAGGAGGCCTGGATCCCGTACGACGGCGGATCCGTCCCCGAGTTCGGCAGCGGCTCCGAGTCCCCGATGGGCGGACCCGTCTACCGCTACGACGCCGCGAACACCTCCCCGGTGAAGTTCCCCGAGGCGTACGACGGCAACTTCTTCGCCGGTGAGTTCGGCCGGCGCTGGATCAAGCGCATCGAGCAGGGCGCCGACGGCACCGTCTCGAAGATCAACCCGTTCCCCTGGACCGGCACCCAGGTGATGGACATGGAGTTCGGCCCCGACGGCGCCCTCTACGTCCTGGACTACGGCACCGCCTGGTTCGGCGGCGACGAGAACTCCGGCCTCTACCGCATCGAGAACGCCACCGAGGGCCACTCCCCGGTCGCCGAGGCCACCGCCTCCAAGACCAGTGGCCAGGCACCCCTGCGGACCTCGTTCACCGCGAAGGCCACGGACGCCGACGGCGGCACCCTGACCTACGCCTGGGACTTCGGCGACGGCGGCAAGTCGACCCAGCAGAACCCCACGTACACGTACAAGAAGAACGGCGTCTACACCGCGACCGTGACCGTCAAGGACTCCACCGGGCGCACCGGCTCGGCCAGCGCGCACCTCACCGTCGGCAACACCGCGCCCAAGGTGACCCTGGAACTCCCCGGCGACGGCCATCTGTTCACCTTCGGCGACAAGGTGCCCTTCAAGGTGAAGGTGTCCGACCCGGAGGACGGCAGGATCGACTGCACCAAGGTGAAGGTCACCCACATCCTCGGCCATGACAGCCACGGCCACCCGGTCACCTCGGCCAACGGCTGCGAGGGCACCATCCAGACCTCCGCCGACGGCGAGCACGACCCGAACGCCAACATCTTCGGGGTCTTCGACGCCGAGTACACCGACAAGGGTGCCAACGGCCAGCCCGCGCTGACCACCCACGACCAGAACGTCGTCCAGCCCAAGCACCGCCAGGGCGAGCACTTCAACGGCTCCAAGGGCGTCTCCGTGGTCAACCACACCCCGGCGCACGGCGGCAAGACGGTCGGCGACATCCACAACGGCGACTGGATCTCCTTCAAGCCGTACCTCCTCGGCAACGCCACCAAGCTGACCGCGCGGGTCGCCTCCGCGGGCGCCGGCGGCACGCTGGAGGTGCGCAGCGGATCGGCCACCGGCAAGCTGCTCGGCACCGCGAAGGTCGCGCCGACCGGCTCGTGGGAGACCTACACCGACGTCAGTACGGGCCTCGCCAAGCCGCCGACGAAGACCACCACGCTGTTCCTCGTCTTCAAGGGGTCGGGCGGCGGAGCGCTGTACGACGTCGACGACTTCACCTTCACCACGAGCTGAGCGGGAGGTCAGCACATGCGCGCATCCGCACGGCTGGCCACGGCGACCGCCGCGGCGGCCCTGCTCATCGGCTGTGTGTCGGGCCCCGCGGCCTCGCGACCCGAGCCGTCGCGACAGGACGGCGAGAAGGTCCTGGTCTTCTCCAAGACCGCGGGCTTCCGGCACGACTCGATCCCCGAGGGCATCGCGACCGTCAAGGAACTCGGCGCCGCGAACGGCTTCGCCGTCGACGCCACCGAGGACGCGGCGGCCTTCACGGACGCCAACCTCGCCCAGTACGACGCCGTGGTCTGGCTCTCGACCACCGGTGACGTGCTGAACGCCGCGCAGCAGACGGCGTTCGAGAAGTACATCCGGGCCGGCGGCGCCTATGTCGGCGTGCACGCCGCCGCCGACACCGAGTACGACTGGCCCTTCTACGGCGGGCTCGCGGGCGCGTACTTCCAGTCGCACCCCGCGATCCAGCCCGCGAAGGTGCAGGTCGAGGACCACGCGCACCCGGCCACCGCCCACCTGGGCACCGGGACGTGGGACCGCACCGACGAGTGGTACAACTACCGCGCCAACCCGCGCGACCGGGCCCGCGTCCTTGCCTCGCTCGACGAGTCCTCGTACACGGGCGGCACGATGGCGGGGGACCATCCCATCGCCTGGTGCCAGAGCGACTACCAGGGCGGCCGCGCCTTCTACACCGGCGGCGGCCACACCAAGGAGTCGTACGCCGAACCCGCCTTCCGGCAGCACCTGCTGGGCGGGATCCGGTGGGCGGTCGGCGCGGTCCAGGCCGACTGCCGTCCCGAGAAGGGCTACACCCCGCTCTTCGACGGCACGGCGGGCTCCCTGGAGGGCTGGAAACAGGCGGGCCCCGGCTCCTTCGCGCTGGACGAGGACGACGGGACGCTGACGACCACCGGCGGGATGGGCATGCTCTGGTACGACCGGCGCGAGCTCGGCTCGTACTCGCTCAAGCTCGACTGGCGGATGGCCGGCGACGACAACTCCGGGATCTTCGTGGGCTTCCCGCCCTCCGACGACCCCTGGTCGGCCGTCGACAACGGCTACGAGATCCAGATCGACGCCACGGACGTCCCCGAGAAGACCACGGGGTCCGTCTACGGCTTCCGGTCCGCCGACCTGAAGAAGCGCGACAAGGCGCTCAACCCGCCGGGGGAGTGGAACACGTACGAGATCCGCGTCGAGGGCGAACGCCTTCGCGTCTATCTCAACGGCGTGAAGATCAACGATTTCACCAACGCCGACCCCGCACGGAGCCTGCGCCAGGGCCACATCGGCATCCAGAACCACGGGGACGCCGACGAGGTCTCCTTCCGGAACATCCGGCTGAAGGATCTGCCCGCACGCCACACCGGCCGGCCCGCGCCGGCCGGCGCGGACGCGGGGCGCTAGACGGCGGCGGGCGGAGGACGCCGGACCTCCGCCCGCCGTCTTTCCTCCGGGCCGGAGGTGTCCGCGCATCCACCACGGACGCGCGCACCTTCGGGCCGGGGCGTTCGCGCACGCGCAGGGGTGCCCCTGCGCGTGTCCACATGAGCCAAGGCAAGGCAGGAGGCCGCCGTGTCCACATCCGCGCGCTCTACTTCGTCCGCTTCTTCCGCTCCGTCCGCCGGGACAGCGGCGGAAGAACTCGTGGGGGTCTGGCTGGTCGGGGCGCGCGGGTCGGTCGCGACCACGGCCGTCGCCGGCTGCGCGGCGGTCGCGGCGGGACTGCGACCACCCACCGGCATGGTCACCGAGACACCCCCCTTCGCCGACAGCGGCCTGCCACCGCTGACCTCGCTCGTCTTCGGCGGCCACGACACCGCCCACTGCCCGCTGCCCAAGCGGGCCGAGGAACTCGCCGCCGGCGGCGTCCTGCCGCACGGCCTCCCTTCGGCGGTGCACGCCGAACTCGCCGCCGCCGACGCGGAGATCCGGCCCGGCGGCCCCCTCCCCGGCGACTCCCGCACGGACGACGAACTCATCGAGTCCTTCGCCGCCGACCTGCGCGACTTCGTACGCCGCCGGGGCCTGGCCCGCGCGGTGGTGGTGAACGTCGCCTCGACGGAACCCCTGCCCACGGACGGCGACGCGCGTCTTCCCGCCAGCTCCCTCTACGCCGCGGCGGCGCTCCGCGCCGGCTGCCCCTACGTGAACTTCACCCCCTCCACGGGACTGCACCACCCCCGCCTCGCCGAGGCGGCACGCTCCAGCGGCCTGCCGTACGCGGGCCGCGACGGCAAGACCGGACAGACCCTGCTGCGCTCGGTGCTCGGCCCGATGTTCGCGCAGCGCGCCCTCGACGTGCGGGCCTGGTCGGGCACGAACCTCCTGGGCGGCGGCGACGGCGCCGCCCTGGCCGACCCGGCCGCGGCGGCGGCCAAGAACGCGGGCAAGGAACGCGTCCTGGCCGACACACTGGGCTCCGCCCCCGAGGGCGAGGTCCACATCGACGACGTGCCGTCCCTCGGCGACTGGAAGACGGCCTGGGACCACATCGCCTTCGACGGCTTCCTCGGCACGCGCATGGTCCTGCAGACCACGTGGCAGGGCTGCGACTCGGCCCTCGCGGCGCCCCTCATCCTTGACCTGGCCCGCCTGACGGCCCGCGCCCACGCCACCGGCCTGACCGGCTCCCTGCCGTACCTCGCCTTCTACTTCAAGGACCCGGACGACGGCGCTCCGGCCGCGCTGGGGGAGCAGTACGGGCAACTGCTGCGGTTCGCCGAGGAACTGGGGACGGAGCGATGAGCGGTGTAGCGGTGGACGGAACATCGATGTGCGGAACATCGATGGGCGGAACATCGACGTGCGGAGTTTTGATGTGCGGCAGCGCGTCCCCTCGGCCCGGAGCGGCCTCCGCACGGGAGGCCTCATGAGCACCGCGCGCGACTGGGCCGAACTCCTGCGCCTCCCCGCCCTGTTCACCGTCCCCGGCGACGCGCTCGCCGGAGCGGCGACGACCGGCCTGCACCCCAACCGCCGCACTCTTCTCGCCATCGGATCCTCCCTTTGTCTGTACGAGGCCGGCATGGCCCTCAATGACTGGGCGGACCGGACCGAGGACGCCGTCGAACGCCCCGAGCGGCCCCTGCCGTCCGGCCGCATCGCCCCGCCCGCGGCCCTCGCCGCGGCCACCGCCCTCACGGCCGCGGGCCTGACCCTCGCCTCCCGCGCGGGCCGCACCGCCCTCGCCGTGGCGGGCGCCCTGGCCGGCACGGTCTGGGCCTACGACCTCGGCCTGAAGCACACCCCCGCGGGCCCGGCGGCCATGGCCACGGCACGCGGCCTGGACCTGCTCCTCGGCGCGACCGCCACCGCGGGCCGCGGCAACGCCCCGCGCGCCAGGGCGGCGGCCCCCTCCGCCGCGGTCCTCGCCGCCCACACCCTCGCCGTCACCGAGGTCTCCCGCCACGAGGCCCAGGGTGGCTCCTCCACCACCCCACTGGCCGCCCTGGCGGCGACGACGGCGTTGGGGCATGCGGTGGGCCGGGGAGGGTGGCCAGGGTCGCTTCGTCGAGGTGATGGCATCCGGCAGGGGGCGGGCCCCGGACCCGAGTCGGGTCGAGGGACGGGGCCGGACCGACGCCCCCACAACCCCGCCTCCCAAGCCCTCCGCGCCGGGCTCGCCCTCGCCTACGTCGGAACCACCGCCAAGCCCCTCTTCCACGCCGTCCTCAACCCCTCACCTCCCCTCACGCAACGTGCCGTCGGCGGTGGGATCCGCGCCATGATCCCGCTGCAGGCCGCGCTCTCCGCCCGCGCCGGCGCCGTCGGCACCGCCCTGCTGACGGCCGCCCTCGCCCCGGCCGCCCGGAAGTTCGCACGGAAGGTGAGCGTCACATGAGCGGCCCCGCGCTCCGGGAGCCCCGTCCCCACGGCGGACTCCGCTTCGGCTATGGCACCAACGGCCTCACCGACCTCCGTCTCGACGATGCCCTCGGCCTCCTCGCCGACCTCGGCTACGCCGGCGTCGGTCTGACCCTCGACCACATGCACCTCGACCCCCTCGCCCCCGATCTCGCCGCCCGCACCCGCCAGGTGGCACGCCGGCTCGACCGCCTCGGCCTGACCGCCACCGTCGAAACGGGCGCCCGCTACGTCCTCGACCCGCGCCGCAAACACGGCCCCTCCCTCCTCGACCCCGACCCGGAACGCCGGGCCGACCGCGTCCGTCTGCTGATCCGCGCCGTCCAGGTCGCCGCCGACCTGGGCGCCCACGCCGTGCACTGCTTCAGCGGCATCACCCCGCCGGACACCTCGGACGACATCGCCTGGAAACGGCTCACCGACGCGCTCGGCCCCGTCCTGGACGCCGCGTCCGGCGCCGGCGTAGCGCTCGCCGTCGAACCCGAACCCGGCCACCTCCTCTCCTGCCTCGCCGACTTCCACCACCTGCGCCACGCGCTCGGCGACCCCGACCCCGCACTCCTCGGCCTCACCCTCGACATCGGCCACTGCCAGTGCCTCGAACCGCTCCCTCCCGCCGACTGCGTACGCGCCGCCGCGCCCTGGCTGCGGCACGTCCAGATCGAGGACATGCGCCGAGGCGTCCATGAACACCTGCCGTTCGGGGACGGTGAGATCGACTTCCCGCCCGTCCTGGCAGCCCTCGCCGCCAGCGGCTACCAGGGCCTGACCGTCGTCGAACTGCCCCGCCACTCCCACGCGGGCCCCGATCTCGCCGCCCACTCCATCGACTTCCTGCACCGGGCGGCCGAAGCCGTGACGGTCCCGTACGCCAGTGCCCGGAACGCCGTCGTCCCGAACGCCGCGGCCCCGCACGCCTTCGTCCCGGACTCGGCGGCCCCGCACGCCGCCGCCCCCGAAGCCACGGTCCCGGAGACGGCACTCCCCGCCGAAGGAGGAACCCCGTGACCGACACCCCCGGCATCACCGCCCTCCGCACCCGGCTCGAAGCCGACCTCGGCGGAGCCGCGCGGGCCTGGCTCGACCAGGCCGCCGCCGAGGCCGCCGCCCACGGCACCCGAGCGGAACACCAGGACCAGGGACCGCTCCCCACCTGGGAGCTGCGGTTCGCCGAGGCCGCCCGGCGCTGTGGCCCCGAGCACGCCGACGACGCCCGCGTCCTGCTCCTGCACGCGGCGAACGCGACCACGGACACCCTCACCCGCGTCTACGCCCAGGGCGCCGCCGCCGAACGCCGTGCCGTCCTGCACGCACTGCCCCACCTGGTCCCGGGCCCCGAGGCGGTGCCCCTGGTCGCGGACGCCCTGCGCACCAACGACACCCGGCTCGTCGCCGCGGCCGTCGGCCCCTATGCCGCCGCGCACCTCACCCCCCACGACTGGCGCCACGCCGTCCTCAAGTGCCTGTTCACCGGCGTCCCCGTGGACGCCGTCGCCGACCTCCCCGGGCGCGCCCGCGGCGACGCCGAACTCGCCCGCATGCTCGGCGACTACGCGGACGAACGCACCGCCGCGGGCCGCACCGTCCCCGGCGACCTGCACCGCGCCCTGGCCCTGACCGCCCCCGAACCCCCCTCGGACCCGGCGGCTCCCTCGGGCCCCGCGGCCCCTTCGACCGGCGAGGAGTAGGAGTCCCGATGCGCATCTTCGATCCCCACATCCACATGACCTCCCGCACCACCGACGACTACCAGGCGATGTACGCCGCGGGCGTGCGCGCGGTCGTGGAGCCCGCCTTCTGGCTCGGCCAGCCCCGCACCTCGCCCGCCTCCTTCTACGACTACTTCGATTCCCTCCTGGGCTGGGAACCCTTCCGCGCCGCCCAGTACGGCATCGCCCACCACTGCACGATCGCCCTCAACCCCAAGGAGGCGAACGACGCCCGCTGCACCCCCGTCCTCGACGAGCTGCCCCGCTATCTCGTCAAGGACAACGTCGTCGCCGTCGGCGAGATCGGCTACGACTCCATGACGCCGGCCGAGGACACCGCGCTCACCACTCAGCTCCAACTGGCCGCGGATTACGACCTGCCCGCACTCGTGCACACCCCGCACCGCGACAAGCTCGCCGGACTGCGCCGCACCATCGACGTCGTACGGGAGTCCGCCCTGCCCCTGGAGCGGGTCCTGATCGACCACCTCAACGAGACCACCGTCAAGGAGGCCAAGGACAGCGGCTGCTGGCTGGGCTTCTCCGTCTATCCCGACACCAAGATGGACGAGAAACGGATGGTCGCCATCCTGCGGGACGTCGGACCCGAGAAGGTCCTCGTCAACTCGGCCGCCGACTGGGGCAAGAGCGACCCCCTGAAGACCCGCAAGGTCGCCGACGCGATGCTGGCGGACGGCTTCGACGAGGACGACGTCGACCTGGTGCTGTGGCGCAACCCCGTGGCCTTCTACTCGCTCAGCGGCCGCCTCGCCCTCGACGTCCAGGAGCCCGGCGCCAGCCACGAGGGCAACTCCATCCTGCGCGGCGGGGCGTGACCCATGCGCTTCCGGCACCCCGACGGCTCGACCGTGCACCTCGCCTACTGCACGAACGTCCACCCCGCCGAGACCCTCGACGGCGTCCTCGCCCAGCTGCGCGACCACTGCGAGCCCGTGCGCAGACGGCTCGGCCGCGACCGGCTCGGCATCGGCCTGTGGCTCGCCAAGGACGCCGCCCACGCCCTGGTCACCGACCCCGCGGCCCTGCGCGGTCTGCGCGCCGAACTCGACCGGCGCGGCCTCGAGGTCGTCACCCTCAACGGCTTCCCCTATGAGGGCTTCGGCTCCGAGCAGGTCAAGTACCGCGTGTACAAGCCGGACTGGACCGACCCCGAGCGGCTCGCCCACACCACCGACCTGGCCAGACTGCTCGCCGCCCTCCTCCCCGACGACGTCACCGACGGGACCATCTCCACCCTTCCGCTCGCCTGGCGCACCCCCTTCGACGCCACCCGCGCCGAGTCCTCCCGCACGGCCCTGACCGTGCTCGCCCAACGCCTCGACGCACTCGCCGAGCTGACCGGCCGCTCCATCCGCATCGGTCTGGAACCCGAACCGGGCTGCACCGTCGAGACGACCGCCGACGCGATCACCCCGCTCACCGCGGTCGGCCACGACCGCATCGGTGTCTGCGTCGACACCTGCCACCTCGCCACCTCCTTCGAGGACCCGGCCACCGCCCTGGACGCCCTCGACACCGCGGGCATCCCCGTCGTCAAGTCGCAGCTCTCCGCCGCCCTGCATGCCGAACACCCCCACCGTCCCGATGTGCGCGAGGCCCTCGCCGCCTTCGACGAACCCCGCTTCCTGCACCAGACGCGCACCCTGACCGCCGCCGGACTGCGCGGCACCGACGACCTCGGCGAGGCCCTCGACGCCGGCGCCCTGCCCGACACGTCCCCCTGGCGCGCCCACTTCCACGTCCCCCTGCACGCGGCCCCCGCCGCGCCGCTCACCTCCACGCTCCCCGTGCTCCAGGACGTCCTCGCCCGGCTCGTCGGCGGACCCACCCCGCGCACCCGTCATCTCGAGGTCGAGACCTACACCTGGCAGGCCCTGCCCCCCGCACTGCGCCCGCGCGGCCGCCCTCAGCTGGCTGAAGGCATCGCCGCCGAACTCGCCCTCGCCCGCGACCTGTTGACGGACCTCGGCCTGAAGGAACTCCCATGACTCCCACCCCCTTGCTGGTCCTGGACGTCGTCGGTCTCACCCCGCGCCTCCTCGATCACATGCCCCACCTCAAGTCCGTCGGCCAGTCCGGCTCCAGGGCCCCGCTCGGCACCGTCCTGCCCGCTGTCACCTGCGCCGCCCAGTCGACGTTCCTGACCGGGACGACGCCCGCCGAGCACGGCATCGTCGGCAACGGCTGGTACTTCCGCGAGCTCGGCGACGTCCTGCTGTGGCGCCAGCACAACGGCCTCGTCGCCGGCGACAAGCTCTGGGACGCCGCCCGCCGCGCGCACCCCGGCTACACCGTCGCCAATATCTGCTGGTGGTACGCCATGGGCGCCGACACCGACATCACCGTCACCCCCCGTCCCGTCTACTACGCCGACGGCCGCAAAGAACCCGACTGCTACACACGCCCGCCCGAGCTGCACGACGAACTCACCGACCGGCTCGGCACCTTCCCCCTCTTCCACTTCTGGGGGCCGGGCGCCGACCTCGTCTCCAGCCAGTGGATCATCGACGCCACCCGCCACATCATCGACGCCCGTCGCCCCGACCTGGCCCTGACCTACCTCCCGCACCTCGACTACGACCTGCAGCGTTACGGCCCCGACGACCCGCGCTCCCTCCAGGCGGCCGCCGACCTCGACACCGCCCTCGCCCCGCTCCTCGACGCCGCCGAGGCCGAGGGCCGCACGGTCGTCGCCCTGTCCGAGTACGGCATCACCCGCGTGAACAGGCCCGTCGACATCAACCGCGCCCTGCGCCGCGCGGGCCTGCTGGAAGTGCACACCCAGGACGGCATGGAGTACCTCGACCCGATGGCCTCCCGCGCCTTCGCCGTCGCCGACCACCAGATCGCGCACGTCTACGTGCGCCGCCCCGAAGACCTCGACGCCACCCGCGCGGCCCTCGCCGACCTGCCCGGCATCGACCAACTCCTCGACGACGAGGGCAAGAAGAGCCACCACCTCGACCATCCGCGCGCCGGCGAACTCGTCGCGCTCGCGGAGCCGGACGCCTGGTTCACGTACTACTACTGGCTCGACGACGCCCGCGCGCCCGACTTCGCGCAGCTCGTCGAGATCCACCGCAAACCCGGCTACGACCCGGTCGAACTGTTCATGGACCCCCTCGACCCCTACGTCAAGGTCAAGGCCGCGGGCGCGCTCGCCCGCAAGAAGCTCGGCATGCGCTACCGCATGGCGGTCGTGCCGCTCGATCCCTCACCTATTCGCGGCAGCCACGGCCGCCTTCCCCTGAGTGACGACGACGGTCCACTCATCATCAGCTCCACCCCCCATGCGTTCGACGGCCGCGTCGCGGCCACCGCAGTGAAATCCCTGCTCCTGGACCTGGCAGGCCTGGGCTGAGGCAGAGCTGTGCCCGACGCCCGCCCGATCAGAAGCAGTTACAGAGAGTGAAGCACGCGTCACTGACAACGCGCCAGTGGCTTCTTCCCGCACGCCCGAAATCGCCGAGGAGACACGCCCGTGACCGACTTCCACACCAACCCGGCAAGCGACAAGGCTCTCAGACACCGCCTCGGCATCAGCCGGCGCCGCTTCCTCAACACCTGCACCGCCGTCGGCGCGGGAGCCGTCGCCGCGCCCGTGTTCGGCGCGACGCCCTCCTTCGCCCGAAGCGGCGGCGACCAGTCCGCCCGCGGCGGCCACGGTCACGGCAGCGCGCTCGTGCCCGCCGCCAAGCGCGGCATCATCCTCTACACCGTCCGCGACGCCACCGGCCGCGACCCGCTGTCCAGCGATCTGCCCTCCGGTTTCCGCGAGGTGTTCAAGGAGCTGGCGCGCTACGGCTACCGGCAGGTCGAGTTCGCGGGCTACGGCCAGCACGTCAACGCCCCCGGTGGCGCCAACCTCGAAACGGTCGCGGGCGCCAAGCTGCTGCGCTCCTGGCTCGACGAGTACGGCCTGCGCGCACGGGGCAACCACGGCTTCATCCCGGCCAGCTGGCCGTTCAACCAGGGAGACCTCGACACGTTCAAGCGGCACCTCGAGATCGCGAACATCCTCGGCATGGACCACATGGGGACCGGCGGGGACCCCACCAACGGTTCGTACAAGGCGGACTGGGACGTCGCCGCCGACAAGTGGAACGCCCTCGGCGAGATCGCGCGCCGCGCGGGCATCAAGGTCTACACCCACAACCACGACGCGGCGTACGGCTTCCTGCTCGACGGCGGGCCCCTCGACGGGCAGGGCCGTCCGACCCGCAGCTCCGGCATCCGCAAGCTGGAGTACTTCCTGAAGGCCACCGACCCGAGGAACGTGTGGCTGGAGATGGACATCTTCTGGGCGCACGTGGCGCAGTACAAGTTCCACACGTACACCGCGCACGACGGATCGCAGCGCGAGAGCGTCTTCGATCCGGCCGCCCTGGTCCGCCGCAACACCAAGCGCTATCCGCTCTTCCACGCCAAGGACGGCACCCGTAACGACACGAACGGCCAGGGCTACGACATGGTGCCGTTCGGGGAGGGCGTCATCGACTACCGGAGGTTCTTCACGCGCGTGGGCGCGAAGAACTACCACAACCCCATGGTCGAGCAGGACAACGCACCCGGCACCGACCTCGGCCAGTCCCTGAAGTACGCGAAGATCGGATACGACAACATCGCGGCGCTGCGCACGAAGCGCTGAGTCGCGCCGGACGCTCAGCGCCGACTGTCCCCCGTGGACGCGCATGGAGCCGACCGTCCCCCGTGGACGCGCATGGAGAGGGGCCCGGCCGCCGACGCGGTCGGGCCCCTCTCCGTAGAGGTGCCTTTCGGGCAGGGGCAACGTTCGCTACGCGGTCGCCGCCTTCTCCGTCTTCCTGACCGCCTCACGCCCCGGCTGCCGCAGCAGCAGGGCGAACGCCGCCGCCACCATGGACACCCCGCCCGCCAGCGCGTACGCGCCGTTGTAGCCCCACGCGGCGACCACCATCGAGCCCAGGCCGCCGCCGAACAGGCCGCTGACGAGCTTGCCGCTGTAGACGAGCCCGTAGTTGGTGGCGTTGTAGTTCTCCCCGAAGTAGTCCGGGGTGAGCGCCGCGAACATCGGGTAGAAAGCGCCGCCGCCGAAGCCCGAGAGGAACGCGAACACCAGGAACAGCCACTCGCTGCGGATGGTGCCCGCCCAGATCACGCCGAACTGGGCGAGGCCGAGCACGACGATCACGAACACCAGGCTGAGCTTGCGGCCCCAGATGTCCGACAGCCAGCCCACGACGGCGCGGCCGACGCCGTTGATGACCGCCATGACGCCCATCGACGACGCCGCGACCAGCGGCCCGAAGCCGACCTCCTTGGCGAAGGCCACCTGGAAGGAGATGCCGAAGATCGACACCCCGGCCGTCAGCACCAGGCTCAGCCACATGATCGGCAGCATCCCCGTCCTGATGGCCTCCTTGGGAGTGAACTGCCGCACCGCGGGCGGGTTCTTGGCGAGGCTCCGCGCGCTCTTGCCGGAGCCGGACGTCGCGAGCGGGTCGATGTCGGCAGGCCACCAGTTCTTCGGCGGATCCTTGAAGAAGAACGCGCAGACCAGCACCACGACCAGGATGTATACGCCGATCATGTCGAGCACGCGGTGATAGTTGGACGTGTCGAAGGCGTAGTTGAAGATGAAGATGAACGGCAACGACCCATAGGCGAAGCCGCCGTTGACGAAACCTGTCCTGCCGCCTTTGCGCTCCGGATACCACTTGCCGACCATGTTGATGCAGGTCGAATAGATGAGGCCGGAGCCGAGGCCGCCGATGACGCCGAATCCGATGATGGCCAGCCACACATTGCTGAGGTGGGACAACGCCAGGAATCCGAACAGACACAGGAAGGAACCGACGGTCATGGCCCGTCTGGCGGTCATGATTCCCTTCTCCCGCAGCCATCCGGCCGGGAAGGCGATGCCCGCCTGGAAGAACACCCAGACGCTCAGGATCCAGAAGGTGTTGGACTGCGACCAGCCGTGCGCGCTGGAGAGCGTGTCCTCCGCCGAGCCGAAGGCGTACTCGGAGACGCTGATGGCCATCATCGCGACCCATGGCAGATACACCATGAACTTACGGGAATGGCCGAGGATGTCGCGGTCCGTCTCGCCGACGCGATAGACGCGGCCGTTCTCGTCGGTTATCTCGCTGTACCGGCGATCGCTCGCCGACGCAGCCGTCCGAGCGGCGACAGGTTCCGCCGTCATATCAAGCCATCTCCTCACCGAGGGGTTGCGGATTGGGGCTGATTTTCCTGGGCTTCGGCCTGCCGGGTTGCGACAGGGACAGTGCGATGAAGCCGGCGAACAGGGAGATCGAACCGGCCAGGGTGAAGGCGCCGGTGTGGCCCCAGTGGTGGACCACCAGCGAACCCAGGCCGGAACCGAGCAGCCCGGAGACCAGCTTTGAGCTGTAGACCAGGCCGTAGTTGGAGGCGTTGTTGTTCTCTCCGAAGTAGTCGGCCGTCATGGCGGCGAACATCGGGAAGATGGCACCGCCGCCGAATCCGGAGATGCTGGAGAAGATCAGGAAGAGCGGGAGATTCTGGATTCCGGCGGACCAGAGGATGCCGTACTGCGCGAGCCCGAGGACGATACAGACGAAGATCAGGCAGCGTTTTCGTCCGTAGCGGTCCGAGAGCCAGCCGATGACGCCCCGGCCGGTTCCGTTGACGACGGCTTTCAGGGACATGGCCGTGGCGACGATGCCCCCGGCGAATCCCGCCTCCTTGCCGATGTCCACCTGGAACGCGATACCGAAGATGTTCACGCCCGAGGTGCACAGCAGACAGAACCACATCAGGGCGACCCGGCCGGTCCGCCAGGCCTCCTTCGGCGTGTACTGCCGCACGGCCGGCGGGTTCATCCGCAGGGCACGCCGGGCCCGGGGATCGTCCGGCGGACGCAGCGGGTCGATGTCGGCCGGCCACCAGTTCTTCGGCGGGTCCTGGAAGAAATGGCCCGCCGCGGCGACCATGGCCGCGAGGAGGACGCCGACGCAGACCAGTACCCAACGGAAATTAGTGAGGTCCATGTAGCCGGTGAAGAGGAAGACGAACGGCACCGATCCATAGGCGAAGCCGCCGTTGACGAATCCGGTCTTGCCGCCTTTGCGCTCCGGATACCACTTGCCGACCATGTTCACGCAGGTCGCGTACACCATGCCGGCGCCCATGCCGCTGAACATGCCGAACCCGAGATAGGCGATGACGACATGTGGCGCGAAAGCCAGGGAGAGATAGCCCAAGAGTGTGCCGAGCGCACCGAGCATCATCGCCCAGCGTGCCGGAAGCCGTCCGCTCTCGCGGAGCTTGCCCGCGGGGAAGGCCACCGCGGCCTGGAAGAACACCCAGACGCCGAGCATCCAGAAGATGTGCAGGCTGCTCCAGCCGTGCGCCGTGTGCAGGGTGTCCTCGGCGGAGGCGAACGCGTACTCGGCCGAGCTGATGCCCATCATGCCCACCCACGGCAGGATGACCATCCACTTGCGCTTGCGGCCCATGATGTCGAGGTCGGTCTCGCCGATCCGGTACACCCGGCCGCCCGCGTCCCTCACCTCCCGGTATGGGACCGCTGCGGGTATGTCGGTTGTTGTCATCTCGCTCAGCACCCCTTGCGTCGGAAAGATCCCGGCCAGCGCCCCCTGTCCCGTTTCTTCCGTGTGCGCACGGGTCCCGGGGCCGGGCGACGCGCACCGCCGGCCGGCCCCCTCCGGTCACCTCATCGACCGCCTCCCAGCAGTCCGGCCGCCCGTGCCCAGCGGTACTTCGCGCCGAGCACGGCGACCGGCTTCTCGGTCGTGTACGGGTACGCCACGACGCCCCGCTCGAAGAGGTACTGGCAGGCCTCCTCCACCTCGACATCGCCCGCCAGGGAGGCCACCACGGGCTTCTCGATGCCGCGCGCGCGGAACTCCGCCACCACACGGGCCGTCAGCTCGGCGAAGACCATCGGCGGGGTCACGATGGTGTGCCAGTAGCCGAGGACCAGCGCGTGGATGCGGGGGTCCTCCATGCCGAGCCTGATCGTCGCCTCGTACGTGGACGGAGGCTCGCCGCCCGTGATGTCCACGGGGTTGCCGGAGGCCCCGAACGGCGGGATGAACGCCTTGAAGGCCGTGTCCAGGTCCTCGGGGATGTCCATCAGCCGCAGACCGTTGTCGCTCACGGCGTCGGAGAGCAGCACGCCCGAGCCGCCCGCGCCCGTGATGACGACGATGTCGTCCCCCTTGGGGGTGGGCAGGACCGGCAACGCGCGCGCGTACTCCAGCATTTCGTTGAGCCCGGGGGCCCGGATGACCCCCGCCTGCTTGAGGACGTCGTCGTACACGGCGTCGTCGCCCGCCAGGGCGCCCGTGTGCGATCCGGCGGCCTTCGCGCCCGCCGCGGTGCGTCCGGCCTTCAGGACCACGACCGGCTTCTTCGGGACGGTCGCCCGCGCGGCCTCCACGAAGGCGCGACCGTCCTTGAGGTCCTCCAAGTGCATCGCTATGCACTGGGTGTGGGGGTCCTCGCCGAACCACGTCAGCAGGTCGTCCTCGTCCAGGTCCGACTTGTTGCCGAGCCCGACGATCGCCGAGACCCCCGTCTTCGTAGTGCGCGCGAAGCCGAGGATCGCCATGCCGATGCCGCCCGACTGACTGGTCAGGGCGACCCCGCCCTTCACGTCGTACGGGGTGCAGAACGTGGCGCACAGGTCCTGCCACGTCGAGTAATAGCCGTAGATGTTGGGCCCGAGCAGGCGCACGCCGTGCCGCTCGCCGATCGCCACGATCTCGTCCTGGAGGGCGTGCTCGCCCGTCTCGGCGAACCCGGAGGGGATCAGGACCGCGTTGGGGATGCCTTTGCGCCCCACCTCCTCGAGGGCCGCGGCCACGAACGTGGCGGGGATCGCGAAGACCGCCACATCCACCTCACCGGGAACGTCCGTGACACTCTTGTACGCCTTGCGGCCCAAGATGTCATCGGCCTTGGGGTTCACCGGATGGATCTCTCCGGAGAAGCCGCCGTCGATGAGATTGCGCATCACCGAATTGCCGATCTTGCCCTGCTCGTTGGAGGCGCCGATGACGGCGACGGAGCGGGGCCGCATCAGCCGGCCCATCGAGGCGAGCATCTCCGCGCGCGTGTAGGTGCGCCGCGCCTTGGGGGCCTCTTCGGAGAGAATGATCCGGATGTCCGCTGCGACCGCGCCGTGCGGCGTGGCGATCACCGGATTGAGGTCGACCTCCGCGATCTCGGGGAAGTCCGTCACCAGTTGGGAGACGCGGCGGATCTGTTCGGCGATCGCCCACCGGTCCACCGGCTCGGCGCCCCGCACTCCGCGCAGGATCTCGGCGGCGCCGATCGAGTCGAGCATCGAGGCGGCCTCGTCGGCGTCGACGGGCGCCAGGCGGAACGTGACGTCCTTGAGGACCTCCACGAGGACACCGCCGAGCCCGAAGGCGACGACCTTTCCGAAGGTGGGGTCGGTCACGGCCCCCACGATGACCTCCTGGGCCGCGGGACCGCCCGGCAGCAGCTCCTGCACCTGGACGCCGTCGATACGGGCGTCAGGGGCGTACGCGCGGGCGTTGTCGACGATCCTGTGGAACGCCGCGCGCACGTCGGCGGAGCCCGCCACACCGACCACCACGCCGCCCGCGTCGGTCTTGTGCAGGATGTCGGGGGAGACGATCTTCATGACGACGGGTCCGTCGAAGCGCGCGGCGTGCGCGACGGCCTCGTCGACGTCGGTGGCCAGTTCCTCGCCCGGCACGGCGATTCCGTAGGCGTCCGCGATCACCTTGCCCTCGGGCGCGGTCAGCGACGTACGCCCCTCGGCGCGCACCGATTCGAGGAAGGCGCGCACCCTCAGCAGGCGGTCTTCGGCCATCACTCAGATCACCCCGTTCGACTTGAGCAGGCGCACTTCCTCGTCGCCGAGGCCGAGCTCGCCGATGAACACCTCTGCGTTGTGCTCGCCCAGCAGCGGCGAGCTGACCACCTCGACGGGGGAGTCGGAGAGCTTCAAGGGGGAGCCGACGGTGGTGAACGTGCCGCGCTCGGGGTGCGGGACCTCGACGACCATCTCGTTGGCCACCAGCGAGGCGTCCTCGATGATCTCCCTCGTGGAGAGGATCGGGCCGCACGGGATGTCGTGGGTGTTGAGCCGCTCCAGGACGTCCCACTTGGGCAGTGTCGAGGACCACTCCTCGATGAGCTGGAACATCTTGCCGAGCTTGGGGAGCCTTGCCTCCGGAGTGGCCCAGTCGGGGTCGTCGGCGAGTTCCGGGCGCCCGATGAGCTCGGTGATCGGCTGCCAGCCCACCGGCTGCACGATGACGTACACGTAGTCGTTCGGTCCGCCCGGCGCGCACTTGACGGCCCAGCCGGGCTGTCCGCCGCCGGACGCGTTGCCCGAGCGGGGCACCTCGTCCCCGAAGTCGTCGTTGGGGTACTCCGCGAGCGGACCGTGCGCGAGCCGCTGCTGGTCGCGCAGCTTGACCCGGCACAGGTTCAGGACGGCGTGCTGCATCGCCACGTTCACGCGCTGGCCGCGGCCGGTGTTCTCCCTCTGGAAGAGGGCGGCGAGAATGCCGGCGACGGCGTGGACGCCCGTTCCGGAGTCGCCGATCTGGGCTCCCGTGGCGAGCGGCGGACCGTCCTCGAACCCGGTGGTCGACATGGATCCGCCCATCGCCTGGGCGACCACTTCGTAGGCCTTGAAGTTGGTGTAGGGGCCGTCTCCGAAGCCCTTGATCGAGGCATAGACGATGCGTGGGTTGATCTCCTGGATGCGCTCCCAGGTGAAGCCCATGCGGTCCACGGCGCCCGGTCCGAAGTTCTCCACCATCACGTCGGAGCGGCGGATCAGCTCGGTGAGGAGTTCCTTGCCGCGCTCGGTCTTGGTGTTGAGGGTGATGCTGCGCTTGTTGCAGTTGAGCATCGTGAAGTACAAGGAGTCGACGTCGGGGAGGTCGCGCAGCTGCTTGCGGGTGATGTCTCCGGAGGGGGCCTCCAGCTTCACCACGTCCGCGCCGAGCCAGGCGAGGAGCTGGGTGGCCGAGGGGCCGGACTGGACGTGCGTCATGTCGAGGACGCGAATGCCTTCAAGAGCCTTGGTCATGGCCGTCGGGCTCCTCACTTGTACATGGTCTGGTTCATGGTTCCGGGGGCGTACGCGTCCGGGTCGACCCATACGTTGATGAGCGAGGGCTTGCCGGACTCACGGGCGCGGCGCAGCGCGGGGCCGATGTCGGCGGGGTCGCGGACCTCTTCGCCGTATCCGCCCAGCATCTGGGCGAACTTGTCGTAGTGGACGTCTCCGAGGGTGTTGCCGACGCGTTCGCGCTCCGGGCCGTACTTGGCCTTCTGGCCGTAACGGATCTGGTTCATCGAGGAGTTGTTGCCGACGATCCCGACGAAGGGCAGGTCGTAGCGCACGAGGGTCTCGAAGTCCCACCCGGTCAGGCTGAAGGCACCGTCTCCGAAGAGGGCCACCACTTCCTTGTCGGGCCGCGCCTGCTTGGCGGCGAGGACGAAGGGGATGCCGACGCCGAGCGTGCCGAGCGGCCCCGGGTCCATCCAGTGGCCCGGCGACTTGGGCTGGACGACCTGCCCGGAGAAGGTGACGATGTCGCCGCCGTCGCCGATGTAGATCGAGTCTTCTGTAAGGAAGTCGTTGATCTCGCTCACCAGGCGGTACGGGTGGATGGGTGAGGCGTCGGACCTGAGGCTCGGCAGACGCTTCTCGACGGCCGTCTGCTCGGCGGCGCGCAGTTCGTCGAGCCACTCCTTGCGCTTGGCGGCCCCGCCGTTGAGGCGTCCGGACGCGGCCTCGGTGACGGACGTCAGGACGAGCCCGGCGTCACCGACGATGCCGAGGTCGATGTCCCTGTTCTTGCCGACGGTGCGGTAGTCGAGGTCGATCTGGACGACGGTGGCGTCCGGGGAGAGCCGCTTGCCGTAGCCCATGCGGAAGTCGAAGGGGGTGCCCACGATGACGATGAGGTCGGCGTTGGAGAAGGCGTAGCGCCGCGAGAGCTGGAAGTGGTGCGGGTCCCCGGGCGGCAGGGTGCCGCGGCCCGCGCCGTTCATGTAGGCGGGCACGTTGAGGGCGCGGACGAGCTCGATGGCCGCCTCGGTGCCGCGGGTCGTCCATACCTGTCCGCCCAGCAGGATCGCGGGCCTCTCGGCGTGCACGAGGAGGTCGGCGAGTTTCTCTATGGCCTCGGGGTCGCCGGCCGAGCGGGTGGACGCGCGGTACCGCCCGGCCGCGGGGACGCGGGCCGTCTCGACCGGCACCTTGGCGTCGAGCACGTCGCGGGGGATCTCCAGGAAGGACGGGCCGGGGGCGCCGTGGTAGCACTCGCGGAACGCCATCGAGACCATGTCGGCCGCGCGCGCGGTGTCGGGGACCGTCGCGGCGAACTTGGTGATCGGCGTCATCATGTCGACGTGCGGCAGGTCCTGGAGGGAGCCCATCTTGTGCTGGGTGTGGGCGCCTTGGCCGCCGATCAGCAGCATGGGGGACTCGGCACGGAAGGCGTTGGCCACGCCGGTGACGGCGTCCGTCGTGCCGGGGCCCGCCGTCACCACCGCGCAGCCCGGCTTGCCCGTGATGCGTGCGTACCCGTCCGCGGCGTGGGCGGCGACCTGTTCGTGGCGCACGTCGACGACGTCGATGCCCTCGTCGACGCAGCCGTCGTAGATGTCGATGATGTGGCCGCCGCAGAGGGTGTAGACGACGTCCACACCTTCCGCTTTGAGCGCCTTGGCGACCAGGTGTCCACCGGAGATGTGGGGTCGGCTGTTGTCGTCGGGCATGGCGAAGTCCTGTCCCTTCGTAGGGGAGTTGGAGTGCGCTCACACGCTCTCGGGGCGCCCTCGCAGTAGATTGCATACAGTCGACGAATACTGTATGAAGCTTGTTATCCCGCATCCAGTGGGTGGTGTCCAGGGGGCGTGCGGACTTTTCAGTCAGGAGCCGGAATGGACCTTTTCGAGCACCAGGCACGGCAACTCTTCGAAGAAAACGGCATCTTGGTGCCGCGCGCCGAGACCGCCGACACGGCCGAGGAGGCGCGGTTCGCCGCCGAGCGCCTCGGCGGGCGCGTCGTCGTGAAAGCCCAGGTCGAGACGGGAGGGCGCGGCAAGGCAGGCGGTGTGAAGCTCGCCGCCGACCCCGCCGCCGCCCACATCACGGCACGGCAGGTCCTCGGCATGGACATCAAGGGCCACACCGTGCGCACCGTGATGATCTCCGAACCCGTCGGCATCGAGGCCGAGTTCTACGTTTCTTACGTCCTCGACCGCGCGGCGGGCCGCTTCCTCGCCATCGCCTCCGCCGAGGGCGGCATGGAGATCGAGGAGGTGGCGGCGAGCCGACCCGAGGCGGTGGCCCGCCTGACGATCGACCCGGAGGCAGGGGTGACAGCGGCGAAGGCCGCCGAGATCGCGGCCGCCGCAGGACTCCCCGCGGCCACGGCGGACACTCTGGTCAAACTGTGGCGCGTTCTGGTCCGTGAGGATGCCCTCCTGGTGGAGGTGAACCCACTCGTACGCACCGCGCAGGGGGAGATCCTCGCCCTGGACGGCAAGATCACCCTCGACGACAACGCACGTTTCCGTCAGGCGCGTTGGGGAGCAGAACAGGAGGTCCGCGACGGCGACCTGGAAGCGACGGCCGCCGCCAAGGGCCTCAACTACGTGAAGCTCGACGGTGAGGTCGGCATCATCGGCAACGGCGCCGGGCTCGTCATGTCGACGCTCGACGTGGTCGCCGGCTGCGGCGCGCGCCCCGCCAACTTCCTCGACATCGGAGGCGGCGCCTCCGCCGAGGTCATGGCGGACGGCCTCTCCGTCGTCCTCTCCGACCCCTCGGTCAGGTCCGTCCTCGTGAACGTCTTCGGCGGCATCACCGCCTGTGACGCGGTCGCCGACGGCATCGTCCAGGCCCTGGAATCCGTCCGGTTGACCAAACCACTGGTCGTACGCCTCGACGGCAACAACGCCGCCCGCGGCCGAGCCGTCCTCGACGCCCGCGCCCACCCCCTCGTCCAGCAGGCCACCACCATGGACGGCGCCGCGCGCCGCGCCGCCGATCTCGCCCACGCGCGCTGAGGAGCCCGGACATGGCGATCCACCTCACCAAGGAGAGCAAGGTCATCGTCCAGGGCATGACCGGCGCGGTCGGCATGCTGCACACCCGTCGCATGCTCGCCGCGGGCACGGACGTCGTCGGTGGCGTCAACCCCCGCAAGGCCGGCCGCACCGTCGACTTCGACGACCGTGCCGTCCCCGTCTTCGGCTCGGTCCGCGACGCCATGGACGCGACCGGCGCCGACGTCACGGTCGTCTTCGTGCCGCCCGCCTTCACCAAGGCCGCGGTCATCGACGCGGCCGACGCCGGCATCGGTCTCGCCGTCGTCATCACCGAGGGCGTCCCCGTGCACGACTCCGTCGTGTTCCTCTCGTACGCACGACAGCGCGGCACCCGCGTCATCGGACCCAACTGCCCCGGCCTGGCGAGCCCCGGGCAGTCCAACGCGGGCATCATCCCCGCCGACATCACCAAACCCGGCCGCATCGGCCTGGTCTCCAAGTCCGGCACGCTCACCTACCAGCTCATGTACGAACTGCGCGACATCGGCTTCTCCACCTGCGTGGGCATCGGCGGCGACCCCGTCGTCGGCACCACGCACATCGACTGCCTGGCCGCCTTCGAGGACGACCCGGACACCGAACTCGTCGTCCTCATCGGTGAGATCGGCGGCGACGCGGAGGAACGCGCCGCCGCGTACATCGAGCGGTCCGTCACCAAGCCCGTCGTGGCCTACATCGCCGGGTTCACCGCGCCCGAGGGCAAGACGATGGGCCACGCCGGAGCCATCGTCTCCGGCTCATCGGGCACCGCGCAGGCGAAGAAGGCGGCGCTGGAGGCCGTCGGCGTACGCGTAGGACGCACCCCCACCGAGACGGCGCGGCTCGTCATCGAGCGCCTGGGGAAGTGACCACCGACCTCACCCTCGTCCCACCCCGATCCCGCCCCGACCGTGCACCGTGAGCGGAGACGACCACATGACATTCCCGAGCGCATCCCCGAGCGCATCCACGAGCCCACCCCCGAACGGCAGTCCCAACCGACTCGTCCTCAAGGCCGGTACCGCCTGGGCCGACGCCTGGCGGCGCTGCCTCGCCGCCGCGCCCGAAGCCTTCCGCGAGAACCGCGTCCTGAACCTGTGGAACGGCACCTGGCAGGCCGACGGCCGGGCCCTGCCCGCCACCAGCCCCGTCGACGGCACCCCGCTCGCGGGACCGCCCCGGCTCGACGCGGCCACCGCCCGCCGGGCCGTGCGCGCCGCCCTCGACCAGCACCGCGCCTGGCGGCACGTCCCCCTGCCCGAGCGCCGCGCCCGCGTCTCCGCGACGCTCGACTCCCTCACCGAGCACCGCGACCTGCTCGCGCTGCTCCTGGTCTGGGAGATCGGCAAGCCCTGGCGGCTCGCGCAGGCGGACGTCGACCGGGCCATCGACGGCGTGCGCTGGTACGTCGACGGCATCGAGGAAATGGCCGCGGGACGGGCCCCGTTGGACGGCCCCGTGTCCAACATCGCGAGTTGGAACTATCCGATGAGCGTGCTCGTTCACACCCTGCTGGTTCAGGTACTCGCGGGCAACGCCGCCATCGCCAAGACCCCGACCGACGGGGGCGTCGCCTGTCTGACCCTGGCCTGCGCCCTCGCGGCCCGCGAAGGACTGCCCGTCACCCTCGTCAGCGGCAGCGGCGGGGAGTTGTCCGAAGCTCTCGTGCGCGCGCCCGAGATCGGCTGCGTCTCCTTCGTCGGCGGCCGTGACACGGGCGCCGCGGTGGCCACGGCCGTCGCCGACCTCGGCAAGCGGCACATCCTCGAACAGGAAGGACTCAACACCTGGGGCATCTGGAACCACAGTGACTGGGACGCGCTCGCCGCGCTCGTCCCGAAGCTCTTCGACTACGGCAAGCAGCGCTGCACCGCGTACCCGCGCTTCGTCGTCCAGCGCGCCCTGTTCGACGAGTTCCTCGCCGCGTATCTGCCGGCCGTCCGTACCGTACGCGTCGGGCATCCCCTCGTGGTCGCCCACCCCGAAGACCCCTTCCCCGCGCTGGACTTCGGGCCCCTCATCAACGCGGCCAAGGCCAAGGAGCTCGCCGACCAGGTCGCCGAGGCCGTGGACCGGGGCGCCGTACCGCTGTACCGCGGCGCCGAAGAAGAGGGGCGGTTCCTGCCCGGCCAGGACACCGGCGCGTATCTCCAGCCCGTCACCCTCCTCAACCCGCCGCCGTCCTCGCCGCTGCACCACGCGGAGCCGTTCGGTCCGGTCGACACGATCGTCCTGGTCGACACGGAGGCGGAGCTGCTCGCCGCCATGAACGCGTCGAACGGCGCGCTCGTCGCGACGCTCTCCACCGACGACCCCGCGACGTACGAACGGCTCGCGCCGCAGATCCGCGCGTTCAAGGTGGGGCACGGCACACTGCGCTCGCGCGGTGACCGCGAGGAGCTCTTCGGCGGCTTCGGCGCGTCCTGGCGCGGCGCGTTCGTCGGCGGCGACCTGCTCGTGCGCGCCGTCACCCGGGGCGCGGCGGGGGAGCGGCCGCCGGGGAACTTCCCGGACTACCACCTGATGGCCTGAGGAAGGTGGGCCTGGGCGTGGCCATGGGCATGACCGTGGGCTGAGGCGATGGCCCGCGCCCCGGCGCTGCCCCGTGCCCGGTCGCGCCCGTGCCCCCGCGCTCGGCGTTGCCCCGCGCCCGGGGCGCCCCCGCCCGGCGGCGCGCCGTCGGCTGTCCTCAGCCGATGCCCTGTCGGTCCGGCAGCAGGGCGAAGGTGCGGTCCGCCGCCTCCGGTACCGAGCGCTCCACGGCCTGCGCGAGGAGTTCCCGGTGGCGGAGGAGCGGCTCGCGGCGCTCCTCGGGGGCGAGCAGCAGCAGGTCGTCGAGCCCGGCGAGCATCCGCCGGGTCACCTGGGGGTTGCCGATCGCGCACCCCCGGATCTCGGCGAAGCCCAGGTCCACCAGCGCCGTCCAGTCCGGGACCGACTGGACGAGCCGGAGGTCCCCGCGGCGGTCGCGGTGGCCGAGCGCGCCCAGCGGGTACGGCGCGATCGAGGCCAGGAACTGCACGATGCGGTCCAGGGACTGCACCGCGGTGGTCGGATCGTTCACCGCGGGGGACAGGGCGCGCAGCGCGATGTCGGACAGCTGCCGCAGACCGAACCCGAGATCCTGGTGGTAGGTGCGCTCCACCCCCACGAACACCGTGTGGCCGAGCAGCCTCCGTGACGGCGCCGCCCCGCCGTGCACCGTGTACACCGGCGTGCCCGGCACCACGAAATCCCCGATCCGGGGGATCAGGCGGAGCACGACCCCCTGGCGGCGGGCCGCCCGGACGGCCCGCGCGATGTTCACGTCCCGGAGCACGCCCGCCCTGCCCTCGTGGGTGATGCGGGCGGTCTCGGGACCGAGCTGCTCCGTGTCCACGGGCAGGTCCGTCGGCTGCTTCACGGCGACGCGGAACGACTCGCGGGCGATGCGGTCGATGACGAAGCCGATCCGCATCATGCGGACCGTCCCGTTCACGTAGGCCACGAACAGCAGCAGGCTCAGGAAGACCATCGCCATGGCGAGCAGCGACTCGATGAGCGGCACGTTCGTCAGCAGGCGGGGGTCCGGTTCGCCGTCGAACGACGTCAGGGTCATCAGGGAGAACAGGAACGTCGCCATGAAGACGGTGAGCGTGGCCTTCGTGATCCGCGACCGGACGTACAGCCGCACCACCCGGGGGCTGAACTGGCCGCTGGCCATCTGCACCGCGACCAGCGAGATGCTGAAGACGACACCGATGAAGGTCATCATCGCACTGCCGATGGTGCTGATCACCGTCTTGGCGTCGTCGGCGATCCCGGCCAGGTCCTTGATCGAGTCGTACTCCCCGGCGTCCTGGAGCGTCCTGACGATCTCCGTGTCCACGGCCGCCGCCACCCACCACAGGAGCATGGCTCCCACGAGCCCCGCCGTCGGCGCGAACCACATGGTGTCCCGCAGATGCTCACGCAGAGGAGACAGCAACCGGGGCCGGCGCACCTTCGCCTCGCCGAGCGCACCGGTCATTCCTGTAATCAACCCGTCACTCATGGTGAGACTGTAGGCGTGGTGGTGTCGGGTGCCGCGCATCCCACGGTCGACGGGCGGATACGCAGGTGAAAGGCACTCCGAAACCTTGGTATTGTTGTCCATGTCGCCACGGGGAACACCCCGCCGAGCGGCAGACACCTAGTCCGGGTGGCGGAATGGCAGACGCGCTAGCTTGAGGTGCTAGTGCCCTTTATCGGGCGTGGGGGTTCAAGTCCCCCCTCGGACACAGAGCGCGAACGGTGCCGACCAGGAATCTGGTCGGCACCGTTTTCGTATGCGCCTTCACATGGTCCCGTGCTCCCGTCCCCCTGGCCGGTGTCCGGCAGGCGTCGGCCCGCCGGACACCAGCTGGTTCCCCCGTTTCCCCCGGCTGCTTCCAGCGTGCGCCGCCGACTTTGCGGGGACCTTGAGCGGACCTTGAATGGGCCGGTCGCGGGCAGGAGCGTGTCTCCGGTCACACCTGTATCGCTTTTCGGCCTCGTGCCGCGGATCGCCCCGCGAACCGATGGCCACGGGCGAACACTCGGGAGTGCGAGGCGGTCGGAGCAGGGGGCGCAGGTGGCGCAGGTGGCGTGGTTCGCGGTGCTGGGCGACATCGAGATGCGGGTGGGCGAGGAGCGGGCCGATCTCGGCCATGCCCGGCAGCGCAGCGTCCTCGCCGCGCTGCTGGTCGACGCCAACCGCGTCGTCCCGGTGGACCGTCTCGGCGAGCGGGTGTGGGGCGAGGAGCCACCGGCGCGTTTCCGGGGCACTCTCTACAGCTATCTGTCCCGGCTCCGTTCTGTCCTCGGCGGCGCGGACGCCTCCGCGGCGGCCGCCCGTATCGACAAGGAGCCCGGCGGCTACCGGCTGGCCGTCGACGCCGCCGCCGTCGACCTGAACCTCTTCCGCGATCTCGTCGCGCGGGCCCGCGCCGCGCAGGACGACGCCATCGCGCTGGACCTGTGCGACCGGGCGCTGGCCCTGTGGCGAGGGGAGCCCTTCGCGGCCGTGGACACCCCGTGGTTCAACGCGCTGCGCGACACCGTCCAGCGGGAGCGGCTCTCCGCGGAGCTGGACCGCAACGACATCGCGCTGCGGCTCGGCGAGCACGCCCAACTCCTCGCCGCCCTCCACGGCACGGCGCGGGAACACCCGCTCGACGAGCGCCTGGCGGGGCAGTTGATGCTCGCGCTCTACCGATGCGGGCGCACCGCCGACGCCCTCGACCACTACGAGCGCACCCGCGCCCGGCTCGCCGACGACCTCGGCATCGACCCCGCCCCACCGCTGCGCCACCTGCACCAGCGCATCCTCACCGCGGACCCCTCCCTGGACCCCCGCCCGCCTGCCGCGAGAACGCCCGCGGCAGGCGGGCGGGGGTCCAGGGAGGGG
>NZ_LIRJ01000250.1 GCF_001419745.1 Streptomyces silaceus | reverse complement strand
CTGCCACCCCCGCTCCCCCCACTGCTTCCACTTCTGGTTCTACTTCTGCTTCCGCTTCCACGGCTTCCGTGCCGACGCCCCTCGCGCCCGGCGCCCTCCCGCTGATCGGGCACGGCCTCCGGCTCGCGCAACGCCCCTTGCAGTTCATGGACTCACTGCGCGAACACGGGCCAGTGGTGCGCATACAGCTGGCCCGCACCCCGGCCTATGTCGTGACCGATCCGGCCCTCACCAAGGAGGTGCTGGTCACTGGTGCCGCCGACTACGCTAAGGGCGGGCGCATCATCGACGCGCTCCGCGTCTTCTTCGGCGACGGTCTCGCCACGGTCGCCGACGGCGACACGCACATGAAGAACCGCCGTCTGATGCAGCCCATGTTCAACCGCGCCCACATCGCCACCCGTGGCGACGCGATGATCGAGCAGGTGCGGGAGATCGTCGACTCCTGGCCGGAGGACGAACCCCGGGACACGCTCGCCGACATGACGGAGCTGACCCTCGCGGCCTTCCTGGGCGCCCTGTTCGGTACGGACCTGCCGGCGCATCTGCAGGACGACTTCCTCGCGCTCATGCCGCCGATCATGCGGGGCACCATCCGCCAGACGCTCCTGCCCGGCTGGGTCAACCGGCTCCCGCTCCCCGCCAACCGCGCCCACGCCGAGCGCGTGGCGCGGCTGCGCCGCCTCATCGACCAGGCCATCGACCATCGCACGGCGGCCCTGGACGCCCAGAAGTCCGCCCCCGCGAAGGGCTCCGCTGACGCCGTGGGTGAGGGCGAGGTCCCGGCCGCGGCGGCGCAGTGCCCGCACGTCGGCACCACCGGCACCACCGGCGCGGGCACCGGCACCCCGGACACCGGACTCTTCGACACCCTGCTCACGGCGCCCGAGCCCCTCTCCCGGCGCCAGCTCCAGGACGAGGCCATCACCCTGCTCACCGGGGCCATCGAGACCACCAGCACCACCCTGGCCTGGGCGCTCTACGAGATCGACAAGAACCCCGAGATACGGCACCGCCTCCAGGAGGAGCTCAAGACCGTCTGCGGCGGCGACGGACCCCTGCGCCACGAGCACCTGGACCAACTCACCTACACCCGCGCCGTCCTGCAGGAGTCCATGCGCCAGTACGGGCCCGCCTGGCTGGTCACCCGTACCGCGACCCGCACCCTCACCCTCGGCGGCCACCGCATACCCGAGGGCGCGGACGTGGTCTACAGCCCCTACCTCCACCAGCACGACCCCGCGGTCTTCCCGCACCCGGCCCGCTTCGACCCCGACCGCTGGAGCGAGCGCCCCGACGCGGCCACCCGCGGCTCCTTCCTCGCCTTCGGAGCCGGCCGCCGCAACTGCATCGGAGAGGCCTTCGCCTGGACGGAGCTCCTGATCGTGCTCGCCACGATCACCCGGAGCCGGCCCGGACTCACCCTCGCGCCGGGCTCCTCGGCACCCCGTCCGCAGGCGGTGGTGACCGTCAAGCCGGACAACTTGATGATGGTTCCCCGCCGTTGACGGGCTTCCGGCGTTGAAGGTCTCCCGCCGTTGACGGTCTTCCGCTGTTGATGGTTCACCGCTGTGGAGGAGCGTGCTCCGCACGCGGGGCACGCCGGTACAGCCCCGCGATCGCCGCGCACTGCAGCGCCATGGACACCGCCATGGCGCCGCAGATGCCCGGGAGGCCCGAGCCCGACATGGCGTACGCGAGCGCCAGTTGTGCCACGACGCCGCACGCGGTGATGCGCGCGAGGGCGGGGGAGGCGCCGCTGCCCTCGAACACTCCGCCCAGCGCGATGAAGCAGGCGAGCAGCAGCAAGTACGGTCCCAGGCAGCGGAGGTAGAGCGCTCCCGCCCCGGCCACCTCGCCCTCGCCGCCGAAGGCCCGCATGATCCACGGGGCGGCGGCGAGCAGGAGCACCGTCGCCGTGAGGCCGAGCGCGGCGGCGACGATGACCGCCTGTCGCCCCACGGCCCGTCGTTCGTCGCGCCCGGCGCCCAGCAGGTGCGCGGTGTGGATGGCGGCGGCCTGGCGCACGGCGTAGAAGGCCATGGTCGCGACGTACGTCGCCTTCGTCGCGATGCCGTAGGCGGCGAGTTCGTCGACGCCGATCCGGGCGACGACGGCGACGAGGGCCAGCGAACCCGCCATCCGCGCGACGAAGTCGGCCGACATGGGCAGCCCGGTCGCCGCCGTCCTGCGGGCGTCGGCGAGGAGGGAGCCGCCCCGGCTGGGGTCCGCACCGGCCGCTCGGCGCAGCGCGGCGTTGCGGCGCAGCGCGACGAAGCCGCAGACGAGCGCCGCCGAGCGGCCCAGCACCGTGGCGATCGCCGCGCCGCGCACCCCGAGGCCGCACCCGAGGATGAGCACGGGGTCCAGCACCAGGATCAGCCCGTTCGCGAGCACCGCGAGCCGCATCGGGGTACGGGTGTCGCCCGCGCCTTTGAGGATGCCGTCGACGACGTTGGTCGCGAAGAACACCGCGATCCCCGGCAGGGCGATGGAGAAGTAGCCGGTGGCGAGGGCGAGTTCGGCACCGTCGCCACCCCCGAGAACCAGGCGGGCGAGGGGCTCGCGGCACAGAAAGCCGCCGACGGCGACGACCGGCGTGACGAGGGCCCACAGGGTCCAGCCGCCGCGCACCGCCGAGCGCACCGCCGCGCCGTCCCGCGCGCCCCTGGCCCGCGCGACCAGCACGGTCGTGCCCGACCCCGCGACGAGGACGACGCCGAGCAGCAGGTTCTCGACGTTCGTGGCGACGGCGACCGCGGCGACGGCCGCACCGCCCAGCCGGGCCACCCAGATCATGTTGATGACCCCGGCCGTGACTCCCGAGAGCAGCTCGAAGTAGACGGGATACGCCAGTGACACGAGCCTGCGCCGGTGCGCCGCAGGTGTGTCCCGCCGCGCTGCGAGCGCGTGCCGATGCCCCACCGAGCCGTGCTGATGCTCCGTCGTCCCCATGACCGCCCCCTCTGACCACCGCTTCCCGCTGTACCTCGATTAGAGGTACAGCGAAAAGAGATAACATGGCGGCGCGGAGCGGGCAAGGGTCCGACGGGTGGCGCGGGAAGGGGTGGTCCGGCACATGCTGGAGCTGTCGATTCTGGGATTCCTCTACGAGGAGCCCCTGCACGGATACGAGTTGAAGGCCCGCATCCAGAGCCTGAGCGGCCACATCCGCCCGGTCAGCGACGGCGCGCTCTATCCGGCGATCACCCGCCTGGTGAAGGCGGGCCTGGTCGACCAGCGAACCGAACCCGGCAGCGGTGCCGCGCCCCGCAGGACCCTGTCGCTCACCGATGCCGGGCGCGCCGACCTGCATGCCAGACTCCGTGATCCCAAGGACGCCGAGATCACGGACGGGCAGCGCTTCTTCACCCTGCTCGCGTTCTTGCGCCACCTGCCCGACCGGGCGGAACAGGCCGCGGTCCTGCGGCGCCGGCAGGACTTCCTCGACACCCCGTCGAGCTTCTTCTACCGCGACGGCGAACCGGTGCGGGCCGAGGAGGCGCCGGACCTCTTCCGCCAGGGCATGCTCCGCATCGCCCGCGCCACGACCGTCGAGGAGAAGGCGTGGCTGGACGAGGCGATCGCCGGCCTGGAGGGTCCGGTCCGCCCGGGAGTCCGGTGACGCGGCGGCTCGCCCGGCGGCTGGTGGCTCAGTAGCCGATCGTGAAGCGCCGCTGGACGAAGCGCGGCGACTCCACCTCGTCGACCAGCGCCACGGCCGCGTCCTCCGCCGAGATGTGGCTGCGTCCCTCGGAGTCCAGGACCTGCTGGTCGCCGCCGATCCGGAAACGGCCGGTCCGTTCGCCGGGGAAGATCTCCTCGGCGGGGCTGAAGTAGGTCCACAGCCGGTTCGACAGACGCAGGACGTTCAGCGCGTCGCGATGGCCGCGCACCGCCGCCGCGTACTCCCGGGGGAGCCCCAGCCCGTCGAGGCTCCGGTGGACGATCTCGTCCGAGTCGGCGTGCACGACCCCCGGTTCGACCTCCAGGCTGCCCGCGCCGCCGATCACGATCAGCCGGGTCCTGGGGCGGCTCTCCAGCGCCTTGAGCAGGGACCGCGCCGCGGTGGCGTAGACCGTGGGGTCGGCGATGGAGCGCGTCACGGTGTCCGTGAAGTCCTTGGCCGCGTTGCCCGGCTGGTATCCGCTGATCAGTACGTCGAGGCCGGGCAGGGCGGCGGCGACGGCCGCCGGGTCGAAGAGGTCGAGGCTCGCCCAGGTGATGCCGTCGCGCCGCTCGCCGGCCGCGGCCCGCGCGCCGTCGCGGCTGAACGCCGTGACGCGGTGGCCGCGTTCGAGCGCCTCGGCGACGACCCTGCTGCCGATGGTTCCGGTGGCTCCGATGACTCCGATGTGCATGGTTCTCCCCTGTTCATGCGGGCATGGCTGGGTGGCGCCGGCTCGGCCGCAGGTGCGGCGAGCGACGTCACGGCCATGACTATACGGTGTGAAGTGAAATGCACGCCGTATAGTTTCGATACGGCAGTCAGTGAACGTGACGCTGTAGAGTGATCGAATGGCGAGTACCGGAAGCACGGCGCGGCGCGAGCGGCTGCGGGCCGAGACGACGGCCGAAATCAAGGACGTGGCACTGAAGTTGATGGCCGCGGGCGGCCCCGACGCCATCACCCTGCGGGCCATCGCCCGCGAGATGGGCATGACCGCCAACGCCCTCTACGGCTACTTCGCCACCCGCGACGACCTGGTCACCGCGCTCGTCAAGGACGTGTACACCGCCCTGGCCGACGCCGTGGACGCCGCCTGGGAGGCCGCTCCCGCCGACGACCCGGCCGCCCGCATCCGCGCCTGGGCCGATGCCTTCCGCGCCTGGGCGCTGGCCGCCCCCGAGGGGTTCCGGCTGATCTACGGCGACCCCGTGCCCGGCTACCGCGCCCCGGAGGGCGGCGCCGCCCCGGACGCCGCGCGCCGCGTCTGCACGGGCCTCGCCGCACTCGCGGCCGCCGCCTGGCCCCATGCCGGACACCTCTACGAGGACGAGGAGTTCGACTGGTCGGACTTCGACCCCGGACTCCTCGACAAGGTGCGCACCGCCTTCCCGGAGCTGCCGCCCGCCGCCGTCGCCCTCGCCCTGCGCATCTGGGGCCATCTGCACGGACTCGTGTCGCTGGAGGTCTACGGCCACCTGCGCACCCAGACGAAGAGCCCGGACAAGCTCTTCCACGCGGAACTCACCCAGCTCATCCGGGTGTGGGGCATCGGCCCGGGGGGCCCGTCATGACCGGCGCCGCGCGCGACCTGCGGATCAGGCAGGGCGGCCCGGCGGACGCCCCGGCCGTTCTGGGCATGCTCGACGCGGCGGTGGCCTGGATGAACGGCCGAGGCAACACCGAGCAGTGGGGCACCACGCCGTTCTCGCGCACACCGGACGGGCCGTCGCGCGTCGAGCGGTACACGACCGACAACGACCCCTACATCGCGGAACTGGACGGCACGCCGGTCGGCGCCCTGGTCCTGGACCACGGCCCGAGCCCACGGATGCCGATCGCGCCCGCCGGGGAACCCGAGCGGTACGTCCGGCTGCTGGTCTCCGACCGCCGGCACGCCGGCCTGGGCGTCGGGGCGGCACTCCTGGCCCACGCCGTCGAGGAGACCCGTCGGGCCGGCGTGCGGCTGCTGCGGGTCGACTGCTGGGCGGGCGGCGGAGGCGAACTGGTCGCGTTCTACGAGCGGAACGGCTTCACGCCCACCGACCGCTTCCTCTCCGGACAGTGGCCGGGCCAGGTGCTGGCACAGCGGGTGGACTGACACCCCAAGGGCCGAGTCGGGGAGCGTTCCCTCCACGGATTTCCCTGGCGTTCGACCGTCTGACCGTCGCCGGCATGGGGCACGGTAGTACCGGACGACGGCCGACCCGGCCCAGCGGCGGTTTCGGACAACACCACACAACAGGGGAGAGCGATGCGGACACCGATGACGGTCATGGACTTCCTCGACCGGGCGGAGCTGGGCTTCGCCGCCGATTCCGGCGTGATCGACGAGCCGCTGCAGCCGGGACCGGCGGTCCCGGAGTCGACGTACGGACGCCTCGGCGAGCGGGTCAGGGCCTGGCAGGCGGGGTTCGACGCGCTGGGCGTCGGCGAGGGCGAGCGCGTCGCGGTCGTCAGCCCCAACTCCGCCCGCCTCCTTGAGCTGTTGTTCGCCGTGCCGATGAGCGGCCGCATCTGCGTGCCGGTCAACTTCCGGCTGTCCCCCGAGGAAGTCGAGTACGTGGTGCGGCAGAGCGGCGCCTCGGTGCTGCTCGTCGACCCGGAGCTGGACGACGCGCTGTCCGGCGTCAAGGCGCGCCACCGCTTCGTCCTCGGCGAGCGGACCGAGACCGAGCTGATGCGCTTCGGCGTCGAGCCGCGACCCTGGGCGCACCCGGACGAGGACGCCACCGCGACGATCAACTACACCTCGGGAACGACCGCCCGCCCCAAGGGAGTTCAGCTCACCCACCGCAACATCTGGGTCAACGCGCTGACCTTCGGTCTCCACACCCGCGCGTGGGAGCGCGACGTCTACCTGCACACGTTGCCGATGTTCCACTGCAACGGCTGGGGCATGCCGTACGCGATGGCCGGGCTCGGCGCGCAGCAGATCGTGCTCCGCAAGGTCGACGGCACGGAGATCCTGCGCCGCGTGGACGAGCACGGCGTCACGCTGATGTGCGGCGCTCCCGCGGTGTGGAACGCGGTGCTCGACGCGGCGACGGCCTGGCAGGGCGAGGTGCCGGGCCGTGACCGCGTACGGATCGTCTGCGCGGGCGCCCCGCCGCCGAGCCGCATGATCCAGCGCGTGGAGGCCGAACTGGGCTGGGAGTTCACCCAGATCTACGGCCTCACCGAGACGTCGCCGCTGCTGACCTTCAACCGGACCCGGGCCGCCGACGCCGACCTGCCCGCCGAGGAGCGGGCGCGCAAGCTCTCCCGTGCGGGGCTTCCCGCGCTCGGGGTCACGCTGAAGGTCTCCGACGCGGGCGAGGTCCTGGCCCGCTCGAACGTCGTCCTCGACGGCTACTGGGAGAAGCCCGAGGAGACCGAGGCCGCCCTGGAGGACGGCTGGTTCCACACCGGGGACGGCGGCACGCTCGACGAGACGGACGGCCGCCTGACCATCTCCGACCGCAAGAAGGACGTCATCATCACCGGCGGCGAGAACGTCTCGTCGATCGAGGTGGAGGACACGATCTTCAGCCACCCGGCGGTCGCCGAGGTCGCCGTCATCGGCGTGCCGCACGGGAAGTGGGGCGAGACGGTCAAGGCCCTGGTGGTCCTCGCGGAGGGCGCGAGCGCCGGGGAGGCGGACATCATCGCCCACTGCAAGGAGCGGATCGCCGGCTACAAGGCGCCGACGAGTGTCGAGTTCCGCGACGCCATCCCGCGCACGGCCACCGGCAAGATCCAGAAGTTCAAGCTGCGGGAGCCGTACTGGGCGGGACGGAGCCGGGGCGTGAACTGACCCCGCGCCGGCCCGCCGCCGCGCCCTCGCGGGACGGCCCGGCGCGCGGACTTCAGACGGGCAGCCGCCCGAGCAGCGCCGCGAAGTCGCTGCCGGGCGGCAGCGTCCCGAAGGCGAGCCCCTGGTCCCCGGCGAGGCGCGAGGCGCAGAACGCGTCGGCCACCGCGGCCGGCGCGTGCCGCACGAGCAGCGCGCCCTGGAGCACCAGCGCCGCACGCTCGATCACCCGGCGGGCCCGCAGCGGCGCGTCCTCGGTCAGTACCAGCTCACCGCTCAACTCCCGCCAGGCGGCGTCCAGCCGGCGGTCGGCGCCGGCGGCCGCCTCGATCTCCGCGCGGAACGCCTCCAGCGACGCGGGCTCACGCGCCAGGGCCCGCAGCATGTCGAGGGCGTTGACGTTGCCGGACCCCTCCCAGATGCCGTTGAGGGGCGCGTCGCGGTAGAGGCGGGGCATGCCGGACGCCTCGTCGTAGCCGTTGCCGCCGAGGCACTCCAGCGCCTCGGCCACCGCCGCGGGCTGCCGCTTGCACACCCAGTACTTGCCGACGGCCGTGGCCAGCCGGAGGAAGGCCCGCTCCCCGTCGTCACCGCGCTGGGCCCGGTCGGCGGCGCCCGCGAGGCGCAGCGCGAGCGTGGTCGCGGCCTCGGACTCCAGACCGAGATCGGCGAGCACGTTGCGCATCAGCGGCTGGTCGATCAGCTTGGCGCCGAACACCGAACGGTGACGCGCGTGGTGGGCGGCCTGGGCGAGCGCCGCACGGGTACCGGCGGCGGAGCCGAGCACGCAGTCGAGCCGCGTCATGGTCACCATGTCGATGATGGTCCGCACGCCCTTGCCCTCGGCGCCGACGAGCCAGGCGACCGTGTCGTCGAACTCGGGCTCGCTGCTGGCGTTGGAGCGGTTGCCGAGCTTGTCCTTGAGCCGCTGGATGCGGAAGGTGTTGCGGCTGCCGTCGGGCAGCACGCGCGGCACGAGGAAACAGGAGAGTCCGCCCGGTGCCTGCGCCAGGACCAGGAAGAGGTCGTTCATCGGCGCGCTGGTGAACCACTTGTGCCCCCGCAACCGCCAGGTGTCGTCGGCCTGTTCGACGGCGGTGGTGGTGTTGGCGCGCACGTCGGTGCCGCCCTGCTTCTCCGTCATGCCCATCCCGGCGAGCAGACCGCGCTTGTCGGCGGGGGCGCGCAGCCCGGGGTCGTAGACGCGGCTGGTGAGCAGCGGTTCGTACGTCCTGGCCAGGTCGGGGGAGTGGCGCAGGGCGGGGACCACGGCGTACGTCATCGAGACGGGGCAGCCGTGGCCGGACTCGGCGCTGCTCCACACCATGAACCCGGCGGCGCGCGCCACATGCGCGCCGGCCCGGTCGTCCGCCCAGGCGCTGCCCGCGAGCCCCTCGCTGATCGCCACGTCCATCAGCGCGTGGTACGCCGGGTGGAAGTCGACCTCGTCGACCCGGTGGCCGTAGCGGTCGTGGGTGCGCAGCTCCGGCTCGTGACGGTTGGCCTCGTCGGCCCAGCGCTGGACCTCCTCGCTGCCCGTGCGGCGGCCTATCCGGTGCAGGTCGTCCAGGCACCAGGCGGCGCCCTCGCGGCGGACTCCCTCGATGAGGACCGGGTCGTCGGCGACGTCGTGACCCGTCAACGGCGGTGCCTGGTTGGTCACTTCGTGGGTCTCGGCGGTGGGGCGGCCGGCCGGCGCGGGGGGCGCGAGAGGCGCTTGCGGTGCGGGAGTCGCGGACGTCGCGGTCATGGGGTCTCCTCCGAGAGGGGCGGTCGGGCGGCGGTCAGGCGGGCGGCGCGCCCGCACAGCGCAGCGCCATGGCGGTCAGTTCGGCGAGCAGCTCGTCGGTGGTGCGTCCGTCGGCGGTGTCGGCGCCGGGGCCGCCGAGCGGGTCGACGAGGACCTCGCCGATCGCGCCGGTGAGCGCCGCCGCGGTGATCTCGCCGTCCTGGTCGGGCAGCAGCCCCGTCGCCATGCCCTCGCGGACGACCTCGGCGAACAGCGCCCGGTAGCGGCGCCGGAACTCCAGCCGCTCGGCACCCACCGCGGGCTCGGCGGGGGCGGCGAGCAGCGCGTAGGCCAGGCCGCAGTTCTCCAGGGCGCGGCGCGCGAAGACCTCGATGCCGCGGCCGATCCGCTCGACCGGGGTGCCGGGGCCGTGCAAGACCTCGTCCAGCACCGCGACCTCACGTCCGGCGGCGCGCCGGAACACCTCGACGGCGAGGGCCGCCTTGGACGGGAAGTGCTGGTACACCGAACCGGCCGCGATCCCGGCCGAGTCCGCGACCGCGGTCACCGACGCCTGGGCCCAGCCCACCTCGGCGACGACCTCGGTCGCGCGGGCGACGAGACGCTCCCGGGTGGCTTCGAGGCGCTGGAGCTCGGCAGGGGTCTTGCGGTAGGCCATGCAAGAAGTGAACCACCATTCAGATCATCGCACCAGGGTCACGGCCCGGCCGATGACGTCCGTCGGCGCGAGGGCGGCCGGCGGTGCCGTCACCCGGCCAGTGACGTCAGGTAGTCGTCCAGCAGCTCCGCCTGGTGCTGGGGCGTGAAGGTCTCCGGGGCGAACAGGGACTGGACGACGAGGCCGAGCGCGAAGGACTGGGCGCCGGCGGCGATGCGCTCCGGGTCGCCGGCGGGCAGCTCGCCGAGCCGCTGGGCCGTGGCGACCAGGTCCCGCAGCTTCGCCCTGCTCTGCGCGTACTTGCCCGCGTAGTCGTCGCTCAGCGCCGGGTCCGCGAGCGCGGTGTCCCAGGAGGAGACCCAGATGCGGTTGCTCGCGGCGGCCTCGGCGGTCAGCGGCAGGATGCCGAGCAGGGCGGCCCGTACGGCGGACAGGCCGTCCGCGCCGGTGGGCCGGGGGCGGGCGGCGGTGCGCTCGGCCAGCAGGTCGAGCGCGTACCGGACCAGGTCGCGCTTGGTGGGGAAGTAGTGCGTGAGCAGGCCGGTGGTGGCGTCGAGCTCGGCGGCGACGGCCCGCAGGGTCAGCCCGCCGAAGCCGCGCGTGGCCATCACCCGCCAGACCGCCTCCGAGACGTCGCGACGACGCGCCTCGTGATCACCCTTGGTACGTGGCATGCTGCTACCGTACATAGTCATAACAAGTGTTGTGTGAATGTGGGGTCACCTTGTTCTCCTTGCCGCTGCGGGACGACGCCTGTCTGCGCCCGCTGGAGTCCTGGCACGCCGAAGAGTTCGCCGCCCATCTGGACCGGGCGCGCGAGCACATCAGGCCGTGGGTCGGGGCGGGGTTCGTCACCGAGGGCGTCGACGGCGCGCGCGGCACGCTGCGCCGGTACGGCGAGCGCCAGGCCGCGGACGGCGGCCGCCTCTACGGCATCTGGCGCGACGGCACGCTGGTCGGCGGCGTCATGTTCACGGACTTCGACGCCGCCATGGGCGTCTGCGAGGTCGGCTGCTGGACCGAGCCGGGCGGCGAGGGGCACGGCCTGGTGACGAAGGCGTGCCGCACCCTGCTGGACTGGGCGTTCACCGTACGCGGGATGCATCGCGCGGAGTGGCACTGCCGCGCCGACAACGACCGCAGCTCCGCGGTCGCCGAGCGGCTCGGCATGACGCTCGAAGGCGTGCGGCGCGAGGCCTGGCCGTTCGAGGGGGCACGGTACGACAAGCAGGTGTGGGCGGTACTCGCCCACGAGTGGAAGACCGATCACTCCTGACGGCCACTCAGTGAGCCGTCAGGAGTGAGGAGTTCGGGTGCGAAGGGCGGTCGGCCCGACGTGGCGGACCGCCTCAGCGCGCCGCGCCGAGCTGCCGCTTGCGGGCACCCTTGGCCGGCGCCTTGTCCTGGTCGCCCTGTGCCCACAGCGTGCGTACGTGTCCCAGGTGGCGGGACATGCACTTCTCGGCGCCCTTGGCGTCCCCGGCCAGCATCAGGTCGAGGAGCTCCAGGTGCTCCTCGGCCGACGGCAGCAGTTCGCCGCGCTCGTCCAGACCGGTCAGGCCGTACAGCCGCGAGCGCTTGCGCAGATCGCCGACGGTCTCCACGAGACGGTCGTTGCCGGACAGCGCCAGCAGCGAGAGGTGGAACCGCCGGTCGGCCTCCAGATAGGCGATCAGGTCGTGCGCGCGGGCGGCCCGCACGATCTCCTCGGCGACCGGGCGCAGCGCCTCCAGGTCCTCGCGGGCGGCGGTCCGGGTGACCAGGCCGATCATGGGGACCTCGATGAGGGCGCGGATCTCCGTGTACTGGTCGAGGTCGCGTTCGTTGACCTCCGTGACCCGGAAGCCCTTGTTGCGGACGGGCTCGACCATGCCCTCGCGGGCCAGGTCGAGCATCGCCTCGCGCACCGGGGTCGCCGAGACCCCGAGGTCCTCGGCGAGCGCGGGCGCGGAGTAGACCTCGCCCGGCTTGAGTTCACCGGAGATCAGGGCCGCCCGCAGGGCGTTCGCCACCTGGTCGCGCAGACGCTCCCGGGTCGTGATGAGGTCGCGCTGAGACAGGTGGCCCATGGCGGTGGTGTTCCCTTCGTGCCTGCGCCCCGCGCCCTCGTGGCCGAGCGGATCACCAGCGTACAATGTCACGTTGTCTTTGCAGGTGGGCGTGCAGGAGACAACGTATAGGTACGGCCCGCGGTGTAGAACTCCAGGGCGGCGCGGCCCTGTTCGCGTGGTCCGATGCTCGAATCCTTGGCGCCTCCGAAGGGCAGATGGAAGTCGACGCCGGTCGTCGGGGCGTTGACGCGGATCATGCCGGTGTCCAACCGGTCCAGGCCGTGCAGGGCGCGGTCGAGCGATGCGGTGTGCACGGACGTGACGAGGCCGTACGGCACGGAGTTGGTGATCCGCACCGCGTGCTCCAGGTCGTCGGCGGGCAGCAGCGCGGCAAGCGGCCCGAAGACCTCTTCGCGCAGCAGCGGGTGTTCGTGCGGGACCTTCTCCACGAGGGCCGGTGCCGTGTACCAGCCGCTGTCGCCGTCGGGCACGGGTGCCTCCGCCACGTCGGGCAGCCCGGCCCGTGCCCGGCGCACCCGCTCGCGGGCCGCCTCGCCGATGAGCGGGCCGCACACCGTCGACGGGTCGGACGGATCGCCCACGCGCAGGTCCCGCAGGGCCGCCACGAGAGCCTCCCGCAACGGGTCGTACGCGGCGCCCACGGCGATCACTCTGCTGGTGGCGGTGCACTTCTGGCCCGCGTAACCGGCCAGTGCACCCGCGATGTGCGCGGCCGCCTGGGCCATGTCCGCGTCGGGCAGCACGACGGCCGCGTTGAGCCCGCCCATCTCGGCCTGGACGGGAACTCCCCGCGCCATGGCGGCGCGGGCGACCGTGCGGCCCGCGAGCGTGGACCCGGTGAAGGACACGACGTCCGCGGTCGACACGACCGCCTCGCCCTCGCCCGCCCCACCGGGGACGACGGTGAACACCCGGGCGGGCAGCGCGTGCTGGACGATCTCGGCGAGCCGCAGTGCGCACGCCGTGGCCTCCGGCGCGGGCTTGAGGACGACCGAGTTGCCCGCCGCGAGGGCCGGTGCCGCCTTCCAACTGGGAATGGCGTAGGGGAAGTTCCACGGCGTGATCAGGCCTGCGACCCCATGCGGTCTGCGGCGGGTGATCAGCAGTCCCGCCCCGGCGGCCGCCTCGTGGACGGAGCCGATCGCGTCGTAGGGCGCCTGGGCGTAGTACCGCCAGATCGCGACGGACCGCGCCACCTCGGCGCGGGCCTCGGCCACCGGCTTGCCCACCTCGCGCACGGCGAGCGCGGCCAGTTCCCCCGCGGCGGCCTCGATGCCGTCCGCGACCGCGCCGAGGGCGGCGGCCCGCGCGGCCGCGCCGCCGTCCGACCAGCCGGCCTGGGCGCCACGGGCCTCCTCGACCGCGGAGACGGTGGCGAAGGCGCCGGACAGGGTTGTCTCCACGACGACGTCGGACGGGTCCGCCGGATTGCGCGAGACGACCGTGGAGTGGGCTGTGTTCACAGGAGGAATCCTTCGGGGAAGGGATCGTCGGGGTCGAGGAAGTACTGGGCGGTGCCTGTGATCCAGGCGCGCCCGGTCACGCGGGGGACGACCGCAAGGGCCCCGCCGACCGTCGTCTCCTCGATGAGGCGGCCGGTGAACCGGGTCCCGATGAAGGACTCGTTGACGAAGTCGCGGCCCAGCGGCAGCTCACCGCGCGCGTGCAGCTGCGCCATGCGCGCGGAGGTGCCGGTGCCGCACGGCGAGCGGTCGAACCAGCCGGGGTGGATGGCCATCGCGTGCCGCGAGTGGTGCGCGTCGGAGCCGGGGGCCGTCAGATGGACGTGCTTGAGCCCGGCGATCTCGGGTTTGTCCGGGTGCACGGGACGGTCCGGTGAGGCGTTGACGGCCTCCATGATCGCGAGACCCGCCGCAAGGAGCTCGTCCCTGCGGCCGAGCTCGAACGGCAGCCCCAGGGCGTCGAGTTCGACGAACGCGTAGAAGTTTCCGCCGAACGCGAGGTCGTACGTGACCGTCCCGAGGCCCGGCACCGCCACCTTGTGGTCCAGGCCCACGCAGAACGCGGGCACATTGGTGAAGGACGCCGACTCGGCGACGCCGTCGGAGACGTGGACGTCGACGGCGACCAGGCCCGCCGGAGTGTCCAGGGTGACCCGCGTGACGGGCTCGGTCACCGCGACCATCCCCGTCTCCACGAGGACGGTGGCCACCCCGATCGTGCCGTGCCCGCACATCGGCAGCAGGCCGGAGACCTCGATGTACAGGACGCCGTAGTCGGCCTCGGGGCGCGTGGGCGGCTGGAGGATCGCGCCGCTCATCGCGGAGTGGCCGCGCGGTTCGTGCATGAGGAGCGTGCGGAGATGGTCCGAGTGCTCCATGAAGTGCAGCCGACGCTCGGCCATCGTGGCCCCGGGGATCACCCCGACGCCACCGGTGACGACCCGCGTCGGCATTCCCTCGGTGTGGGAGTCGACGGCGTGGAAGACGTGGCGCGTACGCATCGTGTGATGGCCTCCCCTCAGTGGTGGCCGTCGGCGACGGCCTTCTCGGACGCGGACCGCACCGCCTGCTCCGCCGCCCCCGTCAGGGGCAGCCGCGGCGGGCGGGTCGGACCGCCGTGGCGCCCGGCGAGGTCCATGGACACCTTGATGGCCTGCACGAACTCGATCTTGGAGTCCCAGCGCAGCAGCGAGTGCAGCGACTTGTACAGGGGCAGAGCCCGCTCCAGATCGCCGGAGGTCGCCGCGCGGTACAGCTCGGCGCACGAGACGGGGTAGGCGTTCGGGTAGCCGGCCACCCAGCCCACCGCGCCCGCGACGGCGAGTTCGAGCAGCACGTCGTCGGCGCCGACCAGCAGATCCAGCTCGGGCGCCAGCTCGGCCAGTTCATAGGCCCGGCGGACATCGCCGCTGAACTCCTTGACGGCCACGACGTGCCCGGCCGCGTGCAGCTCGGCCAGGAGCGGGGGCGCCAGGTCGACCTTGGTGTCGATCGGGTTGTTGTACGCGACCACCGGCAGGCCCACCGAGGCGACCTCGGCGTAGTGGGCGCGCACCGCCGCGTGGTCGGCCCGGTACGCGTTCGGCGGCAGCAGGAGCACGCTGCCGCAGCCCGCCTCGGCCGCCAGCTCGGTCCAGCGCGCGGACTCCGCGCTGCCGTACGCGGCGACGCCCGGCATGACACGGGCGCCGTCGCCCGCCGCCTCGACCGCGGTCCGCATCACGCGGACGCGCTCCTCGTGGGTCAGCGTCTGGTACTCGCCGAGCGAGCCGTTCGGGACGACGCCGTCGCAGCCGCCGTCGATGAGGAAGCGCACGTGGTCGGCGTAGGCGTCGTAGTCGATCGAGAGGTCGTCGCGCAGAGGCAGCGCGGTGGCGACCATGATGCCGCGCCACGGGCGGGCGGTGCTCCAGGAGGCATTGCTGTTCATGAGTGCTCCAAGGGTGCGGTGGTGGTCGAACGGGGACGTGCGGAGGTCAGGACGGGCCGGCGGACGTGTCGGGCTCGGAGGGCGGCTCGGGCTCCGCGGGGAGCGCGGCCAGCACGGACAGGGGGACCGGGGCGGCGAAGGGG